>NZ_SLTI01000007.1:0-300000 GCF_004347735.1 Sulfuricurvum sp. IAE1 | reverse complement strand
GTCGTTGAGGATCCCTTTTTCGTCGAAGACGGTGATGAACTCGAGATCGTGCCGTTTGCCCACTTCGTAGTCGTTCGTATCGTGTGCGGGGGTGACTTTGACGACGCCGGTTCCGAATTCGCGGTCGACGTGGCTGTCGGCGATGATTTTGATTTCGCGGTTGATGAGGGGGAGGGTGATGCTTTTCCCGATCAGGTGGAGGTAGCGTTCGTCATCGGGATGCACCATGACCGCGGTATCGCCGAAATAGGTTTCAGGACGCGTCGTCGCGACCGTGATGTGGCCGCTGCCATCAGAGAAGGGATAGCGGATATGGTAAAAATTTCCCTGGTGTTCTTCGTGTTCGACCTCGATGTCGCTGAGCGCTCCGTCATGCGTACACCAGTTGACCATGTAGTTCCCGCGTACGATCAGGTTTTGGTTGTAGAGGTGGACGAACGCCTCTTTGACCGATTGCTTGAGCCCCTCGTCCATCGTGAAGCGTTCGCGGCTCCATGCGGGGGAGACGCCCAGTTTGCGCATCTGGCCGACGATGGTTCCGCCGCTGTGTTCTTTCCATTTCCAGACCCGTTCCAAAAAGGCTTCGCGCCCGAGTTCTTCTTTGGTTTTACCTTCGGCGAGAAGCTGTTTTTCGACGACGTTTTGGGTCGCTATCCCGGCGTGGTCGGTCCCCGGTTGCCAGAGGGCTGCGTAACCGTCCATCCGCTTGTAGCGGGTGATGATGTCGATGAGGGTGTGGTTTAGCGCATGCCCGATATGGAGCGATCCCGTGACGTTTGGGGGAGGGAGCATGATTGCAAAATGTTTGTTGGGTTTTTGGATCGCACGGTTGCCGTCAACCTCAAAATACCCCCGCTGCTCCCAAATGGGGTAATACGTCGATTCAATATTTTTAGGATCATAATGGGTAGCGGACATAAATAAGCCTTCATGGAAAATATTCGCGAATTATAGCGCAACGCCTCTGAATTGGAAAATTCAACTCGCATGGGTATAATTCGATTCATCTACCGACTTTCCCAAGGAACGATTTGCCTCTTTCTCGTCTAAACCCCCAGCAATACACCGCCGCTACCGCGCCGTTCGGTCACAATCTGATCATCGCTTCGGCAGGGACGGGTAAAACGTCGACGATTGTCGGGCGCATTGCCTACCTACTTTCGCAGGGGGTCCGGCCCGATGAAATTTTATTGCTGACGTTTACCAACAAAGCGGCGCAGGAGATGGTCGAGCGGGTCGCCGCTTTTTTCGGGCGGGAAATCGCGTCGAAAATCGATGCGGGGACGTTTCACGCCGTCAGTTACCGCTGGCTCAAACGCAAAGAGGGGAAAGTGGTTCTCAAGCAGCAGCGTGAGCTCAAAACCCTCTTTCGCAGCGTTTACGAAAAACGGACGTTCAGCCACATCGACTGTGCCACACCCGCATACGGTGCGAATTATCTGTATGATGTTTATTCATTTTACCAGAATACCGAACTTTCCGTCACGTTCGAAGAGTGGATCACGACGCGCCAGGACGAGCACGCCCTCTATGCGGCGATTTATGCCGACATTGTCGACGAATTCGAGGGGCTGAAAAAAGAGTACGGGTTCGTCAATTTCAATGACCTGCTCTTGTTGATGCGCGATCTGGCGCAGCGGAGCGACCTTGGGTATAAAGAGGTGCTGATCGATGAGTATCAGGATACCAATGCGCTGCAGGGGACGCTGATCAACGCGATGAAACCCCCCTCGCTTTTCTGCGTCGGGGATTACGACCAGAGCATTTATGCCTTTAACGGGGCCGACATTTCGATTATCGGATCGTTCAGCAAAAACTATCCGAACGCCCAGGTCTATACGCTCAACAAAAACTACCGTTCCACCGTTCCGATCCTCTCGTTGGCCAATACGGTGATCTCCTACAACGAACGGATTTACCCCAAAGCCCTCGAGGTGACCCGTACCGGCGAAGCGCAGAACCCGACGCTGCTGATTTACGACGAGCTCTTCGATCAGTATCACGGGATCGCGCAGATGATTGGCGATTCGGGAACGCAGCGCGACGAGATTGCGGTGATTTTCCGGAACAACGCTTCGGCGGACGGGATCGAGGCGGCGTTGCGCGAACTGGGGATACCCTGCCGCCGTCGGGGGGGCGTGAGCTTTTTCGATTCCAAAGAGGTCAAGGCGCTGCTGGACATCTATACCCTGTTGGTCAACGAATCGGACATGATGGCGTTTATCCATCTGTTCGATTATGCCAAAGGGGTGGGGAGCGCGGTCGCCAAAGAGCTCTTCGTCGCGCTTCAAAAGCTCGGGCACGGGTCGTTTTTCCGGGGGCTTTATTCGCCCGACACCCAGATCAGCAATCCGTTTGAAAAACGCAAGCTCAACCATCAGCTGGGGCTGTTTGACGATTATGCCGAAATGGGAAGCGCCGGGCGATTTGCCAAGCTCTCCATCGACTCGACCTTTCTGACCAACCCGATTTTCAAACACCCGAAACTGACCAAAGAGAGTGCCATTTTTCTCAATGACATGTACGCTCTTTTCCGGCAGCTGCGCAATCTCTCCGAACCTAAGGCGGCGGTGCAGAAAATCGCCGTTTCGGCGTTGTACGCCCACACCGTCGAGCAGCTTTCGCACCGCCGGGCGATGAACGAAAACGGTGCTGTCGATGAACGGGCGAAGCAGGAAGCGAAAGAACGGATTTTGCGCAAGGCGACACTGCTGTTTGAACTCTCCCGCCCCTACAAAGAGCATGAGAGGTTTTTGAACGCGATGGTATTGGGGTCGCAGGATCTGACGCAGGGTGAAGGGGTCCACCTGCTGAGCATTCACGCGTCCAAGGGGCTTGAATATCAGGAAGTCTACGTCATCGATCTGATGGACGGACGATTCCCCAACCGTAAACTGATGAGTCGCAGCGGCAGCATCGACGAGGAAAGACGGCTGTTCTACGTCGCCGTCACACGGGCCAAAGACCGGCTGTATCTGAGTTTTGCCAAATACGACAAAATCAAAAAGAGCAATTTCGTCCCTTCCCAGTTCCTTTACGAAGCGGGACTGATCCCCAAGGATGAAACCTACAACGCCCTGGTCGCAAAAGGGGCGGTCGAAGAGGAATGACCGCGCTTAACGGCGTCCCTGAACGGCGTTCCCCATCTCCCACATCGGTAAAAAGATCCCCAGCGCAAGCAGTACCACCATCGCGGCGATGAGCAGCAGCATGATCGGCTCGATCGCTTCGGAAAGACCGTCAATGATGGCATCAAAGCGCATCTTGTAATATTCCATAACCTTTTGCATCATGGCGTCAAGCTGTCCGCTCGATTCCCCTGCCGAAATCATCTGGATAATCATGTTCTCAAACAGTTTTGTCTCCGCCAGCCCCGAATAGAGGGTTCCCCCCTTTTCGACGGTTTGGCGGACGGTGAGGAGCTTTTCTTGCAGCGGGAGGGTTTCGATCATCCCGATGGAGGTATCGAGCGCATCCGAGATGGGAATACCGGCACGGACGAGTTCGGAAAAAACCAGGGTAAAACGGTTGAGCGTCGCAAACATGATGATGTTTTTGATCAGGTAAAGCTTGAGCAGGAGCTGATGCCACTTGTAACGGAATTCGCGGTTGTGGTTGAGCATGTAGCGGAATACAAAGAAAAAGACGATCAGGGCGGCGAGCACGTAGGGGCCGTAGGTATTGAAAAGGTGCTCGAGGAAAAGGAGGATCTTCGTCGGTAGGGGAAGCTCCGCCTGCAGCTGTTCGAAAATCGCTTTGAACTGCGGAACGACGTAGGAAATAAGGACGGTAAAGGCGATGGCCATCGCGATCATGACGTTTCGGGGATACGCCATCGCCTTTTTGAATTTGATGATATTCCGGCGGATCTCTTCGAGCATGTCGGCAAGTTTGTGGAGCGCTTCGGCCATGTTCCCCGTTTTCTCTCCCAGCTCGATCATCGCCAGTGTCAGGGTACCCAGTTCATACCCGAATTTTTTGGCGGAGTTGGAGAGGCTGTGCCCGGCATTGATGTCTTCGGCCATTGTCCCTAGAACGTTTTGAAGGACCTTGTCAGTCGTCGCGTCGGCGATTTCACGGAGCGAATCGTGGATCGAAATCCCCGCGTTCGTCATGACGGCCATCTGGCGGACGGCGGCGATGAGGGCGTCTTGTTTGAGTTTGCGCTTACGGACGTTGGAAAAGAGGTTTTCCTTGAAACGCCGCAGCTGATCTTCCAGGGGAGGCGCGGCCTCCACGACTTTGATCACCATACCCGTGAATTTGATTTTGGCGAGGTAATGGGCCTCTTTTTTGCTTTCCGCATAAAAACCGTGTTCGGTTTTTTTCCCTTTGGACAGGACTGTCGCTACAAAATATTTCATACTTTCGCCACCCTCAAAATTTCATCGAGCGTCGTCACGCCGGCGACCGCTTTGGCCATGCCGTTTTCGAACATTCCGACAAAACCCTCTTTTTGGGCCTGCTTGGTGAGCTCCTCTTTCGAAGAACCCCGCGCGATCATGCTGGAGAGCTCTTCGCTCATGGGGAGCACTTCACAGATCATTTCGCGCCCCATATAGCCTGTCGTGTTACACTCTTTGCATCCCGCACCGTGATAAAAAACCGTTCCCTGCGGTATGTAGGCGGAATATTCCTGCAGGAGCGTCTGGGGAATCTCGATCTCCTGTTTGCAAAATTTGCAGATTTTTCGTACCAGCCGCTGTGCCTGAACCGCAACGAGCGCACCGCTGATGAGGTAGGGTTCGATCCCCATGTCGGCCATCCGGGCGATGGCGCTGATGGCATCGTTGGTGTGCAGCGTCGAGATTACAAGGTGCCCCGTCAGCGCCGCTTTTACCGCGATTTCGAGCGTTTCGTGGTCACGGATCTCCCCGATCATGATCTTGTCGGGGTCTTGACGGAGAATGGAACGCAGCGCGTCGGCAAACGACAGCCCCACTTTGGGATTGACCTGTACCTGCTGGATCAGGTTCATCCGGTATTCGACCGGATCTTCGACGGTGATCACTTTGTCTTCGACGTTACGCAGTTCGTTCAGCGCTCCGTACAGGGTCGTTGTTTTACCGCTTCCCGTCGGACCCGTGACGAGGATGATCCCAAACGGTGCGTGAAGGGCTTTGATCAGTTTCTGGTAACTGACCGAGTCCATCCCCGAGTCTTCGAGTTTCACGAGGGCTTTGGTTTTGTCCAGGATACGCATGACGATCGATTCGCCGTAGATCGTCGGCAGCGTGGAAAGACGGAAATCGAATTCGGCTTCCATCACGACGGCGGAGAAACGGCCGTCCTGGGGCTTCCGGCGTTCGGCGATATCGAGGTTGGCCAACAGTTTGATTCGGGATGCCAGGGGAGGGTAGATGTCGCGGTCGAAGATGAAAATTTCCGCCAGTTTCCCGTCGATCCGTCCCCGAACCACGCAGTTTTTTTCGGTCGGTTCGATGTGGATGTCACTGGCCCGTCCTTTGATACACGCTTTGAGGATAACGTCGATAAGCTGGAGGATCGACGAAGCTTCCTGCTGCTCTTCGATCGTACCGATATTGCGCAATTCGTTACGGATGTTGGTAACCAGTTCCTTGACGCTGTCTTTGAGCTCGATTTTAAACAGGTAGGCCTGGATCTGTTTTTCGGTGGCAACGGCCACTTTGAGCGATTTACGGGGGAAAAGACGCTGAACCGACTCCTGGGCTTCGATGTTGAGCGGATCGGAAAAAACGACCGTGACGTACATGTCATCCTGCGAAATGGGCAGGACGTTGTAGCGTTTGAGCTGAACGGTAGGTATCTTTTCGACCAGACGGTAATCCATGTCGATCGAATCGAGATCGACAAAAGGGATCTCCATCACTTCGGCGAGATGGGCGAGGATGGAGGCTTCGTCGAGAAAATGGTAATTTTTGATGATCGAGAGCTCGTATCGGCCGAGACGGATCTGCTCGACGATGAAGCGTTTGATAAAGTTGACCGATACGGCTCCGACTTTGCTGAGGGTTTCGAGGATCGTATCGTCCTGAACCCCCCGCGTCGTCAGTCGCTCGATCTGCTGTTGGGTGATATGGCGTTTTTCGAGTAAGTCATGGGTGATACGATCCATATCCGTCCTTTATCAATACACGTGATGAAAAGTTAATATTCTATCATAATACTCATCGATCGCTATGCTCTTGCGCCCGTTGTTTTCGGCGGTGTAGAGCTTGTAGAATCGCCGCGGATCCTGGGGATCGGCATACTCTTTGACCGCTTCGGCCGGTTTGGAATCGCGCAGGTAGAAATCGAACACCCTGGAGAGAGGATGGCTGCTGGTCGGAAATTTGAGGCCGTTAAGAGGCTTGTTGTCGTACAGGGCCTGGGCGAGGAGTTTTTTTTGCATCAGCAGCATCGAGAAATAGGCGCTGTTGGCCCGGGATTCGGGGGTTGCGTGCAAAGCGGGGATGACGGGGGCCAGACGATCGATCTGATCGGCTTTGAGGCATGAAAAACCCACCAGCGAGACGAACGCTTCATTGCGTTTGTTCGGGGTAAAGAAACGGTAGCCGAAATCGCACCCTTGCGCGTAGAGTCCCCGTTGATAGAGCGAATAGAGCTGGGCTCCCGCATCCGCGAGCGATACCGTACCCAGAAAAAGCAGGGCAGCCGTCACGATCCTTCTCATTTAAAAGCCCCTTTCTCGATGGAATTGAGCAACGCTTTGGCCGCATCCGAATCGGATTGCTGGACATACAGCTGGAGGGTCTTTTTCGCCTGTTCGGTTCGCCCGAGTTTGACAAGCGCCTTTGAAAACAGCAGCCAGCTCTCCTCGATCCGGCTGTTGATCGCATTCGTTTTGAGCGCATAGTTATACGCTTCGGCATAGTTGCCCCGATCGTAATGGTATTTGGCTATGTAGAGGCCGAGATTGGCGTTGGACGTCTCCTTGAAGCGATTTTGGAGTTCTTCGATATCGGTTTTACTCTCATTACGGTTGATGAGCAGTCCCCGCTCGCCCTGAGCGCCCGCTACGGCCGGTTTCGGGCTCGAACCAACGGTTTGCGGCGGTTCGGGCATTTCAAGGATTTTCGGTGGAGGAAGGGATGACTGAGCCGGAAGTCGTGGAGCTGCGGCGGCTTGTGCGGGGTGTGCGGCAAGCGGCCCCTGGAATGTTTCGACGAATTCCATGGAAGGTTCGAGCACGGTGGTGTTGAGGTCTGCTCTTGAAGAGGAAGGCAATAACGATCGCTCAGAACCGTTCGATTCTGCGACAGAAGAGAGGGAATCCTCGCGGGTGGGGAGGAGGAACATGACGACTCCTCCCAGAACGACCAATGCCGCCGCCGTATAGGGGAGATAGCGTTTGAGTTTGTATTTCAGCCAGCGCCGTTCGAGATCGCGGATATCAAGCACGGATCAGTCCTGTGTGGATCGCGGCCATTTCGATCCATTTGGGTTTGAGTGCATTGTAGCCGATGGCGGAAGGGTGATTTTCTTCGTACCAGCAATACAGGCCGAAGAGGGAAAACAGGAGTTTGTTCGTCTCCCGGTAGTTCCCCCGCGTCAGTGAAGCGATAAGCTTCATGTTTTTGTCGTTGAACATGTTGGCGACATCGAAGCAGTTGGCTTTGAGAAGTTTTTTCTGGACGTACACTTTCAGCTCTTCGGGAGTCGCGTTTTTGAGTTCGATGCTCTCCCAGATACGGGTCTGGAAATGCTCTTTGGCGATGACGTCCTCTTTGTCCGTTTTGTGGAGGGTGATGACAAATTTCACGGCGCGGGCGTCGGAAATGAGACGGATCTTCTCCATCAGCGAAGCCGAATACAGCTGCGCTTCGTCCAGTAATACGATCGGGACGTTCGGCAGCGAAAGGGCGCTGGCGATTTCAAGGAAACGGTTCAGGGAGATCCCTTCTCTGGGAGAATGTCCGAAAATCTGTTGTGCGAGAACGCGCAAAAAATCTTCTTCCTCGATAATCGGGGTTTCGACCATGAATACTTTCTGATGTTTGGAAAGATCGTAATGGAGCTTGTGCAGGAGCATACTTTTCCCCGTCCCCGGTTTTCCGTAAAGGAGAATCATCTTGAGCGGTTTTTCGACCGAGTTTTTGAGGGATTGGTACATATGCGAGACGCTGTCGATCTGGACGTAGTCCCTGGCGTTGACGACGTCGAGAAACAGATCGCGCGGTTTTGAGAAAAGGGAGTTTTCTACCATTTCCTTATTTGGTGTCCTGCTTCGCTTCTTCTTCGATTTTATTCCCCAGACGGGTGTAGCCCAAATCGCTCAGGCTCAGTTTGTCGGACTCTTTTTTGACGATGTGCGGTTCGATGATGATAACGATCTCTTCGGTCTGCTTCGTGATTCCCTCGCGTTTGAACAGATGACCGAGGACGGGAATGTCGCCCAGCAGCGGAACTTTGTTGGTATCATTGACGTTTTTGGTATTGATGAGTCCTCCTAGGATGACCCGGTTGCCGTCTTTGACCGAAATGACCGACGAGAGCTGGCGGCGGCTCAGGTCGGGCGGCATTTTACGATCGGCATTGTTTGCTGAAATATCGCTTGCCACTTCCGAAATAGAAGGGTTGATCCGTAAGGTGATCGTACCGTCTTTGGCAATTTCGGGGGTAATATCGAGCAAAACGCCGGAGAAAACCGAACTGACGATTTCGGTTTGGGATGTTGTTCCGGTTGAACCTCCGGCAAGAGTATTGGATTGCGATGTTTTATAAAAGAGCTCCGTCCCGGCGGTAATCAGCGCCGGCTGATTGTTGAGGGTCATCACTTTCGGGTTTGAAATGGCATAGACATCGCCTTGCGTTTTGAGGAATTTGATCACTTCGTTCAGACTCCCTTTAGCGGATAATTGAAACGCGTGGGCGTTGTTTACCGCCTGCTGGCCCATCGTGGTAAAGGAGGTCGTTCCGAGCAGATCCCCGTCGTTGGTATATTCGACCAGGTTGTTTTTGCTGACGTAATCGAACCCGAGTTTGATATTCTGCAACGCGTATAGCTGGGACCAGTCGATACCGGTCGACGAGGCGTCACTGAAAACGACACTGTACATTTTGACGTCAATGAGGACCTGTGTCTGCATCTTTTTTTCAAGATCGTTCAAATAGGCGTCAAGACGCTTGTGCTGCGCGCCCGTAGCGGTGACGGTGATAAGACCGGCGTTTTTATTGATCATCGGTGTTTTGGCGGTATAAGTGTCTTCAGGGCGGTTCAAAATGCTTTCAAGCTCTTTGTCAAGCGTTTCCCAGAACAGAACTTCGTCGTTAGACGTGATTTTTATTCCCGATTCGGACGATGTGCTGCTTTTTGACTGATTCGTGCTTCCGCCGGACGAAGATGAAGACGAAGCGGATGACGTTCCTGTTGTACTTTGGGCTGATCCGGTATTGGAGCTGAGGGTAATGTTGGCGCTGCCGGTTCCTCGGCGTTCGGAGATGATGTAGTCGATCGCATAGGTTTTCGTCTGCAGGTACGAAATTTTCAGGACGTTGTTTTGGAGGGTGTACTGCAGATCGTTTTCCTTGATGATAAGATCAAGCACTTCATTGATGGTGAGGTTTTTCAGGAAGGTTTTGTTCATCGCCTTGGCAAGGACTTTTTCCGCTTCGGGATCGGCGACGATGACGCTCATCCCGCACTCTTCGCTCAGTTGATCGACGAATTCGCCGACGGTCGTCCCTTTGACCGAAGAGATATTGAAAAGTTCATAGGTACAGTCCGCCTGTAATGCGGTGGAGGAGAGGAGGGCAGCCGCAAGACCGGATAACATTAACGCGCGTGCATGGTGTTTGATTACGGATGTCATGATACTTTCCTATTTGGTGTTAATTTTAATATTGTTGTTTTGTTTTGTCAAAAACAAGATCAGCTTTTGGGCTTTTTTCCCTGTCAGCAGTACCGAAGAGGGTTTGATCTCGCTGAGAGTGTATCCGCGTACGTTTTCACCGGCGCGATACCATTTTCCGCTGATCAGGGCCGATTGGTTCATCAGCGCCATCAACCGCAGCGGTTCTTCGACGATTTGCGGCGGCGGCGGAGTAAGGGTACTTCCCAGTTTCGGAGGAGGCAGGAGCTTGTTGCCGCCTTGTAACGGGGTTGCCGTAGCTGCCGGTTTTTTGAGTTTGACCGGATCACGCAGGGAATTGATGAAGCTGTCCGAGATTCCGACCCTTGCGGGGAGGATCGAGCGGATCTGCTCGTCAACCCACGCCAGCTCCTTGTCTTGTTGCGGTGCCGGCACGAGGGGTGAGGCGGCTGCAGGGGAGGCGGTCGTGAGGGCTGCTTGCAGCGTCAGGGCGCTCAGTAATCCCAAGAAGATAAACGGTCTCATTGGCGTACAATCCCCCATACCGAGATATTCAGATTCCCTTTGAGCTTCTCTTCGGCACTCAGGTTGAAATCGTGGAGGTCGACGACGAGAAAGCTCTGTTCGAGTGCGTTGACGAATTTAAGGGTGTTTTTATAAGGCCCTTCGGAAGAGATGTTGATGTCAAGAACATGCCCGAACGAACTTTTGTCGGTCTGGAGCGTATTGCCGAATTTGGCCAGTTTTACATTGTAGGCTCTGGCGTATCGCGATACGGAATCAAGATACGCCCCCCATACTTTTTCATCGTAGTAGAGGGAAGAAATTTGTTCAAGCTGCTGCTTTATGTAATCATTGTACTGGATATAGAGCGCGTGCTGGCGTTCGATTTCGATTGTTTCCTGCTCGATTTGTTTGATCCGCTCGGGAGGATTCGCCGCGAGGTATTGTTTGTCGACGTTCAGATCATTTTCGACCTTGACCGCTTTTTCGTGGGAAACGTTGAAGCTTGCCTCGGAACTTTCCCACAAAAAGAGATACGAAAATGCGAACAGCGATGCGAAAATCATGATGAAAAGCATCATCTTGTCGCGTTCGCTTTTTCGCGCCAGGGAGTGGTCGAGCGCGTAGAGGTAGTCTTCGATATTGAACTTCATTTGATTACCGCCTTGAGTTCGCCGAGATAGGACTTTTCTTCCTCGTTAAACGAGATCAGTTTCAGCTCGAAGTCGTATTTGTCCCGTTTGGCATCGGTGAGATGTTTGAGGAGCGCCGTGATATTTTGGGTCGAGGGTGAAACCAAGCCGAACGTAAAGACTTTCTGCGTTCCGTTTTGATCTTCGGTGTAGGAAGCGTTTTTGAGCTGTACGCGATACTGGTTGAAACTACGGGTGAAGTCGGCCATGATCTTGGCTTTCATCGGGTAATTGACTTTTTTGTCGTGGACCTGCACCAAGGTGTCCTGCTTTTGCTGATATGCCGTTTTTTGTTCGTTGAGAAGCGTTTCGGCCGCGTTGCGGTTGGCCATTTTCAAATTGATTGTCGCTTCCCGGGTCATTTTCTCGATATGGACCTGTTCGTATTCTTTACTGAGGAAGGCATGCCGGAACTCTTCGACGTACGAAAGCCCCCAATACACGCCGGGGTAAAGGAGTGCGGCGGTGAGGGAAGCCGCGGTGACGAGAATCATTTTTCCGCTGTCTCGCTGTGTGAAGGGGGGAGGACGGTGGAAAATGGTGAAGTTACACTCGTAGCGTTCATCGGCATCCATTCGTCCGTAGAGGTGCATCAGCTGGTGAATCTGATCGACCCGCGATCCGCCCGTGTTGAAGCCGTAATTGAAATCGAAAGGCGAGGTCCGGATCCCAAGATAGGTTTGTGCGTATTCGTCGAGGCCGCTGACGCTTCCGGCCCCAGTACCGATGAAAATCTGATCGAATTTTTGGATGTCGTAAGCCCGTTTGGCGTAGGTCATGACGTCGCTGACGTGCAGGAAAATTTCTCCGAAGAGTTTGATCAGATTTTTCTGATATTCGGGATGGGAGGCGTTAAGTCCCTCTTCGACAAGCATCCGCTCAAACTGCATCAAGTCGATCTGTTCACCGAGAAGTTCGCAGAAGCGTTCGTGCATCTGTTTGAGCGAATACTTCAACGATTTGGCATAGACGAACTGCTGCTCGTTGTAGATACAGAAAAAGGCGTCATTTTCCTGAAAATAGATAAAACAGTGGATGTCGGAAGTTTCGATCAGGTCTTTGACGTAGAGCGATTTGAGCAGCAACGGAACGGGGACGATCTGGTCAACGTATTTGATTTCGCCGACGACACCCGCGAATTCCTGTTCCAGAGTCAGAGGATCGACGACGAACGTGTGAAAAAAACGTTCCGATTCACTCCCGCGTTGCGGCGCTTCGATGTGCTTGATATGGTATTCGATCGCCATGTCCAGCGCCAGGTCTTCGTAGACTTTCGTCTCCAGGGCATCATAGATGTCCTCGTCGGGGATATTTTTGCTGATACCCACGAGGGTATAGATAAACCCTTTGGTGTTCAGAAAGGAGACGGCATACTGTTCTTTTGAAAAAGAGGGTGAAGTCGTTTTCGAGATCGTGTTGAACGTACCAACGTACCAGTCGCCCTTGTAGGGGTTGGTCGAAACGATGGTCGAATAAGTCTGCTGCTTGCTTTTACTCATCCTCTGTTTATCCTATTTAAAATGTACAAGGACCATCCCGCAAAAACGGTTTTCCCGATAAAACTCCAGCCGATAGCTCTTTTTGGAAGTATCGACGGAATAATTAGTATCCAAATCTTCCCGCCGTATGCGCAGGTTGCTTTCGTCTCTCACCCCACGCGCGGTAAAACCGATGACGTTAAGCCGTATGCCGGGATTATGGTTGACGACCTTAAAATCGTCCGTTACAAAAAAATCTGTAGCAACAGATAATGTTTTTTGTTGTCCGTCAGCTTGTACGCTCACTTCGTTGATACAGTCGTCGTTTGCCGCATAGTTCGGGAGCAGAGAAGCGATTTTCCGGTTCCCGATAAAAAGATCGTAGTGACTCTTGTTTTTTCGTACACTTCCCAACGGATGGGAAAATTTAAAATCGTTTCGTCCTGATTTTAGCGGAATGAAACTTAAACTGTTTCTTAAATTTTCCATTTTTAGATAAAAATTGTTATTAATAGTTAAATTTCCACGCAATTCGAGTAGATTCCGGATGGCTTCGGGCTCAAGACTGAATGATCGCTCGAATTCGATCCCCATCAGCTCCATATAACATTCGATGGCCCGCAGCTGATAAAAAACTTTGTGGTGAAGGGTAGGGAGATGTTTGCTTGTTTCAATAGCAAACGCCGGTTTGTGGTTCGTAACGGCGTAATAGGTTAGCGAATGGCGCATCGCTTCGTCGTCAAAGCGCGTATTTGTGTTGCGAACATCGAAGAAATGGTGGTCCTCGATCAGCCCTCCGTTGAGGGTTCGGCTCACTTGGGTCGCGATGTGGTCGAGATGGCCGAAAGGATGGTCGTGGTCGAGCGATTGCTGGTCGATGACGCACGTCTGCCCCCATGCATTGGGATTGAAAATCGTATTGAGGTATTTTTTCCGGTAAAAGCCGTGTCCGTCGTGAAGGTTGAGAATCAGTCCCACTTCGGGGCTGACGATGATTTTCTGGACTTCTCTGACGATTTCATAGTCCGGATCGTCGGGAGAGATGTCGGCAAACTTACGGTTAAGATCGCCGTTGATTCCGCGATTGTTTTCCTGGATGCTTTGTCGGTTTAAATCCGGAATAATCCACAGATTCCCTTTGGTGATCCGATAGTGTTCGGAAAGGATTGCGCCGGCGAAATAACTTCCGGGTTCGTTCCCGTGAATCCCCCCGATGACCAGTAGCGTCTGGGTATTCGGCGTTCGGGTTTCTTTTTTGATGAGAGAGAATGGAGACGCATGCAATCCGAGGGAGACCAAAAATGCGAAGGCGAGAAGTCGCATCGATTATTCTTCGGTCAGGATAGAGATGGTTTTATCTCCTTTAAGGGCGACCAGCAACGATTTTTCCCCCTCAAAACGGTGGCTGTCGCTGACGTAAACCTGATCGAACGTGACAAGGAAGAGATTCCGTTTTTCCCCTGGGTAGGGGATGATATTGATATTATTGAACGTGATCGTTTTGACTTCGTTTTTCGCAAAAATCCGTTCTTTAAATGATTTGAACTGCGATAGCCCCATTCCGTCAAAACGTTTGAACGAAGGGTCGTAAAAAGAGAGATAGCTTTCGAGATCATTGTAGGTCCAGGCGTATTTCCATTGGTGCAGTCCCGCGAGTATCGCCGAATATGCCGCGGGTTCGACAGGCTTTTTGGGTGCCGAATCGATAATGAGCAGGGTGTCGGCGGGATTGATGCTGCGGTCGAGCTGAATCAGGTCGTTGTTGTTGATCGCGATACACCCACGGGTAAACGATTCGCGGGTGCCGCTGAGGGGAACGCCGTGGACCCAGATCCCCGAACCGTTTTTGCCGCGGATACGGTCGTAGAGATTTGGATAGGATGTGACAAACGCCATCGGTCCGTAAAACGGATCGACCGTTTTTTTCTTCTGGACGAGGTTATAAATCCCGATGGGGGTCCGAAGGTCTCCTTCGACCATTTTGTCCCCCGCGTATTTGCCGGTAAGGGCACCGTAACGTTTTTTAAGGGAAAAACGTTTCTGGGCATCGGGGGCGTAGAGTTCGAGCACCCCTTTTTCCTTGTTGCACGAGAGGAGGGAAAAAGCCCGCTCGAAATAGCCGAAACGGAGGTCTTTACGGTTGACGTCTCCCGACCAGTACGAGGTGCTCAGGGTCTCTTTTTCGATCAGTTTTTTACCGCCGCTTTTGTAGAGCGTAATCACTTCGGCAGAGAACAGCAACCCCGACGATACTATAACCGATGCAAGAATTTTTACCATTCGTATCCCAAATCACTCAAAGTTTTTTTATCCGAACTCCATCCCTTTTTTACCGATACGAAGAGATCGAGATAGACGGGCCGTCCGGCGAGGCGTTCGATTTTTTCACGGGCACTGCGGCCGATCCGTTTGATGGCGCTTCCCCCTTTGCCGATGATGATCCCTTTTTGGGTCTCTTTTTCGACGATGATGGTCGCGCGGATGTGTTCGATCGGACCTTCTTCGTCGATCTTGTCGATCATGACGTCCGATTCGTAAGGGATTTCGTCACTGATATTGTCGAAGATCGCTTCGCGGACGAACTCTTTGTAGATATCCCGCATCATCTCCGTTGTGAGGTTATCAGGATCGTAGAGGTAGGGAGATTCTTCGAGGTGTTTGACGATGGTGTCGAGCAGATCGTTTTTGCCCACGTTTTTGGTTACCGACATCGGAATCAGCGCTTCGAAACGGTCGCTGAAACGGTTGTATTCGCCGATTTTTTTGAGGAGTTCGGCCTGAGGCACCTGATCGATTTTGCTCAGGACGATGATGTGTTTACGTTTTTGCGCATTGAGTTCGAGAAATTTTTCGTAATGGCTCGTTTTATCCGAAGCGGGGGCCAGATAGACGATCAGATCGCAGTCACCGATCGCTTTGAGCGCTTCTTCGAGCATGTATTGGTTGAGTAGTTTTTCGGCCTGGTGCAGTCCGGGAGTGTCGACGAAAATGATCTGGTCGTCGTGGTGCATGACAATCGCGTTCGAGCGTTTTCGGGTCGCATTGGCTTTTTGGCTTACCAGGGCGATCTTTTCGCCCAAAAGCCAGTTCATCATGGTGCTTTTTCCCGCGTTCGGACGGCCTACTAGAGCTACGAATCCGGCTTTGCTCATTGAAATCCTTTAGAGAATGTAGCGTGCGAGATCTTCGTTCTCGACGACGGGTGAAAGAATGGCATTGACCGTTTCGGCGGTGACGGTGACCGTGGTGTTTCGGTGCAGAACCGCGTTGAAACTGATCTCTTCCAGAACTTTTTCGACGACGGTATGAAGGCGTCTGGCACCGATGTCTTCGGTTTTGTCGTTGGCTTTTTGCGAATAGCTTGCCATGGCGCGTATCGCCGCATCATCGAATTCGAGGGTTACGTTTTCGGTTGCGAGCAGCGCTTTGTATTGCTCGAGCAACGAGTTTTTCGGTTTGGTCAGAATTTGATAAAGCGCTTCTTCGTCGAGCGGTTCGAGCTCGACACGCAGGGGAAAACGTCCCTGTAGTTCGGGTATCAGGTCGCTGGGCTTGGTCAGGTGAAACGCACCGGCCGCGATGAAAAGGATATGATCGGTTTTGACGGGTCCGAATTTGGTCGAAACGATACTCCCCTCCACAATCGGGAGCAGGTCTCGCTGCACTCCTTCCTTGCTGGGATCGTTTCGTCCGTCGCTTCGGGCGCTTACGGCGATTTTATCGATCTCATCGAGGAAAATAATTCCCCCCTCTTCGACGCGGCGGAGCGCTTCGCGCTTGATCTGTTCCTGGTTTAGAAGGGTTTCGGACGCTTCCTGGCGAAGGATTTCTTTGGCCTCTTTGACCGTTACCTCTTTTTTGGAGTCCTCTTTGCCCATAACCGAAAACATCCGGGAAAAAGATTCCTGAACCCGCGCGATTTCAGGCGGCATGTTGGTATCGTTGAATTCGACGTTTCCTTTCGGGAGGTCGATTTCGATCGTCCGCTCGTCCATTTCGCCGTTCGCGATACGCTCTTTCATCCGCTCTTTGGATGCGGTGTATTCTTCCCGTTTGGTATCCGATGCAAAATGGGAAGGTTCGGGGAGAAGTTTTTTGAGGATCGTGTCCATCACGTACTGTTCGATCGCTTCGGCATTGTTTTCGGTATGCTCGGCTTTGACCATCGCAAGGGCGGTCATGACCAGGTCTCTGACCATTGACTCGACGTCCCGCCCGACGAATCCGACCTCGGTGTATTTGCTCGCCTCGACTTTGATGAAGGGAAGCTGCATGAGTTTTGCCAGCCGGCGGGATATTTCGGTTTTTCCGACCCCGGTCGAACCGATCATCAGGATGTTTTTGGGCATGATCTCCTCGCGCAGCGCCGGATCGAGAAGCAATCGGCGATACCGGGTCCGAAGCGCCAGGGCGATCGTTTTTTTCGCATCTCTTTGTCCGATGATGTGCTGGTCGAGATAATCGACGATCTCTTGGGGGGTCATGTTCATGCGTCTTATCCGAGGGTGAGAGTTTTGATGTTGTGATTCGTATAGATGCACAAATCCGCAGCGATGGAGAGGGACTCTTTGACGAGCGCTTCTTCGTCCAGGGCGGAATGGTGCTTCAGTGCTCGTGCGGCGGCGATGGCATAGCTTCCGCCGCTGCCGATTGCGGCCAGCTCGCCGTCTTCGGGTTCGACGACGTCTCCGTTCCCTGTCAGGATGAATATATGCTCGGTGTTGAGGACGATCATCATCGCTTCGAGGCGGCGGAGGATTTTGTCCTTTCGCCACGCTTTGGAAAAGTCGATAACCGCTTTGATAAGTTCGCCTTTACGATGGGCCAGGTGTTCTTCGAACATATCAAAAAGGTTAAACGCATCCGCGGTCGAACCCGCAAAACCGGCGAGGATCTCTCCGTTGTGCAGGGTGCGGATTTTGGTCGCGTTGTTTTTGAGAACGGTATGGCCGAACGTCACCTGCCCGTCACCGCCGATAACGGCTTTGTTGCGTCCTTTATAGGCGAGTATGGTGGTGGCGTCGAACATGCTTATTCCCCTTTGATTTCGAGATGAAGGGTGGCGTGGATACCGTGCCCGAGTTTGAGATCCAGGTCGTGAAGGCCGGTTGTTTTGATCCCGTGCTTGGCATCGAGTTCTTTTTTATCGATTTCTATCCCGTACTGGGCTTTGAGCGCATCGGCAATTTCGTCTTTTGTCACGGCGCCAAAAAGGTGACCGGTATTACCGAGTTTTTTGGTAATGACGACCTTGAGGTCCCCAAGACGGCTTTTCAGGGCATTGAGGCGCTCGATTTCCGCCGCTTCGTCAGCTGCTTTTTTCCGTTGTTCCGCTTCGTACTTCTTGAGTACTTCATTGGTCGCGGCAAGCGCGAGCCCTTTACCGATGAGGAAGTTTTTTCCGTAGCCGTCGGCGACTTCTTTGATCTCGCCCGCTTTTCCGACCCCTTTGACGTCTTTGGTCAATAATACTTTCATACAGGTCCCTTCGATCAGCCCCGGACGATTTCGCCGCCGTACGAGACGATTCCGTGGGCAAGGTTGGATACGTTGGTGTATCCCATGTCGGTCAATATCCGCTGGCAATGTGCACTGCGGCTTCCGACGTGGCAGTAGACGATGATGTGTTCGTCTTTACCGATCGCGGCTTCGTTGAGGGTTTGAAAAAAGCTGCTGGTCGGAACCAGGTGGTCTGCACCCGCGATACGGCCCATTTTCCATTCCATCCATTCGCGAACGTCGACGATTTTAAAATCGACCATGCCCAGTGTACGCGCTTCGATGAGAGCGGTAAGTTCGTCGCTGTCGATATCGCTTTTGTTCAGCAGGATTTGGCACTCTTCGGCGCTTAGACCGCGTGAATGCTGGTGCACGACCGCTTCGATCTCTTCGTTTTTAAGCTGCGAAGCCGCGTAGGCGGGAGTACAGAAAATCTGGCAGTGGCATACGCCGTCTGTGGGGATTTCGTGTTCCAGCGCCGGTTTACAGGGGCAGATGCGATCTTCTTCTTTGTTCCCGGTGACAAAGAAACAGGGACAATAACGCTTTCCGTGGATCAGTTTGTTCCGGGTCAACCCGAACTGGATTCCCTGGTTGATTTCGGGATCGGGATTGTAGACAAACCCGAACTGCGCACATACCTTGTCGGTAAATTTAATTGTTTTTTCGAGTTCTTCTTTAAATTCGACCGATTCGGGGTCGATTTTTTTGATCGTTCCGCTCATGGATGTTCCTTATTTGTTTTTACGGGCCTTGCCGGCGATGATAAAGCGCAATGCATTGAGTTTGATGAAACCTGCCGCGTCTTTTTGATCGTAGACGGCGTCTTCTTCAAATGTACAGTAATCGGCATTGAAAAGCGATACGTCCGAACTGCGTCCGACGACCATGACATTGCCTTTGTAGAGTTTAAGACGTACCGTACCACGCACGTTTTCCTGGGTTTTGTCGATGGCGGCCTGGAGCATTTCACGTTCCGGTGAGAACCAGAAACCGTTGTAAATCAGTTTGGCGTAGCGGGGCATCAGCTCGTCTTTGAGGTGAGCCGCTTCGCGGTCGAGGGTAATCGATTCGATGGCGCGGTGGGCGCGAAGCATGATCGTTCCACCCGGCGTTTCGTAGCATCCGCGGCTTTTCATACCGACGTAGCGGTTTTCGACGATGTCGGCACGGCCGATTCCGTGACGTCCGGCGATGATATTGAGCTGTTCGAGCATAACCGCAGGCGAGAGGGTTTTGCCGTTGAGACTGACCGGGTCTCCTTTTTCGTACCCGATCTCGATGTACTCGGGTTCATCCGGTGCGTTTTCGGGAGAGACCGTCCAGCGCCACATGCTCTCTTCCGGCTCTGCAGCGGGATCTTCGAGGATTCCCCCCTCATAGGAGATGTGAAGCAGGTTGGCGTCCATCGAATACGGCGATTTTTTTCCGCTCATTTCGATTTTGATCCCGTGCTCGGCGGCATAGGCGAGGAGTTTTTCACGGGAGTTCAAATCCCACTCGCGCCAAGGGGCGATGATGGTCAGTGAACTGTTTTGTCCCAGATACCCCATTTCAAAACGTACCTGGTCGTTTCCTTTACCGGTGGCTCCGTGGCTGACGGCATCCGCACCGGTAATACGGGCGATTTCGGCCTGACGTTTGGCAATGAGCGGGCGTGCGATCGATGTTCCCAGGAGATATTCCCCTTCGTAGATCGCGTTGGCGCGGAACATGGGGAATACGTAATCGCGAACGAATTCCTCGCGCAGGTCTTCGATATAGATGTTTTCAGGTTTGATCCCAAGGCTCAGCGCTTTCGCACGGGCCGGCTCCACCTCTTCGCCCTGGCCGATATCGGCGGTGAACGTAACGACTTCGCATTTGTATTCATCTTGGAGCCATTTTAAAATAACGCTGGTGTCCAATCCGCCGGAATAGGCG
Organism: Sulfuricurvum sp. IAE1; assembly: GCF_004347735.1. Lineage (NCBI taxonomy): Bacteria > Pseudomonadati > Campylobacterota > Epsilonproteobacteria > Campylobacterales > Sulfurimonadaceae > Sulfuricurvum > Sulfuricurvum sp. IAE1. The sequence goes on along the minus strand of NZ_SLTI01000007.1, from coordinate 280,110 downwards.
AGAACGACTTTTTTGACCTCTTTTTTCATAATCAGTATCCTTCTTAATTGATCCCCGGACTTCATACATCGGAAATGGAATGGAGTGAATACCGCGATTCTATCAAAAAAAGAATGAGAATGGCGTTAAAGTTTGATATTTAAAGAGGAGTCAGCGGGAGTTTGGGATGATTTGAGAAAATCGATGGTGCTCTTGAGATGTTGGAGTGTATGAGCGGTAAGGCGTTTTTGCTGTTCGATCATTTCAGAAGCCTGCAGCAGAAGATAAGCGGCTTCTTCTACTTCCTGACGGGTTTCAAACCGGGGCATTTCATCGAGCAGTGCTGCGATCGTGTCGGGCTCTTCGAGCACCAGGGCCGCTTTAAAGCGTTCAACCCACATTTGTGCTCTCTTTCCATGCTTCGAGGAGCCCTTTCATAACATTGTTGACTTCGTCGATTTTAGCCGTGTCTTTATAAAGCGCGGCTTCCATCAGCAGTTGAAGCTGGTAGTTGTACAGGCCCGCCAGGTAATAGGCGACGTCTCCGTGGGAATAGTCGAGAATATGGATCAATTCATTGATGACGGCGGAAGAACGGTTGATCCAGTAGGTCCGTTTCTCGATATCGCCGGTTTCGATGCACCGTTTTGCCTGCATGTTGAAACGCAAAATCCCCTCATACATCATCTGGACGAGTTTGGCCGGCGATTCAACGACGATGTCGTTTTGAATATAAGTATTGTAGGCAAGATTGTTGTTGTACATCGAAAATCCTTTTTCTTGTTCTTGTTCTTTTTCTGGTTCGGAAGGCGTGGGACCGGCTTCAGACGCTTTCATCAAAAAGCAGGCCGTTTATCTCTTGGATCTTGGGAAGAATCACTTGCGCTTCTTCCGCCGGGAAGCGACGGATCATGTTATTGGTTTTTGTATCGATCACCGATACGTAAAAATCTTCCGACGAGCTGTCAAATCCGAAACGAAGAGACGTATTGAACGGATTGAGGGAGCGGTTCAGCTCGAGTACCAGTTTTTCCATCTCTTTTTGATAGTCGCCACTTGCGATTTTTGGCTCGTTACTTTTTTCAGACGCTTTGTTCTCATTCATCTGATTTTGCTGCATCTGCTGTACGTTTTGTGTACTGGGTGCCTCGACTCCGCCGCTTTTGGGCATCGCCATCTGGCTTTGCTGCATCTTTGCGGTTGATTGTAGAACTTCCATTTTTTTCTCCTACTGATAGGTTGGAACATTTGATACCCCTAAATCGTCTATCGGAAAAAAAACTTTAGGGCGCTTCTTCGATTATATGTGCTACCCTTGCGTTCATGAAACGATACTGGGCTCTTTTACGAAACGAACCGCTGCTGCGGCGTCTTTCGGCGATCCAGCTGATCGCCTATTTCGGGGCGTGGTTCAGCAACGTCGCCATCTACACGCTGCTGATCCAGATGGGAGCGGATGCGGCGACGATCGCGCTGGTGGCGGCGCTCCATTTTCTTCCCGGCGTATTCCAGGCTCCGCTGAGCGGGGTTCTGGTGGACCGGATCGACCCCCGACGGCTGATGATTATTCTCACCATTATCGAAATCGTCTGTACCCTCTCCTTGATCGGTGTGGATTCGGTTTCGATGCTCCCTTTGTTGTATCTGCTGGTATTTATCCGGATGGGGGCCGCAAGTTTTCATTTTACCGTGGAGATGTCGCTTCTCCCCCGCATACTCGAAGGAAAGGCGCTGCAAACGGCCAACGAAATCCATTCGATCATCTGGTCGCTGTCCTACACTCTGGGGATGGCCCTCAGCGGGGTTGTCGTTTACTGGATCGGGGTCGTTCCCGCCTTTTTGCTCGATGCGGGATTGTTCGGGGTTGTTTTGGTGTTGGCCTGGGGGCTGAAGCTGGAAAAAAAGACAACGGCCCACCCCTCCCGATTCACCGCGATGATGAGCGAGGCGATGCGCTACATCGGCCGAAACCGGGTCGTCGTTCACCTGATGCTTCTGCACGCGGTGCTGGGGTTTACGGCATTCGACGCGCTGGTAGCGCTGACGGCAAAACACTATTATGCCGACATCGTCGCCGTTTCCTTGGGGATCGGGCTCCAAAACGCCGCGCGCGCACTGGGGCTGGTGATCGGTCCGATGGTGCTGGGACACTGGATTAACAACGCCCGGCTGGGATGGCTGTTCGTCGCCGAAGCGGCGGCAATCGCCCTTTGGTCGGCGGTTATGGAGAATTTTTACGCATCCCTGGCCGCTGCGGTACTGGTCGGATTCGTGACGACAACGTTGTGGTCGTATACCTATACGTTGCTGCAGCATCATACGCACCGTGATTTCTACGGGCGGGTCGTTGCTTACAACGACATGATTTTCCTGGGAGTCGGCGCTTTGGCGTCGATCTTGATAGGGAGCCTCGCGCAGCGGGGCGTTTCACTCGAAACGATCACCCTGGTTTTAGGGAGCGTTTTTCTCGCGGCTGCCGTTTACTACGGCTGGTTACGACGTCATTACAGGCTAAAGGAGATCGAATGAACGGTGAATTGTGGTTCGAAGAGGGAGAGAAAAAAATCGATCTCTCCCGGGTGACGCGGCTTTACCCGGCCGCAGTGGTCCATGCCGCGGGAGAAACGGCATCGGTATCGCTTGAATGGGCGGAGATGAAATCAGACGTCGTCCGGGTCGAGTCATACGTGCTGGTGTGTGATTTTGATCCGGTCGGGGAGGTGCCTCTTAACCGTGTGGAACTGCGATACGGAACGAAAGAGGAACTGTTTACGGCGATGGAAAAAGTATCGCAGATCTTGCAGGGGGCGGCGCAAACGCGATGAAGCGCCATGTTTTGCGCCTTGCCGTTCCGGCGGCGTTGAAGCATCTTCTTGATATTATCCAGATCCTCATCGACATGATGATGGTAGGGGTATTGGGGGCTGCGGCCCTCGCGGCGGTCGGGCTGTCGATGCAGTTTATGATGGTGATACAGGCGATGATGACTCTTTTTGGGGTCGGATCAAGCGCCCTGATCGCGCGTTACATCGGGAGCGGCCGGCGTAACAGGGCGTCGGCCGTCGTTTATGCCGGAGGCTGGATAGCCCTTGCCGGTTCCGTGGGGATCGGAAGCATCGGATGGTTTTATGCGGCCGATTTCTTTCGCTGGATGGGTTCGGATGGCGACGTCATCGCCCTGGGCAGTGACTACTTTCAGATATTGTGTCTTGGGATGGGGCTGATTTTTCTCGATACGCTGGCATACAACGCTCTTTCCGCTGCCGGGGACACTAAAAGTTCTCTGGTCATCAAAATATTTTCGGCCTTGTTGAACGCGGGGCTGAATTATCTCTTTATTTTCGGTCACGGCGGTTTCGAGCCGATGGGGGTCGCGGGGGCCGCATACGCCACCGTATGCGCGTACGGGTTCGGTATCGCGGCATACGGATGGCTGTTGTTTCGAAAGGGCGGTGTTCTGGACGTTTACCCCCTTTTCGTATGGGCGGATGTACGCCGGATATTCTCAATCGGGCTGCCCGCGGCGTTTGAACGGGTTGTCGGCGTCTCGTCGTTTTTGCTGTTTGTGGTCATCATCGCCTCGTACGGAACGCAGGCGCTGGCGGGGTATCAGATCGGATTGCGGATCGAAGCGCTGGCGTTTATGCCGGGATTCGGATTCTCGGTAGCCGCCATGGTGCTGGCCGGTCAGTTCATCGGCGCTCGTCGATACGACGATGCTTACGCTTCGGGAGTGATCAGTGCGAAAATCGCGATGGTGTTCATGGGAACGGTGGGGGTTGTTCTGGTCGCTCTCCCTGAATACCTTGCCGCGATTTTTACCGATGACGCCGCAACGATCGAGTATGCGTCCATCTATTTGAGACTCGTAGGGATTTCACAGGTTCCGCTCGCACTGACGTTCGTCCTCAGCGGGGCGTTGCGTGGTTCGGGAGCGACGAAAACGACGATGAGGATATCGATTCTTTCGCTGTGGCTGTTCCGGATCATCCCCTCGTATCTTGTGATGAAGGGGGGGCTGGGAATCTTCTGGGTTTATGTCGCGATGACGGTGGAGACATTTATCAAGGGATGGTGGTTCTGGCGGGTTTACCGTGCGCGGGGATGGCTCGAGACGAAAATCCGATCTTAAGCCTTCTCGGTTTCGAGCATCTCTTTGTATTGCGCTTCGATGATTTTGAGGCGGCTGCGGTCGGGCATTTTGCGTGAGGCGATATAGCCGATCACGCTTCCTTCGGCGTCCAGTTTCGGGACGATATGGACGACGACCCAGTAAAATTTTCCGTCTTTGCGGAGATTTTTGACATACCCCTCCCAGATTTTTCCGCTTTGGATGATTTTCCACATCCCTTCGAACGCCGCTTTGGGCATGTCAGGATGGCGGAGCAGGCTGTGGGGTTGTCCCACCGCTTCGACGGCCGTATACCCGGTCATTTCGGTAAATTTTCGGTTGACGTAGGTGATGACCCCTCTGGTATCGGTTTCGGAAATCAGGCTGCGTCCGTCAAATAATACTTCTTCGTTGACCGGTGTTGGGCGTTTCATGTTAAGATTATCCTAATGATTAGAATGGAGTATAAATGTGCGATTATAACCCCATTCTTACTAAAACTAAAGTTAAACACGTACCATTCTTTATTGTGAAGGGATAACGCAATGATTTCAGAACCTTACGCCTCGCTCTACATCGACAGGAACGTCGGCGGCTATGCCGTCGGAATCGCCATGAGCGAACCCTATGGTATGAAAGGATGGCTGTGTGAAATCCCCTCGGACCCGGCCCATCCCTATGCGGTGATCGACCGGGCACTCCACCTGCTGTTTGTGATCGGATGCGGCCGTGTCATCATCGGAGCGAGCGAAGCGCGCTATTTCGAAGAGATCAAACCTAATTTTTCGATGTTCGAAAGCCGGTACGTCACGGCATGTTTTGATAGCGAAGAGCAAAACAGGCTCTTCCGGGAAGCGTTTGCGATCGAATCGCTTCTGACCCCCATTGAACATCTGTCGCTGGAGCAGAGGCCTCTGTGCGCCCAGGCATTGTCGCTGCTTTCGCAGGAAATGCTCTCATCACAAGAAGGCGTTCCGTATGCGGTTCCCTCGATTCTCGATACTTCGGTATTGATGGAATTGGGGAATAATGCCCTCGAACAGCTTGAAATGATTTCTCCCGATTCCAAGATGCCCAGTATTTCGAAAGTGATGTTGACGATGAGCACTCCGATGGGAAAGAGGCTGGGGCGATTCAGGCTGTTTTTGCCCATCCGCGATGCGGTCGAGCTGGGGCAGCGGTACGATTGGATCGAGGCGGCGCGCCCTCATGCGGCATGGTTGCGGGAGCGTCTGCGGGAGATCGGGGATATCGAGTTGCTCTGGTGGCATTGCCAGAATCGCAAAGCGTCGGATCAAAACGTTGTGCAGCTGCTTGATGCGATTGCCCGGCTCAGGGCCATCCGCGATTATCTGGTGCGCCATAAAGTCGTGTTGCTGTTGCCCGAGGAGATTTGGTTTGAAGGCTGGGAAGAGGCCATGCACTTGTACGCCAAGCGCGAGTGGATCGGCGAACGGATACCCCGTATGCATGCGCTCAGCGGGTGGATTGCCCAGCTTGACGTCGCGGTCGAGTCGGCGCACAACGCCCAAAACTACGGTCTGACTCGGCCCACGATCGTGCCGGATGCGAACGAAGCGTTTTTCCAGGCGATGGGGCTGCGGCATCTGCTGGTCGAACTGCAGGGGATTGCCTACGTTCCCAATGACATCGTGATGGGAGAACGGGACTATCTCGATTTGCCTTATCCGCAGACCGTTATGCTCGACTCCCGCGTGCATGACGGGGCGAATGTGCGGGGCGTTTTGCTGTACGGAATCAACTCCAGCGGCAAATCGTCGTTGATGAAAAGCATCGGTATCTCGGCAGTCCTTGCGCAGGCGGGTTTTTTCGTGCCGGCGAGGTCGATGAAATTTGCACTCTTCGATGGCGTTTATACCCGTATCATGTCGCGCGACAACGTCGCCAAATCACTTTCGACGTTCGGGGTGGAGATGCTCGAGCTTAATACGATTTTCAGCCGCTCCACTTCCCGCTCACTGGTTTTGGGAGATGAAATCAGCCACGGCACCGAGACGCTCTCGGCGGTGGCGATCGTCGCATCCACGATTATCGAGCTTCAGAGCAGGGGTGCCCTTTTCCTGATGACGACCCATCTGCACCAGCTCTCCATGATCCCCGAACTTAGCCGTTTGAGGGAAGTGGTGAGCCTTCACCTGAGCGTTCATTACGATGAAACCGCTGACCGGCTGGTATACGACCGCATTCTCAAACCGGGGAGGGGAAGCAGCGTCTACGGACTCGAATTCGCCGAATCGTTGCACATGGACCGCCGTTTTCTCGACAATGCCAAGCGCCTGAGGGAACACCTGGCCAAAGAGTACGATGTCCTCGAACTGGCCCATCAAAAAGAGTACATCAAGCGTTATCGCGAGGTAAGTGCTTGCGAATGCGTCATTTGCGGGGCATTGATCCGAAATGCCAAAACGGTCGGAACGGGAGGGGCGCATCACAACCTGATACCGCTTTGTGAAAAAGACCGTGCGCGGATCGCTGAAGGCAAAATCAAACCAAGAGGACTTATAATGACGCCTCAAGGTTTGCGTCTGGAATACGAGACGCAGTTGTAAGGGATAGCATTGGACGTCATCAAACTCTTTAAAAAACTGCTCGAATCGCGCAGCGTCACCCCCGAAGACGGAGGAATTTTCAATTTTCTCGAAGGGTATCTTGAGGGGTTCACCTTCGTCCGGATCGACCGCGAAGAGGTTAAGAACCTTTTTGCCTATCGCCGTTTCGGAGAAGGTCCCCATTTGTGCTTTGCGGGGCATGTCGACGTGGTCCCTCCGGGAGAAGGATGGGAGAGTGATCCTTTCGTCGCGACCGAAAAAGAGGGGTATATCTACGCGCGCGGGGCTCAGGACATGAAAAGCGGGGTCGCCGCGTTCGTACAGGCGCTCAAAGAGACCCGGACGTTCAACGGCACCCTCTCCGTGCTTCTCACTTCGGATGAAGAGGGGCCGGCCAAGTACGGAACCCTCGAAGTGCTCAAATACCTTCAGGCCCATGACATGCTTCCCGATGCGGCGATTGTCGCCGAACCGACCTGCGAAGAGCGCTTCGGTGACGCGATCAAGGTGGGCCGTCGCGGTTCGATCAACGGCGTCATCGAAAAACACGGGAAACAGGGGCATGCGGCGTATCCCGAAAAAGCGACCAACCCGATCCATAAAGTTGCCCACGTTCTCCCCCATATCGCTGGGGTCGATCTGGATGAGGGGGACGAGTATTTTGCTCCCAGCAAATTCGTCGTTACCGATATCCGTGCCGGAATGGAGGTGACCAACGTCACCCCCGGAAAGCTCAAGCTGATGTTCAATATCCGCAACTCGACCAAAACGACGATGGAAGATGTCGAGAACTTTGTCCACCGCTATTTCAAAGAGATGAACTATACTCTCAAGCTCGACCAGTCGGCGAAGCCTTTTGTCACCAACGCCGATACCCGGATCGTTCGTACCCTCGACGCATCGATCGAAAAAGTGACGGGAATCCGACCCAAACATTCAACCGCGGGAGGGACTTCCGATGCCCGTTTCATTGCCGATTACGGGATCGATGTCATCGAATTCGGTGTGAAGAACGATACGATCCACGCCCCGAACGAACGGACGTCGATCGATGAGGTCGTGAAACTCTGCGAGGTTTTCTCCGAAGTTATCCGGACATACTGATACGCCGTTCGTCCTCCAGGATGAACTCCAGCAGATATTTTCCGAATGCCGAATAGCAATGAAGCCGTTCTTCGTCGACGTTACGCGTATTTTTCCGCTGGAGGCGCAGATAATCCTGACCCCGGTGCAGCGAATACATCACCCCCGCATAAAAAAATCCGCTGCGGTTAAGCAGCTCTACCGTTTCATCGATGTTCCCAAACCGTTGAAGATTGATGTCGGCATAGATCATCGCACAGCCTTCAGACAAGAGTGCGTCGAGGGCACTTTCTAAATCTTCCGCACAGAGGGGGGTATCGATGAGGAGCGATCCGATTTCCAATGCGCCGTTGTAACGGTACGCGGCAGCCGAACCCCCGGCCGGAAGGATCGGCGTCTCGTTGAAGGGGAGCTTCGCGCGTTCATAGGTGGCGGCGATGATTGCGCGATACCGTTCGGGAAGTACCAGTGAACGTTCGTCGCGGTCGAAAAACAGATACGAAACCATTGCTCCGCTGCGTTGAGCGTCTTTGTAGCGGTGCTCGATTTCGATGGTCGAGGGGACTTCTCCCAGGAGTACGGCGGTTTCGGTCATCCCGTGATGGAGATTGGCCCTCTGGCTGAAAGGGTGGAGCATGATCGCTTCGCCGTAGAGGGCGTTGAGCCGCATGGACCCGGCAAGCGAGCAGAGCAGATCGAACATCCGGTTCATCACCCCCAGATGTTTGAACGCCGGATCGACGGCGGCGATCCCGATTTCGGCAATCGAAGAGCTTGCTGAGGGGATCAGCGCGAAATGGCCGATGACGGTTTCGTAGTAATGGGCCACGACCGATGCGATACGGCCCGATTCGTTCATTTGCCGTATCGCATCGGGATCGTATGCAAAACGTTTGTGGTAGGTGTCGCCGTAATTGCGCCGGATAAGCTGCGAAATCCCCTCCGCATCCGAAGGGATGAACGCCCGTACGGCGATTTCTACCGTATCCTCGGGGTGAGAGGAGGCCATTACATGCTCCCCAGCGCCAGCAACCCCAGCACTTTCATTCCGACCGCAAGGGCGTCGTCGTCAACGTTAAAGCGGCTGTTGTGCTGCGCCACGCAGGTCCCTTTAATCTCATTGCAGGTCCCGAGGCGGAAAAAAGCGCCCGGAACTTTTTCGAGGTAACGTCCGAAATCTTCCCCTCCCATGACGGGATCGACGAGGTCGATGCAGTTTTCGCTTCCCAGGAGCGACGAGGCTTCCCGTACGAGAAAATCGACCATCGCGTCGTCGTTTCGCACTTCGGGAGTACCGAAATCGTAACGGAAGCGGTAGTCGGCGTGCATCGACTGGCAGATTCCTTTCACGGAGATCTCCATCATTTCGGGAATACGTCGCCGTACGTCGTGGTTGACGGTACGGACTGTCCCGCGAAGTCGGACGTGGTCGCAGATGACGTTGGGCGCGCGTCCCCCTTCGATCGTTCCCAGTGAAATGACGGCTGGATGGAGCGGGTCGATTTGACGGGAGACGATATGGTTGAGGGAGTTGACGGCCATCGATGTAACAAGAATCGCATCAACTCCTTCATGGGGGCGGGCGGCATGTGAACTTCGGCCGAAGATCTCGATTTCGAAGGTATCGGCGGAGGCGAGCATCACCCCTTTTTTATATCCTATCTTTCCCGTCGGCAGATAGGGATAGGCATGGAGACCGAAGATCGCACTGACGTTATCCAGGCATCCGTCCTCGATCATCTGGGAACTTCCTCCTTCCATGACCTCTTCTGCGGGTTGAAAAATAAACCGTACGTTCCCGCTCAGTTTGTCCCGCATTCGGTTCAGCGCCAGTGCCGTTCCCAGTACGATCGCCGTGTGGGCGTCGTGCCCGCATGCGTGCATCACCCCTTTTTCACGCGATGCGTAAGGGAGCGCATTGCGTTCCTCGATCGGGAGCGCGTCCATGTCCGCGCGCAATGCCACGTACGGTTTCGCGGGATCGACGGTAATCTGGGCGACGAGCCCGTGATGGCCTTCGAAGCCGAATACATCGATACCTTCGGCCTCGAGAATCCCTTTGAGAAAATATTTGGTCTTTTCCTCTTTTCCCGACAGCTCCGGGTGAGAATGGAGTTCGTGACGTATGGTAACCGCCCGTGTTTCGAGATCGCCGATCGCTTCAAACAAAGAATGACGTAACGCTTTCATGCTATCGAGTATAACACAGTTTTTTGCTACAATGGCGCTTTAAAATCCAAAAGGAAAAGGCCATGAAAAAAATTGCCTTATGGCTCGCACTCCCGCTTTGTCTGATGGGGGCCGAGATCAACTGGAACGCAAACTACGCCGAAGCTCAGGCAAAGGCGAAAAAAGAGTCCAAACCGATGCTGGTCATCATCACGACCGAACAGTGCCGCTGGTGCCGTAAACTCGAGGCGACGACGCTGGAAGACGATGGGATTATTTCGACGATCAACGGTAAATTCGCCGCGGTACACGTTACGCGCGACAAAAGTATTTACCCCAAAAATCTGACCGCCAAAATGGTACCGATGAGTTATTTTCTCGATCCTAACGGGAAAGTCCTTCACTCGATGCCGGGGTATTGGCCGACCGAGGACTACCAGTCGATTTTGAACGACGCTCTACGAAAATACAAGAAATAAAAGGAAAACGATGCAAATAGTTCAGACACCGAACGCTCCGGCGGCTATCGGGCCGTATTCCCAGGCGATGATCGCCAACGGCATGGTCTTCACGTCGGGGCAAATCGCCCTCAAACCCAGCGGAGAGATGGTGGAAGGAGACGTGAAAGCGCAGTGTACGCAGGTCCTTGCCAATCTCAAAGCGGTTCTCGAAGCGGCGGGCAGTTCGCTGGATAAAGTCGTCAAAACGACCATTTTTTTGGACAATATGGATGATTTTGTCGCGGTAAACGAACTTTATGCGGCGGCTTTCGGGAATCACAAGCCCGCACGTTCCACCGTTGCGGTCAAAACGCTACCGAAAAACGCTCTTGTAGAGATCGATGCGATCGCTTTAATCTAAGCTTAAATAAAGTTCGGCTACAATTCGCCACTTTTTGTAGACTTGTAAAGTAAGGAACAGTAATGTACGCAATTATCAAAAACGGCGGAAAACAGTACAAAGTTCAAGAGGGTGATATCCTTTTGTTCGACAAAATGGGTCTTGAACCTAAAGCCACCGTCGAAATCACAGAAGTTCTTGCCGTCAACAACGGCGAACTCAAAACCGGTACTCCATTTGTCGCGGGTGCTGTCGTCACTGCAGAAGTTATCAATGAAGGTCGTGACCGCAAAGTCGTGATCTACAAAAAACGCCGCCGTAAAGACAGCAAACTCAAACGTGGTTTCCGTAGAGATCACACACGCGTTCGTATCACGAAGATCGCCGCGTAAATTTCATTTAATTTCAGAAAATTAAGAGGAGAACACAATGGCTCACAAGAAAGGGATGGGTAGTACCCAGAATAACCGTGACTCAGCTGGTCGCAGACTTGGTGTCAAAAAATACGGCGGAGAATTCGTAAGAGCGGGTAACATCATTATCCGTCAGCGTGGTACGAAAGTACACCCCGGCAAAAACATCGGTATGGGTAAAGACCACACTCTGTACGCGTTGGTAGACGGTGTCGTAGCGTTCGAACGCAAAGACAAAAAACGCAAACAGGTTTCTGTTATCCCCGCTGCATAAATTTCTTTAAAATGTCGGGCTTCGGCCCGATGTCCCTGGTAGTTTTTTCCCAAATCCTGTAAAATCTATTTTCTTAACGGTGTACTTTGGCCTAATGCGATGTAACGCGTAAACGGTAGAAAAAGAAAAGTCCAATATTAAGCGAATGATTAGAAACCGTGAGCCCCGCAACGTTCAGGGGCTGATTACTCAAAAGGAACATCGATGTTTAGCGATAGCGTAGAACTTACCGTCTCATCCGGAAAAGGGGGAGCAGGGTGTGTTGCCTTCCGTCGGGAAAAATTCGTCATTCAGGGCGGTCCGAACGGCGGTGACGGCGGTCGCGGCGGGGATGTCTATTTTAAAGTCGACAACAATACCCACACACTTGCCCATTTCCAGGGGAACAAGAACCTAAAAGCCGAAAACGGGCGGCCCGGGATGGGATCGAATATGGCCGGTAAATCGGGACAGAAACTCGTTATTACGGTACCTCCCGGTACCCAGGTCGTGGATGTCGAAACGGGCGAAGTAGTATTAGACCTGCTCGAAGACGGAAAGGAAGTCCTTTTCCTTCAGGGGGGAAAAGGGGGATTGGGGAACGTCCATTTCAAATCCTCCACCAACCAGCGTCCGATGTACGCTCAGCCCGGCGAGCCGGGGGTGACGCGGATCGTGAAACTTGATCTCAAACTTATCGCGGACGTGGGGCTCGTCGGGTTTCCGAACGTCGGAAAATCGACCCTTATTTCCACGGTCTCGAACGCGCGTCCCGAAGTTGCCAATTACGAGTTTACGACGCTCACCCCGAAACTGGGCCAAATCAACGTCGGTGATTTCGATTCGTACATCATGGCCGATATTCCCGGTATTATCGGCGGCGCTTCCGAAGGAAAAGGGCTCGGACTGAAGTTTTTACGCCACATCGAGCGGACCAAAACTCTTTTGTTTATGATCGACCTGGCTTCCTACCTCGAAATGGAGTATCAGTACCAGACGCTCAAAGAAGAACTCGAGAAGTTTTCTCCCCTGCTGGCCGAACGCAACTACGCGATCGCGTTGACACGCGCCGATGCCATGAGCCCTGAAGAAGCGGTAGAAAAGAGCAGCGCCTTTCTTGCTATGCTAGGCCTCTCTCCGGTTCAGAAAAGCCGTTTCGGATTTGACGAAGGGTATCCCGTCTTCGAACAAGAACACTTCGAAAAAGAGTTTTACGATCCTTCGAAGCCGGCTTTTGTCGCTCCCATTTCCTCGGCCGTTCATTTGAACATCAAGCCGTTGACCTACGCCCTTTATCATCTGATCGTAACGGAGCGCTAAACATGAAGCGGATTGTCGTCAAAGTCGGCAGTGCGGTTCTCACCGAACAAAACCGCCTCGCGAAAGACCGGATGCAAAATCTCGTTGATCTGATTGCCGAGCTCAAAACGAAATACGAAGTCATTCTCGTCTCTTCGGGCGCCGTGGCCGCAGGGTATACCGAGCTCAAACTCGATAAAAAAGTGCTTGCCAACAAGCAGGCCCTCGCTTCGATCGGACAGCCGATTCTGATGAACAAATACCGCAAACTTTTCGATCCGCACGGGATACTCCCCTCCCAGGTTCTGGTGACCGCGGCAAATTTCAATACCCGTGAAGAGTCCCAAAAAGCCAAAGACACGATCGAAACGCTGCTGAAGCACAACGTCGTTCCCGTCATTAACGAAAACGACGCGACGGCCACCGAAGAACTCGTCCTCGGAGACAACGATCAGCTTTCGGCCTACGCGGCCTACCATTTCGGGGCGGATCTGCTCGTGATCCTCTCTGACATCGATGCTTATTATGACAAAGACCCGCGCGGCAATCCCGACGCGAAAGTGCGCTCGCGGATCGAATTTATCACTCCCAATGAACTGGCGATGGAGGTTAACCCGAACCACAATTTCGCAACCGGCGGAATTGTCACGAAACTCAAAGCGGCCGATTTCCTGTTGAAGCGGGGTGGGGCAATGTTTCTCGCCAGCGGCTTCGAACTTGGCGACGTCCGCAGCTTCCTGATGGAGGAGACCCACAAAGGGGGGAGCCTTTTTAAAGCCTACGAAGGGGACGCATGATCCGTATCGTCTTTATGGGGACGCCCGATTACGCGGCGGAAATCCTCAAGGGACTTCTCGATGCTTCCGATATCGAGGTACAGGCCGTTTATACCCAGCCTGATAAGCCTGTCGGGCGAAAAGCGGTATTGACCGCCTCTCCGGTCAAGGTGCTGGCAGAGGAAGCCGGCATACGGGTCATTCAGCCCGGACGTCTCAGAGACCCGCAAACGGTCGCGGAATTTACGACGATTCCATGCGACCTGATTGTGGTCGCAGCTTACGGGCAGATTCTCCCCAAAGAGATTCTTGAATACGTCCCCTGCATTAATCTCCACGCTTCGATTCTCCCCGCATACCGGGGGGCGAGTCCGATACAGCAGAGTCTGCTCAACAACGATGCCCAAACGGGGATTACGGCAATGTGGATGGACGAGGGGCTCGATACCGGATCGATCATCGATGTCCGTAAAATCCCCATCGGCCCCGACGAGATGGTCGAATCGCTGTATGCGAGACTGACCGATACGGCCGTTGAACTGACATTGGACGTTGTCCGCCGATGGGACCGCCACACGGCGCTGCCCCAAAACGATGCGGAAGCGACCCATTGCCGCAAAATCACCAAAGCCGAAGGGCTGATCGATTTTACCGATGCGGAAGAGATCTATAACCGTTATCGTGCATTCACCCCGTGGCCGGGAATTTATCTCGAGTCGGGGCTGAAGATCAAGAAGATGGCGCTTGAGGCGGCTGAAGGGTCCGGAACGCCCGGAGAAATCGTCGCGGTCGATAAAGAGAGCATAGTCGTGGCGTGCCGGAAAGGGAAATTACGGATTTTTACGGTTCAGGCCCCTTCGAAACAGGAAGCTTCCGCCGTCGATTATCTCAACGGAAAACGGATCGCGCGTGGAAATACGCTGGTTTGAATCACTCGGATCGACCCAGGTTTACCTCGTCGAAGAGCTCAAGGCGGGGAGGGCGGCCGCTCCGGTTTGCGTCGGGGCATCGTTTCAAAGCGACGGCAGCGGATCGCGCGGTAACCGATGGATAGGAGAAAAGGGGAACCTTTTCATTTCGCTTGCCGTTGCGCGCGCGCAGCTGCCGTCGGATCTGAAAATCGAATCGGCTTCGATTTATATGGCTTTTTTGATGAAAGAGGTCCTGGCGGGGATGGGATCGGGCGTGTGGCTGAAGTGGCCGAACGATTTTTATCTGGACCGGCACAAAATAGGCGGGGTGATAACGAACATCGTGGGAGAGGACATTGTCTGCGGAATCGGGATGAATCTCGTCTCTGCGCCTGAGGGGTTCGGAACAATCGATATTACCGTCTTACCATACAATTTAACAAAAATGTATTGCGAAATGTTTGAAAATTTGCCTTCATGGAAGCAGATTTTTAGTAAATACCAGTTAGAATTTGAGCATAGTAGAGAGTTTTTTACCCATTATGAAGAGGGTAGAATGGCGTTGGATGAGGCGGTGTTGCTGGACGACGGCTCATTAATGTGCAAAGGTCAAAGGATATTCAGTTTACGATGAGTGAAGTTATTGTCATTGCTAATCAAAAAGGGGGCGTCGGAAAAACGACGACCGCGGTCAATCTCGCCGCATCCTTGGCGGTTGCCGAAAAAAAAGTTCTTTTGATCGATGCCGATCCGCAGGCCAACGCCACCACGTCGCTCGGATATCATCGCAACAATTACGAGTTTAACATCTATCATGTACTCATCGGGGCGAAAAAGCTTCGGGAAATCATCCTGAAAACGTCGTTGCCCAAACTTTTCCTGGCCCCTTCGAATATCGGGCTTGTCGGGGTCGAAAAAGAGTATTACGATGCCGGAAACGCCAAAGGGCGTGAGTTGATTCTCAAACGTGCCATTGCGCAGGTCAAAGACGACTATGACTATATCATTATCGATTCTCCGCCGGCTCTTGGGCCGATGACGATCAACGCCCTTTCGGCGTCCAATTCGGTAATTATCCCGATCCAGTGCGAGTTTTTTGCGCTCGAAGGACTGGCACAGCTACTTAACACGGTCAAGCTGGTGCGCAAGACGATCAATCCGAAACTGACGATCAAAGGGTTTTTGCCGACGATGTACAGTGCGCAGAATAACCTTTCCCGGCAGGTGTTTGCCGATCTTCGACAGCATTTTCAGGGGAAACTCTTTAAATCGCCGAGCGACGATTTTATCGTTATCCCGCGTAACGTCAAACTGGCGGAGTCTCCGAGTTTCGGGAAACCGGCCATTCTATACGACGTAAAATCGAGCGGTTCGGTAGCGTATCAAGAGTTGGCGCACGCCATTATCGCTTAAAAGGAGCATCATGGCGAAAGCATCTGCACTCGGTCGGGGTCTTGGAGCGCTGCTCAGCGAAATCGAAGAAGCGTACGAAAACGAACTGCCGAAAAAAGGGGGAGTCGAAGAACTCCCGATCGTTAAAATCCGTCCGAACCCGTATCAGCCCCGAAAACACTTCGATGCCGAATCGCTCTCCGAACTCTCCGAGTCGATCAAAACCCACGGCCTGCTGCAGCCCATTGTTGTCAAAGAAGACCTGGACGGGTACGTACTGATTGCCGGCGAACGCCGGTTGCGCGCCAGTAAACTCGCCAAGACCAAAACGATCAAGGCGATCGTTGTCTCGGTTAGCGACGAACAGATGCGCCAGCATGCGCTGATCGAAAACATCCAGCGTGACGAGCTCAACCCGATCGATCTGGCGCAGGCATACCAGGAACTGATCGAAATTCATGAGCTCACCCACGATCAGCTTTCCCAGACGGTGCATAAAAGCCGCGCACAGATAACCAATACCCTTCGTCTGCTCCAACTCGGAGAAAAAGGGCGCAAAGCGCTTGCGGAGGGAAAAATCACGGCGGGACACGCAAAAGTGATTGTCGGGCTGGAACCTGCGGAACAGGCGATGATGATCGATTCGATCATCGGGCAGAAACTCAGTGTACGCGATGTCGAAACGATGGTCAAAAAAATCAAAGGCCCCTCTGCACCGGCGGCCGTGCCATCAACTTCGGCGCTTGATTTTTCAGCCCTCAAAAAGCGTTTGGGCGAGTTTGGTTATAAATGTGGCACCAAAGGTGACAAATTGACCATCGAATTTGAAAATAATGCCCAAATTGAATCATTTTTAGACCTACTTTCCTAATATCAGCCGGCGTTTAACTGTCCCTTCAATTTAGTAGTTGTATAATCACGCAACTTTTAGGAGGTGGTATGTTAGATATAAGTCCGATGCTGCTTGGCAGCACACTGATTGTCTTCCTTGTCCTTATTGCCGTACTAAACAGTTTGCTTTACAATCCTCTTTTCAATTATATGGAAAAACGGGATGCGGATATTAAACACGATTTGGAACAAGTTGGCAGCAACGATTCCGAAATCGCCGCATTCCACGCCAAAGCGGAAAAGATTATGAGTGATGCCAAACTGGAAGCTGCGGCATTAAGAGAAAAAGTTATTGCTGAGGCCAAAGCGCTGGCAAATAGCAAAATTGAGGCAAAGCGTGCTGAACTGGCACTTGAGTACACGAAGTTCGAAGAAGCACTCTCGCAAGAGCGTGCGCGATTGACGGAATCGTTGAAAAACGAAGTTCCTGCTTTCCAATCCGCTGTATCAGCAAAACTAAATCAAATTTGAGGGACGCCATGAGTAAAATTATCGTAACGGTACTGATGCTGGGCGCCTATCTTTTTGGATCGGAAGCTGCGGCGGAGGGTTCTACGGATATCGTTCAGCGAACGGTTAACTTCCTGATTTTCGCCGGAATTCTTTATTACATTCTGGCTGAACCGGTAAAAAATTATTTTTCGGGTCGCAGTGCGGCAATCGCAGAAGAACTGGACAAAGTACAGGAGCGTCTGCGCGAATCGAAACGTCTTAAAGAAGCCGCGGAGCATAAAGTCGACGAAGCGGTTCGCTTTGCGAACGAGCTGAGCGAAAGCGCCAAAAAAGAGAACAAAATTTTGAGCGACAAAATTTTGGCTCAGTGCGAGCAGGATCTTGAAGTAATTCAAAAACAAAATGAAGTGCTGATGGATCTTGAAAAACGCAAAATGGTCCGTGAAGTCGTCAGCGAAGTGATGAACGACGTCATGAACAGCAGCGGCGAAGCTCTGGGCAAAGAGGCCATGACCGAAATCTTGAAGAAGAAGGTGGCCTAAATGCAGTACGAACTTATTGCGAAACGCTACACCAAGCCTTTGATCGACATGTGCGATCAAAACGCTCTTGAAAATCTTTCCGAACTTTTGAACGGCGTTGCCGAATCGTTCAAGAATGAGAAATTCATTCAGATCATGAACAGCAACAATGTAAAAAGTGAAGCGAAAACGGCACTTGTCCTGGATATGGTTGCCCCTGCGAAAAGCGAGGTGGTCAACAATCTGGTCAAACTGCTGGCCGAAAACGGTCGCCTTCCTTTGATTCCCGCTTTGGCGTGCGAATTAAAACGCGAGATCGCCCGTTCCAAACGGATGTACCAGGGGCGCATCTACAGTAACAATGTGATCGATCAGGCATCTGTAGATTCGATCGCACGTGATCTCGGAAACAAAGTCGGTGCGACCATCGCTTTGGAATTCGTTCCGGCTCAGTACGACGGCATCCGTGTCGAAGTCGACGAGCTTAACATCGAGATCAATTTTTCAAAAAGCCGCCTTAACGCTCAATTGGTTGAGCACATTTTAAAAGCAATTTAACCCTCGCGAAAGGAGAAACTAGTGGTAGCAAAAGTACAAGCAGACGAAATCAGTTCGATTATTAAAGAGCGGATTGAAAATTTCGAACTTAACGTAGATATTAATGAAACCGGTAAAATCGTCTCATACGGAGACGGGATTGCGCAAGTATACGGTTTGAACAACATCATGGCCGGTGAAATGGTCGAATTCGAAGACGGCACACGCGGTCTTGCAATGAACCTCGAAGAGAGCAGCGTAGGGGTTGTTGTTCTCGGTAAAGGTAAAGAACTCCGCGAAGGTATGTCGGTCAAACGTCTCGGCCGCCTTCTGCGCGTTCCTGTCGGCGACGCTCTTCTCGGGCGTGTCGTCAATGCCCTCGGTGAGCCTATCGACGGTAAAGGTCCAATCGAAACAACAGAAGTCCGCTTCGTTGAAGAGAAAGCACCCGGTATCATGGCGCGTAAATCGGTTCACGAACCGATGGCAACCGGTATCAAGGCGATCGACGCCCTCGTTCCGATCGGACGCGGACAGCGTGAGCTTATCATCGGTGACCGCCAGACAGGTAAAACAACCGTTGCGCTTGACACGATCATCAACCAAAAAGGGAACGGCGTAGTTTGTATCTACGTTGCGGTAGGTCAAAAAGAATCAACCGTTGCTCAGGTTATCCGCCGCCTGGAAGAGCACGGCGCTCTCGAGTACACGATCATCGTTTCGGCTACGGCTTCTGAAGCGGCAGCACTCCAGTTCCTTGCACCGTACACCGGTGTAACGATGGGTGAATACTTCCGTGACAACGCACGCCACGGTCTGATCATTTACGATGACCTCTCCAAACACGCGGTAGCTTACCGTGAAATGTCTTTGATCCTTCGCCGTCCTCCGGGCCGTGAAGCGTATCCGGGTGACGTTTTCTACCTACACTCTCGCCTGCTTGAGCGTGCAGCGAAACTCAACGACGAAATGGGCGCGGGTTCATTGACCGCTCTTCCGATCATCGAAACTCAGGCGGGTGACGTTGCGGCGTACATTCCGACCAACGTTATTTCGATCACGGACGGACAGATCTTCCTCGAAACCGATCTGTTCAACTCGGGCATCCGCCCGGCGATCAACGTCGGTCTTTCGGTTTCACGCGTCGGCGGTGCCGCTCAGATCAAAGCGACCAAGCAAGTTGCCGGTACACTCCGTCTTGACCTTGCCCAGTACCGTGAACTTCAGGCATTCGCCCAGTTCGCGTCTGACCTTGACGAAGTAAGCCGCAAACAGCTCGAGCGCGGACAGAGAATGGTAGAGGTTCTCAAGCAGCCTCCTTATTCTCCGCTTTCTGCCGAAAAGCAGGCTCTGGTCATTTTCGCAGGAAACGAAGGTTACCTCGACGACATTCCGGCTAAATCGGTTGTCAAATTCGAAGCGGATCTTTATCCGTTCGTTGAGGCGTCATTCCCTCAAATTCTTGAAAACATCCGTAGTTCACAAAAAATCGACGATGAGACTATGGCTCTGATGAAAAAAGCACTCGAAGAGTTTAAATCTACTTTCGTTGCTGAATAAGGATCTTTATGGCTAACTTGAAAGAGATTCAAAGACAGATAAAGAGCGTTTCGAACACGCAGAAAACAACGCGTGCGATGAAGCTTGTTTCGACGGCGAAACTTCGCCGCGCGGAAGAGCTTGCGAAACGTTCACGTCTGTTCGCCCAAAAAACGAATCAAGTGATAGCTGAAATCGCGGCACGCATCCAATGCAATAAAGTCGGTGGAATCGAAAACCGCTGCTTCTTGGAGAACGATGCGCCCGAAATGATCGACATTATTTTTGTCACTGCCGACAAAGGTTTGTGCGGCGGTTTTAACATGCAGACCATCAAAGCGGTCAGACGCCTGATGAGCGAGTTCAAAAGTAACAAAGTCAAAATCCGCCTGCGCGGTATCGGGAAAAAAGGGATTGAATTTTTCAACTACAACGAAGTAGAAATGCTCGACGAAGTGAAAAACCTCAGTTCCGCACCCGACATGCAGCGTTCAAGCGAGTTTATGACCCGTTCGATCAACGATTTCAAAGAGGGTAAAGTCGATGCCGTTTACATCGTTTATAACGGATATAAAAACGTCATTACCCAGGAACTGCACGTCAACCGCGTACTGCCGGTTAACGTCGAAGACTATCAGTGCGACGTCGAAAGCGACTCTATGCTTGAACTCGAAGCTCAGGACGAAGAGAAAATGCTCGATTCGTTGGTAACCAAATACGCTGAATACAACATGTATTATGCGTTGATCGATTCGCTTGCGGCCGAGCACAGCGCCCGTATGCAAGCCATGGATGCGGCAACCAACAACGCAAAACAGATGGTTAAAAACCTGACGGTCAAATATAACAAAGCACGTCAGGAAGCGATTACGACTGAACTTATCGAGATTATCAGCGGCGTCGAGTCGATGAAGTAATTATGGAGGAAAGAATGATTGGTAAAATTGCTCAAGTAATGGGACCGGTTGTTGACGTTGATTTCGAAGGATATCTTCCTACGATCAACGAAGCGATCGAAGTAAATGTAAATGTTGAAGGGACGGAATTCCGTCTCGTGCTGGAAGTTGCCGCACACCTCGGCAACGGACGTGTCCGCACTATCGCGATGGACATGTCAGAAGGTCTTGTCCGCGGTATGGCTGCGAAAGCGACAGGCGCTCCTATTAAAGTTCCCGTAGGTGAAGAAGTCCTCGGACGTATCTTCAACGTTGTCGGTGATCCGATCGACGGCGGCGAAGCGGTTAAAGGAAGCGATCAGTGGTCGATCCACCGTGATCCTCCCGCACTGGTTGACCAGAGCACGAAAACCGAAATGTTCGAAACAGGGATCAAAGTCGTTGACCTCCTTGCTCCGTACGGTAAAGGTGGTAAAGTCGGTCTGTTCGGTGGTGCCGGTGTCGGTAAAACCGTTATCATCATGGAACTTATCAATAACGTTGCTATGGCACACAGCGGTTACTCTGTATTCGCGGGTGTCGGTGAACGTACACGTGAAGGTAATGACCTTTACCACGAGATGAAAGAATCGAACGTTTTGGACAAAGTAGCTCTGTGCTACGGGCAAATGTCTGAACCGCCGGGAGCACGTAACCGTATCGCCCTCACCGGTTTGACGATGGCGGAATATTTCCGTGATGTCAAAGGGCTCGACGTTCTGATGTTCATCGACAACATCTTCCGTTTCGCCCAGTCAGGTGCAGAGATGTCGGCACTTCTTGGACGTATCCCATCAGCTGTCGGTTACCAGCCGACGCTTGCACGTGAGATGGGTGCCCTCCAAGACCGTATTACATCGACCAAAAAAGGTTCGATCACTTCGGTTCAGGCCGTTTACGTTCCTGCGGACGACTTGACTGACCCGGCTCCGGCTTCGGTTTTCGCACACCTTGATGCGACAACGGTTCTGAACCGTAAAATCGCAGAGAAAGGGATCTATCCTGCGGTTGACCCGCTCGATTCGACATCACGCCTGCTCGACCCGCAAATTATCGGCGAAGAGCACTACAGTGTAGCGCGCGGCGTACAAAAAACGCTTCAGAAGTACAAAGATCTTCAGGATATCATCGCGATTCTTGGTATGGACGAGCTTTCTGAAGACGATAAAGCGACGGTTGAACGTGCACGTAAAATCGAGAAATTCCTTTCTCAGCCTTTCCACGTTGCGGAAGTCTTCACCGGTGCTCCGGGTAAATACGTCAAACTTGAAGACACTATCAAAGGATTCAAAGGGATTCTTGAGGGTGAATACGACCACATGCCAGAAAGTGCTTTCTATATGGTCGGCGATATGAACGAGGCGATTGAAAAAGCGGCTAAAATGAAAAGCAAGTAATTGCTTCTCGCCTTATAAGGAAACACGATGGAAACACTCCAATTAGAAGTGCTTACGCCCAGCGGTCCGATCTATAACGGTCCGGCAAAAAGCGTCACCCTCCCGGGTGAAGAAGGGGAATTTGGCGTTCTCCCCGCACACGTCTCTCTGACGACGTTGCTCCAGGCCGGAGTCGTCGATATTCAGAAAGAGAACGGCAAAACCGAATCGATCGTCGTCAACTGGGGTGTGGTTCAGATCACCCATAACAAAGTTGTCGTACTGGTCGACGGTGCCGTAGCGATTCGCGGTGACAGCGAAGGGGATATCGCCAAGGCGCTCGATGAAGCCAAATCGCTCATCAACAGCGTCGCAGATTCGAACACGATGATCGCATCGGTCTCTGCACGTATCGAATCCGCTGCCCACAACCTCGTCTAAACCATGTTTCAGACGTTTGCCGAATTTTACGACAAAAGCCACCCGGTAACACTTCTGGTGTTACTGGTCCTCTCCGTTTACTTCATCGCAATCAACTGGGTCTTTTTTTACCGTTTTTTTTCATTGAATCAATGGATCTTCACCGAAAATCAATCGCTTGAATCGCTTTTGATGGGGCAGCAGAAAGTTCCCGAATACGCTTATCTTAGCCATTTTACAAACTCCTCTTCTCTGTCGAAAGCGCTTTTTGACCTGGCGTCGTACGCTTCGACCAAAGAAGCGACCAAAGGGTTGATGTTCTTGTCGGTCGTGGCGTCGACAACGCCGTTCATCGGTTTGTTCGGGACGGTCATATCGATCCTTGATACGTTCGACCATATCGGACATTCAAGCGGGACGATGAGTATTATCGCCGCAGGAGTCTCGGATGCGCTGGTGGCAACTGCATCGGGGATATTCGTAGCGATTTTCGCCTATACCTACCACCAGATTCTCAAACGCAAGTCGTTCGAGCTTTCAGGTCTTATCCGGATGCAGGGCGATGCACTTTTGGCGAAAGAGTCCTGATGTACGACTGGGAAGAGAAACCGGAACTTAACATCACGCCCCTTGTAGACGTGATGTTGGTTTTGTTGGCGATATTGATGGTGATATCCCCCAATATCGTTTACGAAGAGTTGATCCGTCTCCCTAAAGGTTCGGCGCAAAAAGAGGTGACGCAGAAAGAGAAAATCGAGATTTCTCTCTCCTCGGACAAAAAAATAACCCTGAACGGCAAGCCTTATCCGTACGAGACGTTCAATGACGACTTCGTCCTTTTCTCTTCATCGCTTCCCAAAGATTCCCCTGTTCGAATCAGTGCGGACGGACGGCTCAGCTACAATGACGTAATGTACGTTCTCACCGCCGTCAAACGTGCGGGATTCCAAGAGATATCTCTTCCAACGACGAATTGATTGTCAATGCATTTTTGATCAAAAGGCTTTGCCAGTGAATTCACATAACGAACGTTATTTTTTCATCAGCGGGTTGATCTCTTTCTCCTTTTTCGGGGTGCTCGTATTGCTGATCGGCTACAGCCTTGTAGCGGCCACTAAAATCGAACAGTTCGCGATGACGCACAGTGACGTCGTCTCCGTATCGATTGCCGACGCCGTAGAGATTACCCGTTCCGAACCCCTCGAACAAAGCGAGCCCGCCGAGGATCTTCCCGTCGTTGAAGAAGAAACGCCGGCCGAAGCGAAAAGCCCTGCGGAACCGGTACCTGAAATTTCCGACCTCTTTGCACAGGTGAAGCCCAAAAACGAGTCTAAAAAAAATGCTGAAGCGCAAAAACGAAGCGAACAGCTCAATGCTCTCGAACAAGAACTTCTCAAACCCAAAGAGACATCGCGGATCAGCGACAAGGTCAAAAAAGTGGAGCTTTCCAAACCCGGGATGAAAATGGTGGTGCAGGGGGCCTCCTCGGGGCCGATCGTTAACGAATACCATGCTAAGATTCAGGGACTCATTTATGCCCGTTTCCATCCTCCATCGGGAACACAGGGGCAAGCCGCACGCGTTCGTATCACGATCGATGCGGCGGGCCGGCTTGTTTCGTACAAGGTGCTCGCTTATTCGCGGAGCTCTTCGCTCAACGGCGAAGTCGACTGGCTCGGCGAACGGCTTGAAGCGGTTTCCTTCCCTTCTCACCCCGAAGGACGGGACGCGGTAATCGAATGTATTTTAACGGCCAAGGAGTAGCCATTTGAAACTTTTATTTGTTTTGTTGAGTGCGGTATGTTTCCTGCGGGCGGCCGATGCGACGATCGAAGTTGTCAAGGGGGTCGAATCATTGCCTAAACTGGCGGTGGAAGACGCTTCGGCGTTTAAAAGCGATGCGACGGTTCGAATGTCCAAAATGCTTATCGCCGATATGCAGGTCGTATCGCTGTTTGATGTGGACGAGTCGTATGCGACGGCTTCTTTTGATTCCGCATCGCCCGCACCCGCACACAAAGAGGCGCAGTATCTGCTTCGTTACCGGCTTCACGACGACGCCAACGGGGGGATGAAAGCGGATGTCCGTCTGATCCGGAACGCCCAGGAGTTGTTTGCCAAATCATACGTTCTCAAACAAAGCGAGATGATGGTATTCCTGGCCCATTCGATCGCTTACGACATCAATGCGAAAATGGGGGGCGCGCCGATGGAGTGGATGAAACGCAAGGTTCTTCTGACCCGCCTGACCTCACCGCGACGGGCTGACATCGTCGCGGCGGACTATACCCTTTCGTATCAAAAAGTTATTCTCAGCGGAGGCATGTATGGTTTTGCCAAATGGGCCAACCGTGAACAAACCGATTTGTATTATACGTCGCTGAGCGATTTCAAGCCGACGATTTACAAAATGAATCTCTCCAGCGGAAAACGGGAAAAACTGATCTCCTCGGACGGTATGGCGGTATGCTCCGATGTCAGCGAAGACGGGAAACGGCTGCTGCTGACTTTGGCCCCGGGAGGGCAGCCCGATATTTTTCTTTACGATACGCAAAGCGGCAATAAGACCCGCCTGACCGACTATTCGGGAATCGACGTAAACGGTCAGTTTCTCGGAAACGACGGTATCGCATTTGTCTCGAACCGCATGGGATATCCGAACGTGTTTGCGAAAAATTTCAATTCCACGGCGATCAGCCAGCTGGTCTATCAGGGTAAGAACAATTCCTCGCTCAGCGCGTACAAAAATCTGCTGGTTTACAAAGCTCGGGAAAATCCCGCGACATACGGAGGAAATTCGTTCAATCTCCATCTTCTTTCGCTCAATTCGGGCAGTGTCAAGCGTCTTACCGCCAGCGGTGAAAACGATTTTCCCCGCTTCTCGCCCGACGGGGAAGCGATTTTGTTCATTAAACAAGAGGGGAGCCGAAGTTCGGTCGGCGTAATCCGGCCTACCGTTAACAAAAGTTTTGCCTTTCCGTTGAAAATTGGGCGAATCCAGTCCATCGACTGGTAATGTTTACCGTTTTTGGGTACCATAACGCATATCACAAGTATGAGGTGACAGCATGATGAAAAATGCAGCTTTGATCAGTGCCACGGTAGCACTTTTAGTTTTGAGCGGATGCAGCAGCAAAGAGCCTGCGATCGACGCAACCGCTTCTTCGGCATCCGCCACAGGTTCGGCTAACGCATCGACTACGGCGGGAACGTCCGGAACCGACACGAATGCCGTCATCGCTCCGATCACAAACGCTAACACGACGGATACGACGGCTTCTGCTGCGGTCGGGACGAACGGTTCGGAAGGCGGATTGACTAACATCCTGTTCGACTACGATAAATTCGATATCCGCGAAGACATGCAAGACGCGATGAAAAACAACAGTGCACTCGTGAAAGGCAAAAACGTCAAACTCGAAGGAAACTGTGACGAATTCGGAAGCGACGAGTACAACTATGCCCTCGGCCTCAAACGTGCCAATGCGGTTAAAGCCGCACTTGTCAACGACGGTATGAACCCAGATTCGATCAGCATGGTCAGTTTCGGTGAGGGCAACCCCGTATGTCTGGAGAAAACTCCCGAATGCTGGCAAAAAAACCGCCGCGTAGAATTTAAACTTCCCTAAATGCGTACGTCCGTCGCGTTTTTAACTCTATTTTCCCTCTCCCTTTCCGCATCTGAACCGTCGGTGTTCGGTGCGGGCAATCTGAACGCCCCCAACCCTTACGGTCTTACCAACGAAGAGAAATTGATTCTCGAAAACAAAAAAGAGATTCAAACGGTGCTTCAGAAGCATAACGTTCAAAATGCCAAAGTTGAAACGGTTACCGAGCGGCTTGACGGCCTGCAGACGATTGTCGAAGGGCTGGCACAGGCGACGAACGAGCATCGTCAAAAGCTTCAGCGACTGGGAGACGACAACGCATCACAAAGCGTTTCCGAACTCAAAAAACAGGTTGATGCCAATACCGAAAACATTGCCCAGTTCAAGTCGTTACTGGAAGAACTTTCGCTGGTCGTCGACGGCATCAATGCCGATTATGTCACGAAAGAGCAGTTCGCCCAGCTGATTTCCCAGCTCAAACTCAAGCCGATCGCCGCAAAAAACGGGGAAACGCCGGCAAAAATGAGTGCGACGGCAATTGAAAAAGAGGCGTTTCGGCTTTTCGGCGAAAAAAAGTACGCCGAAGCCCAGTCGATGTTTGAGCAGATGGTGCAGAAAAAACATAAAACGGCCGAGGCGCACTACATGATCGGGGAGTGCCTGTATGAACGAAAAGCTTATAAAGAGGCGGTAGCGAGCTACAAAGAGAGCGCCTCCCGCAACGAAAAAGCCCTTTACATGCCCACACTTCTGCTCCACTCCGGAATTTCGATGGAAAAAACGGGTGATCACGCGATGGCCAAAGCTTTTTACCAGGCGACCATATCCAAGTATGCGGGCAGTGGTGCCGCCAGGGAAGCGCAGGAGAGGATCTCTAAGCTTAAATAGCTACCGGTGCGCTTTCAGCGTCGCTATAGGTAAATGTGCTAAAATCGCACCATCTTAAAAGAAGGCTATATTATGGCAATTGAAACGAATCAAATCGTATCTCTTGAATACGAAGTACGCGACGGCGGAACCGTCGTAGACAGCAACGTCGGCGGGCACCCCCTGGTATTCATGTTCGGCAAAGGGCAGATCATTCCCGGTCTTGAAGCGGGGATCGCCCACATGAATATCGGAGACAAAGGTGACGTATTGGTCAAAGCGGCGGACGCTTACGGCGAATACAATGCCGAAGCTCAGCAGGAACTTCCGCGCGAACAATTCGCCGGCATCGATCTCAACGTCGGAATGACACTTTACGGCCAAGGCGAAGACGGCGGTACCGTGCAGGTTGTCGTTAAAGAGATCAAAGACGATTCCGTTCTGATCGATTTCAACCACCCTCTCGCGGGCAAGGATCTGATGTTCACGGTTACCATCCATAATGTACGTGACGCATCACCCGAAGAAGCGATGACGGGGATTCCTTCCGAAAATCGCGTTGAGAGCAGCGGATGTTGCGGAAGCGGCGGTAACCACGGCTGTGGATGCCACTAATTTTCTGACGGCCTCGAACGCTTCGATCGAAGCGTTCAAGACGGCCAACCTCCTCAAAGGTTTAGGGGTTAATGCCGTTATTTTCGGAGAACGGGGGACAGGTAAACTGACCCTCGCCCGTTATATCCTGCCCCATGCACCCGTAATCGATGCGAGCCGTTTCGATGAATTGCTCGATGCGATCGAGTCTCACAGTGAAGTAATCATTTACCGGCTGGACAACGTCGCCAATCTCAAGCGATTGATCGAAGCGTTGCAAAAAACCCGTACCCGCGTCGTCGCAACGGCGGGAGGGCGTTATTCGCAAGATCAGCTTGACGAAATTTTTACGATTCGTCTCGCATTGCCCCCGTTGGCTGAACGGAGTGAAGACGTTGCCGCGCTGATCGATGCGTTCGTGCAGGAAGCACGTCATACGCTCGGTAAAACCGAGCCGTTCGAGCGTAACGGTTTCGTTCCCGACCTGAGTGAAAACGCGATTTCGCTCCGACGACAGGTTTACTT
Source organism: Sulfuricurvum sp. IAE1 (assembly GCF_004347735.1). Taxonomy (NCBI): domain Bacteria; kingdom Pseudomonadati; phylum Campylobacterota; class Epsilonproteobacteria; order Campylobacterales; family Sulfurimonadaceae; genus Sulfuricurvum; species Sulfuricurvum sp. IAE1. Next base: position 252,048 of record NZ_SLTI01000007.1, on the reverse strand, counting down.
GCATTATCTTTTCGACAGCATCGGCGAAAACGATCTGATGGGGATTATGGAACATTATCTCAGCGACAAGCTCGGCAGCAACAATGACTACCGCGCGTTTTTGCACCTGTACGAAGTGCCGCTCATCCGTGCCGGGATCAAACGGTTCAAATCGCAACTGCAGCTCGCCGAACGGTTAGGACTCAACCGAAATACCCTGCGCAAGAAAATCGCAGACCATTCTGATTATCAACTCGAAACAAAGGAGCATTAATGTCCAAAAAAATTGCGATGATATTTCCCGGTCAAGGGAGCCAAAGCGTAGGAATGGGGAAATCCTTCTACGAAAACTCTCCGCTTGCCCGCGAAATGTTCGAAAAAGCAGGGGAACGGATCGGTGTCGATTTCGCCAAGCTCCTTTTCGAACCGAACGAGCAGCTCGACCAGACCGCCTATACGCAGCCTGCCATCTTGCTGGTATCGTTGATCGCCTACCGCCTTTTCCAGGAAGCTCGTCCGAGCGATGCGGTGATGTTTTTAGGACACTCTCTGGGTGAATTCAGCGCCCTTGCGGCAGCCGGAGCAATCGATTACGTCGATGCCGTGGAGCTGGTACATAAACGCGGGGCCCTGATGCAAAGTGCGTGCGAATCGATCGATGCGGGGATGATGGCCATCCTCGGCCTTGACGACGCGGTTGTCGAAGAACTCTGCGCAAAAGCCCAGAACGAGGGCAAAAAAGTATGGCCCGCCAATTACAATCAGGCCGGACAGCTGGTTGTCGCCGGCCTCAAAGCCGACCTGCAGTCGATGGAAAGCGTTTTCAAAGAAGCGGGAGCCAAACGGGCTTTACTCCTGAACATGTCGATTGCCAGCCACTGTCCGCTGCTTGAAAGCGCTCAGGCCCCGCTGGCCGAAGTGATGGAAAAAATGCTGCTCGACACGTTTGCCGCACCGGTTGTTTCGAACGTCACGACGGGTAAATATTCGAATAAAGCCGACGCGGTGGCGCTGCTCAAAGATCAGCTTGTCAAGCCGGTCAAATACAAACAGTCGATCGAAGCGATCGCGGGTGAAATCGACATGATGATCGAATTCGGAAACGGCGCGGTCCTCAAAGGGCTGAACAAACGCAATGCGCCGGATATCGAAACGTACGGCATTTCCGACATGGACAGCCTCGCAAAGGTTTGCGAAGCGCTCGCATGAAAATCGCTCTCGTCCAGTCATCGCCGCGATTGAACCGTTCCAACCTATCGGAGGTCCTGGAACTGATCGAGCAAAATTCCGATGCGGACGTCGTGGTTTTTCCCGAGCTCTCGCTCAGCGGCTATCTGCTGCAGGACAAACTTTTCGAAGACGCCTGGAACATTGACGAACTCGAGCCGTTGGCGCAGGCGAGCACGGCGTGCGATATCGTCGTCGGCGCCGCGATATGGGACGGGGGGAAAGTCTACAACAGCGCCCTGTATTTTTCACGCGGGGCGTTGGTGCACCTTCATCACAAGAACCATCTTCCCACCTACGGAATGTTCGAAGAGGGGCGGTATTTTGCGGCGGGCAGCAGCATCCGTTCGTTCGATACCCCCCATGGTCCGGCGGTTATGGTCGTGTGCGAAGACCTTTGGCATGCGGCCACGATCGATGCCATTGCCAAAAGCGAAGCACAGATCGTATACGTTCTTGCCGCGTCGCCTACCCGTGTTTTTAGCGACGAGGGGATCGCTATTGAAGCGCAATGGGACGCGCTTCTCAAAGCAACCGCACTTCTGAGCCACAATTACGTTGTTTTCGTCAACCGTGTCGGCTTCGAAGACGGGTTGGGCTTTTGGGGCGGCAGCCGCGTGATTACTCCATCAGGGGAAGTCGAACACCGGCTCGAACTGTTCAAAAGTGCGGCTTTGAAGGTCGAATTGAATCACAGCCTCCAGAAACTGGGCCGCTACCTCGCCAAGAATTTTTAATACAGACAAGGAACTACATGAAAATCGCAATTATGGGCGCAATGCGCGAAGAGATCGAACCTATCCTCGAGTCGGTTGGCAGCTACACTTCTTCCGACCACGCAGGGAACACGTTCTACGAATGCCGTTACGAGGGGCACGATCTCATTATCGCCTATTCGAAAATCGGTAAAGTCTTTTCGGCGATCACCGCATCGGTGATGATCGAGCGTTTCGGAGCCGAAAAACTCCTCTTCAGCGGTGTAGCGGGAGGGATCAGCAAAGAGCTTAAAATCGGCGATCTGGTTATGGCAAGCGCCCTTTGCCAGCACGACGTCGATATCACCGCTTTCGGTCATCCCTACGGCTTCATCCCGGAGGGATCGGTCATGGTGGATGCCGACCGCTCCCTCATCGATCTGGCCAAAGAAGTTGCGCGGAGTATGGGAGTAGACGTCAAAGAGGGGATCATCGCGACAGGGGATCAGTTCGTCGCTTCCGCTGAGCGCAAACACTGGATCGAGGCCACCTTTAAAGCCGATGCCCTGGAAATGGAAGGGGCGAGCGTCGCGTGCGTATGCGCCAATTTCGGGGTTCCGTTTTTCATTCTGCGCGCGATCAGCGACAGTGCCGACGGGGATGCAGGAATGGATTTCGATACGTTCCTGCAAAGCTCGGCCAAAGTGAGCGCTCGTTTTATCCTTGAGATGGTCAAGCGCCTTGGGAATTAAACTCAGTAAAAAAATCATGCGCCAGATCGGCCGCACGAATGCGGCGTTCGGCCTGATCGAAGAAGGGGATAGAATCCTTGTCGGTCTCAGCGGCGGGAAAGATTCCCTGACAATGGTGCATGCCCTCATGGAGCAGCAGCGACGCGCCCCGTTCCGGTTCGAAATCCTGGCCGTCACCGTCACGTACGGCATGGGAGAAGACCTCTCCGCACTGGTGGCGCATTGTGCCGAGCATGGGATTCCCCATCGGGTGTACGAGACCAATACCTACGAAATCGCCGCCGACAAGATCCGCCACAACTCTTCGTTTTGCAGTTTCTTTTCGCGGATGCGGCGGGGAGCTCTTTACACGGCGGCTAAAGAATTCGGATGCAATAAAGTTGCATTGGGGCATCACCTCGACGACGCGGCGGAGAGTTTTTTCATGAACCTGATCTACAACGGCCATTTGCGTTCGCTCGCCCCAAAGTACCGGGCCGAAAACGGTCTGGTCGTCATCCGTCCGTTGATCCAGCTGCGGGAACGTCAGCTTGCAGCCTGTGCGCTGGAGAACGAAATGCCCACTATCGGGGATGAAGCGTGTCCTTCGATGCGGTTTGATGTCAAGATGCCGCACGCACGCGCCTCGATGAAATCGATGCTGCACGAAATGGAAACAAAATACCCCGATCTGTTTGTTTCGATTAATTCGGCGTTCGGCCATATCAGTGACGACGCTTTTTTCGACCCTGAGCGTTTTAACGTTTAGCTTCTTCAAAATCGAGCCGTTTGCGGCTCAAAAACTCGATAATCCGTTCCTGGTAAATCTTGTTTGCATCTTCGGACGTACACGACTGCAGTCTGCGCAGGTGGGCAGGCTCGATCTTCTGCGCATATCGGGGCATCAGGCGAAGCTCTTCGACGATATCGTAGATGAGGGTCTGGTCGTTGCGGGTTTTTTTGGCGCCAGAAGCGCTGACGTATTCCTGAACCGTCATGACCAATGCCGCGGCACGGTCCGATTCGGCATAAATTTCTCCCGCGATTTCTTCGAGAACGTCAAGATAACGGTGTATCGGCTCTTCGGCACCTGCGATCATCACCGCGTATGTTTTCGCACGAAATTCGAGCGACGTGTGATGGTAAACGAATATTTCACGGAACGCACTGAAAAAATGGTTGCGTATTTTTCGTAATACGGTTCGCATCGCCGCTCCTTTTTTACGAATTATAGCGTAATAAGGCCAACGCTTTGTGATCGGCGCGGCTGAGGGAAAGGGCCTCTATCTCTTCGGGGGCGAACCATTCAAATCCTTCCTCATCAAAAGCTTCATCACAGCGGTAAACATCGGCTTCAAGGGTAAAGTGGGAATAGTGCTGGGTGATATGCCCGAGCAAACGTGAAGGTTTCACGGCCGCTTCATCGGTTTCGAAAAACCCCCAAAGTCCGTGAAGAAAACGGGAAATGCGCTGCCGTAAGGCATACTTCCCGTTGCGTTCATAGACGACGATAGTGCGACGACGGACCGGTTTGGGTGCTTTGAGTTTTGCTTCGGGGTAGGCAAGGGGATCGTTTCGTCCCATGCATTGTTCCCCCAGAGGGCATCGGTCGCAAAGGGGATCTTTGTGCAGGCATACCATTGATCCAAGATCCATCATCGCCTGGTTGTATTCAAACGGATGGAGAGGATCGAAAAGCCGGTAGGCGCATTCCCACAATTTTTTTTCGTTCCGTTCTTTCAGGGCGTAATAGCGGTGGAGAATCCGTTTGACGTTGGCATCAAGGATCGGAAGGGGTTCTCCGTACGCAAATGCAGCAACAGCATGGGCGGTGGAACGGCCGATGCCGCTGAGTTTCATGAGACCCTCGGCGTTCCCCGGCAGGAGCCCCCGACACTGGCGCGCCGCCTGATGGAGATTTTTGGCCCGCGTGTAATATCCCAGCCCCTCCCACATCTTGAGCACGTCATCGAGTTGGGCCTCCGCCACGTCGGCAAACGTCGGGAAGCGTTCGAGAAACGGGAAATAAAACCGTTCCAGAACCGTTTTGACCTGGGTTTGCTGGAGCATGATCTCGCTGAGGTAGATTTTGTACGGATCATCAGTGTTGCGCCAGGGGAGGCTGTGGCGGCCGTGGACTTCGTACCAGTGAAGAAGTGCTGACTTTGGGGTTGGCATACTTTAGCCCAGTGAGGGCGGGTTGAAATACCAGAAGGCGCCAAGGGCGAGGATACCGAAAAAGGCAACTTTGAAAACCCATTTCATGAGTTTGAGATACATCAGGAATACGATGATCCCGATTAATCCTATCGAACTCAAACCGTATCCGCTCATCAAAAAATCGATCATAACGACTCCGAAAATAAAATGCGCCATTATAGCAAATGCTATAATCGCGTCATGAAAACGGTATATTCCCTCTATAGCGATTCGATCGAAGTCAAAGGATCGAAGTTTATCGCCCATCTGATGCCGATCGCGATGTACGAGAGCGAAATGGCACGTCTGCGCCTGGAACATCCCAAGGCGGTCCATTGGGTGAGTGCCTCCCGCAGTCTCAACGAGTTCGATCAGATCGTCGAATCCGCACATGACGACGGAGAACCCAAAGGGACGTCGGGAAAACCGACGTTGGCGGTTTTGCAGGGGCACGAGCTTATCAATGCCGCCATCATCACGGTACGCTATTTCGGGGGCACGAAACTGGGTCCGGGGGGGCTGGTCCGGGCATATGCCGATTCGGCGAATGCCGCGGTGGGAGCCGCCGAGTTGAGCGAATACGAAAAAACGTACCGTCAAACTTTTGCCACGGAATACAAAAACGTTTCGATCGTCGAATACGAAAGTACTCAAAAATATATACAGATCCTTTCCAAAATATTCGGTGAGACGGGAGCAGTTTTTGAGATTGAGGGGACGGGGGAAAATTTGGAGAGTTTTTATAATGCTTTGGGGCGTTTAATTCAAAAAATTTGATTTTCGTACGATATAGTATTATTACGTACGTTTTTGATATAATACCTTTATTCAGGAGGTGAGTTATGACTATTACACCCTCAAAATTGAGAGAAAATCTCTATAATATACTTGATTCTGTGATCGAAACGAAAGAACCGCTGGAAGTAAAACGGAACGGACAGATTCTGATGATTGTTCCAGAACATAAAAAAAGCCGTCTTAAAGCGATTCAACCCAAAAAAATCACCTCATGCAGTGATGATGAACTTATCAATACGTTGTGGGAGGGTGAATGGAAACCCTTTATTTAGACACCCATATCGTTGTCTGGCTTCGACAAAAAGAGTTGGAGAAGTTTTCAAAACGCGCATTGGATGCAATAGAAAATGCTCACGCATTATTGATCTCTCCAATAGTGATGATGGAGTTAAAATATTTACAGGAGATCGGTCGTCTCACCGATACTCCTCATAATATTTTGGGTGATTTAAATGCGATGATCGACTTGCGGGTAGACGAAGTGGAGATGTTTGAGGTGATTAAAAAAAGCCTCTCGTTGGAATGGACACGTGATCCGTTTGATCGTCTCATCGTTGCGAATGCTAAGGCGCGGGATTATCCACTGCTGACGAAAGATGAAAAAGTTTTGACCCATTTTGAAGGGGCATTTTTTGAGTAATTTTATGTATTTTGATGTTTCTTATTGTATTCTTCCCACATTTTGGCTATATTAGAATCGATTTCTTCTTTATGAAAATCGATATGTTTGTTTTTCAAAATTAAAATAAAACCTGTTAAAGTAAAAATCAAAAACCCGAGTGCTGCAATAATATTATCTTCATGGAAAGGATCATGTGTTTTACTATTTAGGGATTCTTTAATGACTTGCGCTTGAATATCATAGGGATAGATTTTATGCTGTAAAACGATTTGAACAGCTTTATCTCTCACATAGGAATTTGGGCTATTTGTAGGCAATAAATCATTATAGAACCATACTTTTCCAAATTTTCTATTTAATTCTCGATATGCGATTTCATCATTTCCACATGGTATTGCATTGTATTTTAGCCATTTTTCTTTAGCACCATAGCATTCGAGAGCTTTTACGGAACCGTTATTTTGATAAACTACAATTAAAGAGCCGGTATCCATAGGTGTCCTACCTGAACCAATATATTGTATTATTCCTTCTACAACATTATTTTGATTGAAAGATATTGGTGGGTATCGGATTGTAAAGTAACGTATAGGAAATAATACGAACCATCCAAGTGCAAAACCGGCGAAGACTCCTAACACTATGATTTTTTTTGGAGGTGTCGGTACTGCAAAAGTAGTTGGCAGAATTTTTACAAGCCCTAAAATCATGATAATGGCAAGAAGGTGAATACAAACAATTAAGATATAGACTTCGGCACTCATTTTTTTACTCTTTACTCCACAACTTTTCGTTCAGTTTCAACTCTTCCACCAACCCGATCGTATTGCGCAGCGTATTGACGTATTCCATCGCCTGTTTGTAGTCGAACAGCGAGGTGAACAAAGCGGGTTCGAAGAGGTCTTTTCCCGTCGCTACGGCGATATGGATATGGTTGTGCACGAACGAGACGAACAACGGGTGGGGAAGGCGACGCTGGAAATCGAGGAGCCGCTTCATCATGGAATGGGTGAGTATATAGCGCGCTTCGATGGGGTCGTTTCCGTAGACGACGAACGTCTTTTCGAATTCGGGGTCGTCCATGCGGATCAGGCCGTCGCGGCTGAAATTTTTCGACTGGAACCACCCTCCGATCAGGGAACCGAACGTTTTTTCGGCGTGGTCGGGGAGGATCACCGTCTTGGCGCTGAAGTGTTTGTTGAATTCGGCGACGAGGAAGAGCCCCCGAAAAAGGGTGTGCCACTGCGTCCTCCCTTTCGAGTCGCGTGTCTGGTATTCGGCGTGAACGTCTGAAAATTCCAGAGGAACCCCCTCGATGGAGCCTTTGACGTAGTCGTTGCCGCCGTAGCGGTCGATAGAGCGTTTGAAGAGATCGCTGCGCTCGAACAGGTGCTGCGAAACGGTGAAGCCGGGGTTGTAGAGGAGATGGGGATCGATCGCATGGATCAGCGGTGTGATGATACGCTCTTTGAAATCTTTGGCATACTCCGATACCGTCCACCGGTAGATGATGGAGCTTAGGGCGATAAATCCGATGAGCACCGCCATCATCGTCGGATGGAAGAGACCGAACTTCTTTCCTATCCATGCTATAGTGAGCAGCAATGCGACGATCCCCATCCCGGCGTAGAGTTTGAGCCGCGAGAGGATCTCCTTTCGGGTCTTTTCCAGTTCACTGAGTGAGGGATAGAGCTCTCGGTAATAAAAATCGGTGAGTTCCGAGGCGCTTTTCATGAACGGTTGAAGAGATCACCGACGTTAACGTTTTGGCGTTCATTGAGAGTGATTTCAAACACGGCCCGGCGTTGCAGTTTCATCCACCCCGCCATCAGGTTGGTCGGGAACATTTCGATGGCATTGTTCAGGTCGGTGACGGCCTGATTGTAGGCGCGCCGCGCGGCGGAAATCTGCTCTTCGATTTCGGCCAGCGAGCGTTGCAGGTGCATCACGTTTTCGTTGGCTTTGAGGTCGGGATATGCCTCCATTGCCACCGTAACGGATCCCAGGGCGGCGGTCAGTTTGGCGTCAAGAGCGATTTTCTGCTCATCGCTTATTCCGCTTTTCATCCCTTCGCTGCGCAATTGCGTCACTTTTTCCAGCGTCGATTTTTCGTGTTCCATGTAACGTTCTACGGAGGCGACGAGGTTGGGGATGAGGTCGAACCGTTTTTTGAGGACGGCATCGACTCCGGCGAAGATGTTATCGACCTGATTTTTTTTACCGATCAGCGAGTTGTACATCAGTATCAGACTCAGTGATACCACGGCGAGAATAATCAGAAAAACCTGCATAACGTTCCTTGGTATGGATTTGAATTATTGTAGCGTATAGTTTTGTTACTTAATCATTTTTTGAGTTTTATGGGAGTACATTTATTGTATAGATCAATCACGAAAAGGAGGACGCGATGACGATCAGTTCCTATCTTTTTCAAAGCCCCCATTCCCAGCCTTTCCAGGTGGGGCGACCCGATCCTGCTATGCTCAAAGCACAAGAAGACGAAGCCAAAGAAGAGCAGAAACAGATAGATGAAAACAGCCGCAAATTGTCGGAAGATTATTCGGCATACCAGGAAAACGGCCTGAAAATCAAAACCGCTGCCGCGTATGCCGCGGATGAAGGTTTCGCGTTAAGCGCCGAACAGGTGGAACAGTTATCTGATGCTTCGTTAAAAACAAACCAGGGGAATTATGTCAAAGTCTATGCACAAGGAGAGAGCGAACGTTAATCCTGTTAACAGTGCATTTATAGAGGGTCAATAGAGCTTTGTTAGACTTATCCGAAAAGGAGTTTGCATGAAAAGCGTTTTGATAGCATTGGCCCTCTCTGCCGCCTCATTGGAATTGATGGGGATGGGGGATGAAGTCCATCAGCATGACCATTCGGAAGAATCGTCCGTTCAGCAGATTTATTCGGCATCTGGCAAGATCAAATCGATTTCCGAAAACGGTGAGTCGGTACGTATATTTCATGATCCGGTTCCCGCGCTCAAATGGCCTGCAATGAACATGAAATTCGAATTTTCAGAAAGCGTAACAGAGCGTTCGTTTACAAAAGAAGAAGCCGTCCGTTTCGATTTCATCGAAAAAGAGGGCCGTTACATCATCATCAAGATTTCCAAATGAGAACGTTGATAATGACGGCAGCATCGGTCGCCGCAGTATGGGGCGGTGTTCCCGAACCCTCAAGTCTTCCACCGCATCAGCCGGATGCACAAACGGGAAAAGAGCGCTACATCTCTGTGCCCGACACCGTGAACGAAGCCGCAGAAAAACGTATTCAGCAAGAAAAAGCGATCCCCGGAGGAAGAGGCGAAGGGATGCACAGTTACGGTTTGCCGGTTGCAGAAAAACCGGAAGCGGACGTAAAGCCATGAAAACATGGCCGGTGATCTGCGTTGCCGCGGTATTGGTGCTGGGCGGATGTTCCGTACCCGGAAAAGAGGGGGTGTTCCGGTCGTTGAACGAAACGATGGGGACCGATCTCGTGTGGATCAAGAGTGAGAGGGAAGCCGCAGCCGTAGAGAAAAACATTACCGCCATCCTCGCCCGACCCTTAAAGGGTGAAGATGCCGTCCGTATCGCCCTGATCAACAACCGTTCGCTGCAGCAAAGCTACGAAGAACTCGGCATCGCGCACGCCGATCTGGTCCAGGCGGGGCTGATGAGCAATCCCGTTTTGGGGTATTCGGTCGGCCGAGGCGGCGGCGTGACGACGAACAAACTGAGCATCGAACTGGCGTTTTTGGACCTTTTGTGGATCCCTTTACGCAGGGACCTGGCCGGGATAGCACTCGAAGAAGCCAAAGCACGGATCGCCGATGAGGTTCTCAAAACCGTACGTGAAACCCGTAAAGCGTATGTGGATGCGAATACTGCCGAAGCGATAGCGCAGCTTCAGGACGAACAGCTGGCATCCGCCTCGGCGTCGGCACAATTGGCAATCCGGCAGTATACTGCCGGAAATCTCGCCAAACGGGATATGCTGAGAATCCGTGCGGAGTATTCGCGTGCCCGCATCGATGCGCTCGAAGCGCGGAAAAATGCCTCGGATGCGAGAGAGGAACTCAACAAACTGATGGGTCTTTACGGCCGGTTTACCGATTATCGTATGGCTTCTGCAGAGAGTTCGCTCCTTATGCCTCCCTCTTCGCCGGAGGGGTTGGAGCGCGAATCGATCCGAAGCCGCTTCGATATCGCCGCCGCCCGAAAAAAACTGGAATATGCCGCCAGAGCGGCTGGGATTGTCGAAAACACCCGTTTGCTGGACGAACTTTCCCTGGAATATGAAAACGAAAGAACGACCGGAGAAGCCCGGTTCAATACGGTAGGGGTTAAAATCCCGCTGCCTCTCTTTGACCTTGGACAGGGGCGCGTCGAAAGCGCGCGTGCGCAGTACAATCAGGCGCATCATGCCCTGTATGCCCTTTCGGTCAATGTGCGAAGCGACGTGCGTCGCGCGTATGCGGCTTTACGGTATCGTTACGATATCGCCGCAGAGTATCGGGACGCATTGTCGGGTATCCACCGTGATATGCTTGAAGAAACGGGGCTTTATTATAACGGCATGCTCGAAGGGATCCACGAATTGCTTGAAGAACGCCGCCGCTTCGGCGAGATGAAAATCGCCGCTGCCGAAGCCGTCGCAGAATACGAAAAAGCGCGAATCGATCTGGATTACGCTGTCGGTACGCGAATGGAGGATGCTAATGGAGCACAATAGACGCAATTTCCTGGGGTTGGCATCGGCGGTTCTTGCCGCCGCCGCACTTCCGAAAGAATCGGGGGCTTCAGAACACGACCATAGTGTTCACGCGGCTCCGAAACGGCAGCTGAGCCGGGTGGAGAACCCGCAAAAAGTTCTCTCCCCTTCGACGATCATAACGCCCAAGAAAGGGAAAAATTACAATCCCGTCGTTACCCTTAACGGTTGGAGCCTTCCGTACGAAATGAAAGAGGGGGTAAAAGAGTTTCGGCTGGTTGCCGAACCCGTCATCCGGGAGTTTGCCCCCGGTATGGTGGTCAACTGCTGGGGGTACAACGGTACGTCGCCCGGGCCGACGATCGAAGCGGTCGAAGGGGACCGCATCCGTCTGGTGGTCACGAACAATCTCCCCGAACATACGACGATCCATTGGCACGGTCTGATTCTTCCCAACGGCATGGACGGTGTGGGGGGACTGACCCAGCCGCAGATCAAGCCGGGAGAAACGTACGTTTACGAATTTACCCTTCGCCAGAGCGGAACGTTTATGTACCATCCCCATGCCGACGAGATGGTTCAGATGGCGATGGGGATGATGGGGATGTTTATCGTTCACCCCAAAAATCCAAAATTGCATCGCGTTGACCGTGATTTTTGTTTTCTTCTCGCCAGTTACGACGTTGCACCCGGCACCTATACGCCCGATCCTGGCACGATGAGCGAATTCAACCTTTGGAGCTTCAATAGCCGCGTTTTTCCGGGAATCGATCCGATGGTCGTGCGCAAAGGAGACCGGGTGAGGATCCGGGTAGGCAATTTGACGATGACGAACCATCCGATCCATATGCACGGCCATATATTCGAAGTGACCGGAACCGACGGAGGTTGGGTTCCAAAAAGTGCGCGATGGCCAGAAGTGACGGCCGATATCCCCGTCGGGTCGGTCCGGTGCATCGAGTTTACCGCCACCGAAGAAGGGGATTGGGCATTCCACTGTCACAAATCGCACCATACGATGGGTCCCATGGGACACGGCGTTCCGAACATGCTCGGCGTCAAACAAGACGATCTGACCGAGAAAATAAGCGACCTTTTCCCCGATTACATGTACATGCCCATGGGGCGAACCGGGATGGCGGAGATGCAGGATATGGCCGAAATGGGGATGGCGCTGCCTGAAAATACGTTGCCGATGATGACCGGGAAAGGGCCGTTCGGGCCGATCGAAATGGGGGGTATGTTTACCGTCGTCAAAGTACGTAAAGATCAGGCCGAAGGAGATTATGCCGATCCGGGATGGTTTGAACACCCCGTTGGAAGCGTAGCACGCAAATTATAGGAAAGATTAAGGGGAAAAAACGATAATACGATAATAGTTATCATTTTAAGGATCTTCAAATGGAAGCATTAGGGATTGCCTTATGGGATCTAAGTGTCGATATGGGGGTTTATATTCTTTTCGGACTTCTGGCAGCAGGTGTTTTACACCAGTTCGTACGGGAAGAAGCGGTTCGGAAACATCTGGGTCCCTCGACGCACGGCGCCGTTTATAAAGCGGCGCTTATCGGAACGCCGCTCCCGCTGTGCTCATGCAGCGTCATCCCCTTTGCCGCTTCCCTGCGTAAAAGCGGGGCGTCCAGGGGGGCTACCCTTTCGTTTCTGATATCGACGCCGATTACGGGGATCGATTCGATTCTTGCCACGTTCGGGATGTTCGGATGGGCATTCACGTTATACCGGGTTGCCAGTTCCGTATTGATCGCGATCGCGGCGGGCCTGTTGATGAATCGTATTGAATCCGATGTGCCGTTTCAGCCCGCCCGATTTTCGGCCGTCGTGCCCGAGGGGAGGATGTCGGTGGTGCAGCCTTCCGCGCCGGCTCCTTCTGAGCCGTTTTCGCTGGGGAAAGTTTTCATCTATGGATTCGGTACGTTGCTGGGAAGTTTCAGCAAGCCACTGTTCTGGGGGTTGGTGATCGGTGCGTTCATCGCCGCGGCCCTTCCGCAGAACCTCCACCAGCTGTTTGAGGATAACCGATGGCTGGGATACCTGATCGCCGTCGCGGTAGCCGCCCCGATGTACGTGTGCGCCACCGCTTCGCTTCCGATCGCGGCATCGCTCATCATGGCCGGCGTCTCGCCGGGGGCGGCGTTCGTCTTTCTCACCGCGGGCCCCGCGACCAACACCGTAACAATGGGGGTCGTCAAATCCATGCTCGGTATGCGTGCATTGGTTGTCTATCTCTCGGTCATCGTAGCGGGAAGCCTTCTCTCCGGCGTCCTGATCGACATCGTATTCGATGCGCTGGAATTTCGCATGGCGATGGGGCACAAAGAGGAGCAGGGGTGGCTGGAACAAGGAGCCGCGGCTCTTTTGTGGGGGTTGATCGCTTATCACCTCGTCCGAAACCGTTTGAGCGCTTCGGACAAAAAAAGCTGTTCGGGCGGGAGCTGTTGCGGTTAAAACGCGCCGGAGGCTTTTAGAGTATCCGTCTCCGCCAAATCAACGCCCCCGCGATAATGCCAAGATAACACATCAGCATGTCTTTCTGTGCGTCCCACTCGTCTCCCTGCGTTCCCAGAAACGCGGTTCCGAGTTCGGCATGGGTCACTTCGGTGGCGAGCCATTCGAGTACCTCGTAAAAACCCGAAGCCGCAATCATAAAGACAAACGCGAAAGCAAAAACCGTTTTACCGGGTTTGGCGGAAACGGCGAAGAGCTCGGCAAACGGTACTAACAGCAAAAACCCGAACAGAAAATGGGCAACGCGGTCGTAATGATTGCGTTCAAAACCGAAAGTACGGGTGAAAAGATCAAACCAGGGCATCTCGCTGTAGGTGTAGTGCGCTCCGATGGCATGCAGAACGAAAAACACAAACAGCATCCACGCGGCGGCAGGCGAAAAACCGAAACGGCGTTCTCCCCATATCACCACGGGAAGGGCAACGAATACCAGAATATTTTCCAGCAGCCAGTCTTCACGATACCACGGATCGATCGCCAGAACTAACCAGACCGTAACATACGCGATAAACAAAAGAGGTTTGAGTTTCATCGGATAATCATAACACAAATACGAAAAGGGGGAAAAAGAAGGGTGGCGCAGCCAACGAGACTCGAACTCGCGACCTCCTGCGTGACAGGCAGGCATTCTAACCAACTGAACTATGGCTGCACAAAAATGGTGGGCATTACAAGACTCGAACTTGTGACATCTACCTTGTAAGGGTAGCGCTCTACCAACTGAGCTAAACGCCCTTACCGAACATCGAACAATGGCGACCCCTAAAGGATTTGAACCTCTGTTCCTACCATGAAGTGATAGTGTCCTTGGCCACTAGACGAAAGGGTCACTGAACCAACCATGGTGTCTCGTGATGGATTCGAACCATCGACCCCCTCATTAAAAGTGAGATGCTCTACCGGCTGAGCTAACGAGACCTCTTCAACCGACCGAATTCGGTGATTGTGAGGGCGAAATTATAGGGGAAATGTCCCGCTTTGTCAAGAAAAAAAACGTGATTAGGCAAAAAAGAGTTCGCGGTCGACGTTGAGGAGCATTTTGACGGCCATCAGGACGCTTTGTTCCTGGATATAGTTACGATCCCCTTCGAAATGGAAACGCTCGGTATGGACGGCGGTTTTGGAACGGGCGCTGATGTAGACGGTCCCGACGGGCTTGGCATCGCTCCCGCCGCTGGGGCCGGCCACGCCGCTGATAGAGAGTGCATAATCGGAAAAGCTGACGTTCATCGCCCCTTCCGACATCTGCATAACGACTTCGGCGCTGACGGCCCCGAAAGCATCAAGAGATTCGTCGTCCACGGCAAGCCAGTTGGCTTTGAGGACGTTGGAATAGGTGATAAGCGAACCGTCGAAAACGGCCGATGCACCGCTTTGGGAGGTAAAGAAATGGGCCAGCGACCCGCCGCTGCAGCTTTCGGCGAACGAGAGCTTTTTGTTGTGTGCCCCCAGCCGCTCGATGATAAAGGCGGCTACGTTCGCCGCGGCGATCACCTTGTGGTGCATCAGCCCCTTGGCCGAAGCGATGAACTGCGAAAGGTTGCCGTGGCGGCGGGCATGAATCCGGATTTTAAGCCACCCCTCGACGAGAAGGCTGAATTCGAGCCGTACGTCGAAGTTTTGCGCCAGCGGCTCAAGGAGAGTCTGGGCACTGGCTAGATCTTCGTTGAAGAGGTGGATGATTGCCTGGCGTGATTCGTCGCCGATAAGTATCGGGGGGAGGGCTTTACCCTCTGTTGCCAGGATGACGTTGATTTCGGAGCTGTTATGGTTGAGAAGGTAGCTGCCGTTTTCGAGGATATCGGCGCGTGAGGGGATGAGCATATTATTTTTGAGGACCTGGTTGTCGGCGGTAACCGTGCTGAGAAGTTTGCCGACGATCGTAAAGGTGGTTTTGGTGGTGACGATGACCAGTTTGGATTCGTGTTTAAGGAGCGCGTCGAGATGCAAAAAGAGGTCTTTGTCCGATTCTTCGAAATAACTGATCGAGTCGATCGAGGAGAAGCGGCTTTTGATGTTTCGGAGAATGTAGCGCTCGTATGCCTCGTTGAGAATCAGGCGGTTTCCGACAAAAATTACGTCGCGTTTCATAGTCCAACCCTGTATAAAATTGGGGTAGTATAGCATAGTGACAGCAAAATTTAATCACCTAAAAGCTATAATGCACCACTTTTTATATGCTCATTATTAAGGGATCCGAATGGATTATAAAGATACCCTCCTACTGCCGCAGACCGAGTTTCCGATGCGCGGAAACCTGGTCCAAAACGAACCTGCGCGCTATGCCGCATGGATCGCCCAAGACGTCTACAACCGGATGAAAGCCAACCGAGCGGGTGCCCAGAGCTTTACGCTGCACGACGGCCCCCCCTATGCCAACGGCCATACCCACATCGGACACGCGCTGAACAAAATTCTCAAAGACATTATCGTCAAATACCATTATTTCAACGGCAAATCGGTCCGTTTTACGCCGGGCTGGGATTGCCACGGGCTGCCGATTGAACAGCAGGTCGAGAAAAAACTGGGCGGAAAACAGAAAAAAGAACAGCTCAGCACCGCCGAAGTGCGTCGTCTGTGCCGTGAGCACGCGAGCGAATTTATCGATATCCAGCGCGAGGAATTCAAGAAGCTCGGCGTCGTCGCCGACTGGGACAACCCTTACCTGACGATGGATTACAAATTCGAAGCCAACATCTACCGAACCCTGTGCGCGGTAGCGAAGAAAGGGTTACTGATCGAGCGTTCCAAACCGGTCTACTGGAGCTGGGCGGAGCGTACCGCTCTGGCCGAAGCCGAAGTGGAGTACGAGGAGAAAGAGGACTATTCGATTTACGTTGCGTTTGAACTTTCCGATGAAGCCAAAGTGCGCGCAGGGATTGAAGGCAGCGCCGCGATCGTCATCTGGACGACGACGCCATGGACCCTGCCGGCCAATACGGGGATCTCTTTGAACCCTGATGAAACATACGTCCGCACTTCCGACGGTTACATCGTGGCCGAGAAACGCTACGAAGCACTTATCGAAGAGGGTGTTTTCACCGGAACCGTCGTGCAGAAGATCGAGGCGAAAAAGTTTGAAAACCTTTATGCGATCAATCCGCTCAACGGTCGCGGATCACACATCGTGCTGGGCGAGCACGTATTGATGGACAACGGTTCGGGATGCGTCCACACCGCACCCGGGCACGGGGAGGACGACTATCGCGTAGGGCTTCGCTACAACCTCGAAGTGGTGATGCCGGTCGATGAGACGGGATGCTACGATCAGACCGTCGTTCGCGAAAAGCTTCTTCCGAATCCCGAAACGTTCGTCGGGATGCACATTTTCAAAGCGAACGAACCGATCATCGAACTGCTCGGCGACAAAGCGCTCAAAGTTAGCAAATTCCGCCACTCCTATCCGCACTGCTGGCGTTCGCACACGCCGCTCATTTACCGCGCGACGAAGCAGTGGTTCATCAGCGTCGACGGCACTCCTGATGGCGAGTCTAAAACGCTCCGCGAAATTGCCAAAGACGAAGTGGGCAAAACGGCCTTTTATCCCGAATCCGGACGCAACCGTTTGGGCTCGATGGTCGAAAACCGTCCCGACTGGTGTATCTCCCGTCAGCGAGACTGGGGGGTCCCCATCGCGTTCTTCCGCGTCAAGGCCACGGGAGAGGTGATCCTGGACGAAAAAGTATTGAACTTTATCGCGATGATTTTCGAGATGCACAGCACCGACGCGTGGTATTCGATGAGCATCGAAGAACTCCTCTACCCGGGTGCTCCGTACAAGCCCGAAGAGCTTGAAAAAGTGTCCGATATCCTCGACGTTTGGTTTGACAGCGGCTCGACGTGGAACGCGGTGCTCAAATCGCGCAACTACGATGCGGGAACGTATCCGGCAGACCTTTACATCGAAGGAAGCGACCAGCACCGCGGATGGTTCCAGAGTTCGCTCTTCCTGAGCGCGTCGGTCGAGCATGTCGCTCCCTACAAAGCGCTTCTCACCCACGGTTTCACGGTCGATGAGAAGGGGGAGAAGATGTCCAAATCCAAAGGCAACGTCGTTGCCCCCGAGAAGGTCCTGAGCCAGTACGGGAGCGAAATCCTCCGCCTGTGGGTCGCGATGAGCGACTACCAGGGGGATCTGAAGATTTCCGACAACATCCTCAAGCAGACGGCGGAACAGTACCGGAAACTGCGCAATACCTTCCGGATTATACTGGCCAATCTCGATGGACTTGAGGCAATCGTCCCCTACGGCGATATGGGCGAAATCGACAAGTGGATCGTCGCGAAAGCAAAAGCGGTATTCGACGAAACGCACCGTTTGTTCGGCGAGTACAATTTCGTCCACGGGATGAGCGGACTGAACTATTTTATCGTCAACGAGCTCAGCGGCATCTACATCGACATCACCAAAGACCGGATGTACTGTGACAACGCCGATTCTGCCGAACGCCGTTCATCGCAAAGCGCGATGGCGATCATCGCCCGCTCCATGCTGGGGCTGATTGCGCCGATCCTCACTTATACGGCCGACGAGATCTTCGAGCATGCCCCCGCGGTAATCAAAGGGGAAGCAAAAGATATTTTCGACATCGTATACGTTTCGATCGACCCGGTGGAAAGCACGTGGGACGAAACGTACATGAAAACGGTCCGTGAAAAACTCAACGAGATCGTTGACGCCCTCAAAAAAGAGAAGGTGATCAAAAATACCCTCGAACTGGTTGTTTCAAGCGTCGATCCGAAAGCCAAAACGATCAAGAAAAGCGATGCGGAAGAGTACCTTGTCATCTCCAAATGGTGCGCGTGCGTCCTCGATGACGTCAAAGCGACCTTTGAAGTCGAAGGGGAACTGTATAACGTAGCGTTGGCGACCAAAGCCAAATGCCCCCGCTGCTGGAAATACCACAGCCAGAACGAAGAGACGCTTTGTCCGCGGTGTACACAGGTGGTTTCAGGCTGGATGGTCGCCGAATGATCGACGTGACACAGCCGGTTCCGACGGCTTTTATCGCGGAAACGGTAGCGGTTATTTTCGCCGTCATCGGGGCGGGGATCTATATGGTACGAAAAGCAAAACGAACAAAGGAAGGTGAATGATCACACTCAAAGAGGCGTTAAAACTCTCCAAAGAGGAGATAGCGCAGCTAAAGTCGGAGCTTAAAGCGAAAATCGAGGCCAACAGTGACCTCAATGCCTACATCGACGTCCTTAACGTCGGAGAGGGGATCCCGATCGCGATCAAGGACAATATCCAGGTCAAAGGGTGGTCGGTGACAAGCGGCTCGAACATCCTCAAAGGATACGTTGCCCCCTATAACGCTACCGTGGTCGAGAAAATGCTCGACGCGGGGTTCAGCCCGTTCGGACGGACCAATATGGACGAATTCGCGATGGGATCGACCACGGAGAGCAGCTGTTACGGCAAAACCCTTAATCCCCTCAATCCCAGCCGGGTGCCGGGCGGAAGTTCGGGCGGTTCGGCGGCGGCGGTTGCCGCAGGTTTGGCCGTGGCCGCGCTGGGGAGCGATACGGGCGGATCGATCCGCCAGCCTGCGGCTTTTTGCGGTATCGTAGGGATGAAACCCACCTACGGGCGGGTCAGCCGTTACGGCCTGGGGGCGTATGCGAGTTCGCTCGATCAGATCGGGCCGATGACGCAGAACGTCGAAGACGCCGCGATTTTGTACGATATCATCCAGGGGTATGATCCCAAAGACTCGACCAGTGCCGAGCGTAACGACGGCAAAGTGAGCGACAAACTTGACGCCAGCGTCAAACTGACGGTTGCGATCGTCCCCGATTACGTCAAAGATGCATCCCCTGATGTCCGCAAAGCGTATGCCAAAGCGGTCGAAGCGCTCAAAAACGCGGGGCATACCGTTGTCGAAAAAAGCCTGATGGACCCCAAGTACGATATCTCGGCCTACTACATCACGGCGACTGCCGAAGCGACGACCAACCTGGCCCGTTACGACGGGATCCGCTACGGTAACCGCGTGGAAGGGGAGAACCTCAAAGACACCTTCCTCCAAACCCGCTCGCGCGGCTTCGGGCCCGAAGTACAGCGACGGATCATGCTCGGAAACTTCGTCCTCTCTTCGGGATACTACGACGCTTATTACGTCAAGGCGCAAAAAGTGCGGACTCTGATCCAAGAAGAGTATAATAAGCTTTTCGAAGAGGTCGATCTGATCCTTACTCCCGTCGCGCCACGGACGGCGTACGAGTTTGGGAGCTTAAGCGATCCGCTCGAGATGTATCTGAGCGATATTTACACCATTTCGGTCAACCTTGCCGGGCTACCGGCCATCTCCCTTCCGGTCGATACCGCCGGGGACGGGATGCCGGTCGGATTGCAGCTGATAGCCGCTCCGTATGCGGAGCAAACCCTGTTCAACGGGGCATTGAGCCTCGAAACAAAGCTTAAAGGATAAACCATATGAATATTCGTAAACGTGCCCTCACATTTGAAGATGTACTTCTTATTCCGAAATACTCCGAGGTTCTCCCCAAAGAGGTGAGTCTCAAAACGATGCTGACACGCAACATCCCCTTGAACATCCCGATGGTTTCCGCGGCGATGGATACGGTTACCGAGTATCGCGCGGCAATCGCGATGGCGCACCTGGGCGGAATCGGGATCATCCACAAAAACATGGATATCGAAACACAGGTCAAACAGGTCAAAAAAGTGAAAAAATCCGAAAGCGGAATCATCATTGACCCGATCTATGTTCTTCCCGATGCGACCCTCGCCGATGCGGAACAGTTGATGAGCGAATTCCGTATTTCCGGCGTTCCCGTCGTCGACGCCCACAACAAACTGCTCGGTATTTTGACCAATCGGGACATGCGTTTTGAAAAAGACCTCAAAAAGCAGGCCCATATGGTGATGACCCCGATGCCGCTGGTGACCGCCAAAGCGGGGATCACCCTCGAAGAGGCCGAGCAGATCATGCACAAAAACAAGATCGAAAAGCTCCCGATCATCGATGACGAGGGGTGCCTCAAAGGGCTGATCACGATCAAGGATATCAAGAAACGGATCGAATACCCTCACGCCAACAAAGACGATTTCGGACGCCTCCGTGTCGGTGCGGCCATCGGTGTCGGTCAGCTCGACCGTGCACGCGCCCTCGTCGATGCGGGAGTCGACGTGTTGGTTCTGGATTCGGCGCACGGCCATTCCAAAGGGATTATCGATACGGTCAAAGCGATCAAAAAAGAGATGGTGATCGACATCATCGCGGGCAACGTCGCGACGGCCGAAGCGACCGAAGCACTGATCGAAGCGGGAGTTGACGGCGTCAAAGTCGGCATCGGGCCCGGATCGATCTGTACGACCCGTATCGTCGCCGGCGTCGGCGTACCGCAGATTTCGGCAATTGATGAGTGCGCGAGCGCCGCACGCAAACACGGCGTCCCCGTCATCGCCGACGGCGGTATCCGTTATTCGGGTGATATCGCCAAAGCCCTCGCTGTGGGTGCAAGCGCCATCATGGCCGGATCGCTTCTGGCCGGAACCGAGGAATCTCCGGGAGATACGATCATGTATCAGGGTCGCCAGTACAAAGCGTACCGCGGTATGGGTTCCATCGGCGCAATGACCAAAGGTTCGACCGACCGTTATTTCCAGGAAGGGACCGCAGCCGATAAACTCGTCCCCGAAGGGATCGAAGGACGTGTTCCCTATCGCGGGACAATCGCCGCTGTCGTCCACCAGATGATGGGCGGTCTGCGTTCGTCGATGGGATACTGCGGAAGCGAAAGCATCCCTGTATTCTGGGAAAAAGCCGAATTCGTCGAGATCACGAGCGCCGGGCTTAAAGAATCGCACGTTCACGACGTTATCATCACGCAGGAAGCGCCGAACTACCACGTATAAGTAATTCCTATCGGTTTAATGGTAATTAAACCGTTTGGGAAACACGGGAAAAAAGACGGGTTGTGGATACAATTGCGCCAAACAACCACTAAAGGATGAATATGCAACTTCAAACCGATGCCATCCACGCCGGATACGACAAAGATACGCAGAGCACGATGGCCGTCCCCATTTACCAGACGACGGCGTACGAATTTCGTGACGTCGAGCACGCAGCCAATCTTTTTGCCCTCAAAGAACTGGGGAACATTTATACTCGGTTGAACAATCCGACGACCGACGTTTTTGAAAAACGTTTTGCCGCCCTCGAGGGAGGAGCGGCAGGTCTGGCCGCATCGAGCGGAATGGCCGCCATTTTTTACGCGATCGCCAACGCCGCCGAGGCAGGGGATAACATCGTCTGCGCCAAGCAGCTCTACGGCGGAACTCTGACCCAGGCGGCCCATACCCTTAAACGTTTCGGCATCCAGGCACGATTTTTCAATGTCCATAACCCCGAAGAGATCGAGGCGCTCGTCGATGGCAAAACCAAGGCGATCTTCTTTGAGACCCTCACCAACCCCAGTATCGACGTCGCCGATATCGGCGCGATCACGGCCATTGCGAAAAAACACGGGATCCTCACGATCGTCGACAATACCGTTGCTACCCCGGTACTGTGCCGTCCGCTGGAACACGGGGTCGACGTCGTCGTCCACAGTGCCAGCAAATATACGACGGGGCAGGGGCTTGCCATCGGCGGTATTATGGTTGAACGCCACGGTCTGCTGGATCTGATCAAAGGGAACGCTCGCTATCCGCAGTTTAACGAGCCGGATGAGAGTTACCACGGCCTCGTCTACGTCGACGTTCCGCTGCCCCTTTTTACATTGCGTGCGCGTCTCTCCCTGCTGCGCGATCTCGGCGCGGTAGTCTCTCCGTTCAACTCGTGGCTTTTTATCCAGGGGATCGAAACGCTCAGCCTTCGGATGCGCGAACATTCGCGCAACGCGCTGGCCGTTGCGGAATTCCTCGAAGCTCATCCGAAAGTGAAAAAGGTGAACTATCCGGGGCTCAAAAGCAACGCCAACTATGCCAACGCGCAGCGTTATTTCGATGGCGGAATGGCAAGCGGGCTGCTGAGCTTCGAGGTGGAGAGTTTCGAGGAAGCCAAAAAAATCGTGGATGCGACGGCGCTGTTCTCGCTTGTCGTCAATATCGGCGATTCCAAGTCGATCATCACCCATCCGGCATCGACGACCCATCAGCAGCTCTCGAACGAAGAATTGATCGCCTGCGGCGTCCCCTCGGGGTTGATTCGCCTGAGCATCGGCCTTGAAGACAGCCGGGATTTGATCAACGACCTCAAACAGGCATTGGACGCGTAAAGGAAGTTATGTTAAACCTGCAGATTCACAGCGAGCATTTTACCAACCCTCTTTATCTGGAGAGCGGAAGGATTCTCGAACCTTACGACATCGTTTACGAAACGTACGGAGAACTGAACGACGCGAAAGACAATGTCGTTGTGATAACGCATGCCCTTACCGGATCGCACCATGCGGCCGGTACTTACGAAGGGGATAACAAACCCGGGTGGTGGGACGGACTCATAGGCCCCGGCAAAGCGGTCGATACCGACCGTTTTTTCGTGATCTGTACCAACGTCATCGGCAGCTGCTTCGGCTCGACGGGCCCAATGTCACTGCGCTACCCTTATAATGAACCTTACCGTTACAAATTTCCCGTCATTACAATCTTGGATATGGTCAAAGCGCAGCGGATACTCTTCGACCGTCTGGGTATCCATCGGGTCCATGCGATCATCGGCGGATCGATGGGGGGGATGCAGGCGCTTGCGTTCGGTGTCTTTTTCCCCAACTTCGCTAAAAAGATCATCGCGATGGCGACCACCGCGGCGACCCAGCCCTGGGCGATCGCGTTTAACAAGGTGGCTCAGGAAGCGATTCTCAAGGATCCCGATTTCAAGAACGGTTATTACGATCCCGAAACGGTACGCGAAAACGGTCTTTCCGGAATGGCGATCGGTCGTATGGCGGGGCATATCAGTTTTCTGTCGCATCAGTCGATGACCAAAAAATTCGGGCGCGAATACCGCCGTAACGACGGATTGTTCGAGCTTTTCGGGAAATTTCAGATCGAGTCGTACCTCGAGTACAACGGCTACAATTTTACGAAATGGTTCGATCCGCTTTCGTATCTCTACATCACCAAAGCGATCAACATTTACGACCTTTCGCGCGGGTTTGATTCGATGGAACAGGCGTTGTCGAAGATCAATGCGGAACTTTATCTGGTGAGCTTCGCCAAAGACCTGTTGTTCCTCCCTGATGAAATGGAAGCGATCTATACGGCAATGAAGAAACAGGGTAAAACGAACGTCGATTATTATGCGGTCGATAGCGATTACGGCCATGACGCGTTTTTGGTCGAGATCGATAAAATCGACACTTACGTCAGGGAGGCACTATGAACGAAGAAGCCGGTTTCGAAACCAAGATCACCAAGGCCAAAGAGATCCTTGAGAAGCTGATGGACCCCGCATTGCCTATGAACGAGAGCATCAAGGCATACGAAGAGGGGATGAAAGAGCTCCAGTCGGCCCAGAAGATGCTCGAAGAAGCCGAATTGCAGATCCAAATCATCAAGAACCAGGAGCAATGATGCGCTGTGCCCTTTTGCAACTCCCCTCGATCGGAATGGGGAGCAACAAACTCGAAAACTACGCGCGGGTAGCGCATCAAAAAGGGGTCAAACTCGTTTTGATGGGGGAATACCTGCTCAACCCGTTTTTCAAAGAACTGATTCAGACACCTGTCTCGATGATCGCAGAACAAAGTGCCCATCAGATCGAGACCCTCAAATCGCTGGCCGAAAAATACGATCTCGTTTTTGTCGCCCCGATCGTCACCGTGAAGAAGAAAGAGTGCACGAAAACGATCGTTAAAGTAGGTCCCCGAAGCGTCACCTATTACCCGCAGCAGTTTTTGATCAACTATCCTCACTGGAACGAGGAAAAATTCTATAACAATCCTCTCGAAGCGGTCAAACCGCCGATGATTTTTGCGGTGGCCGGATTCAAATTTGCCGTGATGGGAGGATTCGAGACCCATTTCGACCCGATGTGGGAAGCCGTCGAGACCAAAAATATCGATGTCGTCCTCGTACCCAGCGCGTCGACGTTCGAATCGCACAACCGCTGGCGCGAACTGCTCAAAATGCGGGCGTTCACCCATAACTGCTACATTCTCCGCGCCAATCGCGTCGGGGAGTATTTCGACGAAAAACACGCCTGGAAATTTTACGGGGATTCGATGGTCGTCTCTCCCGAAGGGGAGATCGAAGCGGATCTGGGGAATACCGAAGAGCTCCTCATCGTCGATCTGGACCGCAAAGCGCTGAGCGAAGCGCGTAAAGGGTGGGGTTTCAAAGAAGCGCTCCGAAAACGAAACGCCCGCATCTGATTCCCGAGCCGACCGATACGAATTGGGAGGCTTTTAACGTAAACGATGGTACAGTAATCCAACCAGCGTAGCAGAGGAGTTTCATATGATGCACTATTTCCACCGCCAGGTACAGCTCTGGGGCGAAGAGACGCAGCGCAGCCTTCAGAGCAAACGGATTGCCGTGATCGGAAGCGGAGGGCTCGGGTCATCGCTGGCGTTTGCACTGGGGGCCTCGGGGATCGGGGAAATCCACATGATCGATTTCGATACGGTCAGCCTTCACAACATCCATCGTCAGATCGCTTTTAAAACGGGTGATGAAGGGAAGAACAAGGCCGAGGTGGCGTGTGCCCTCATCGAATCGCGTTGCCCCTACGTCAAAGCGGTTCCCCATTCCTGCCGTTTCGAAGAGTTTGCGGAAAAAGGGATCGAGGTGGATCTCATCGTCGATGCGACCGACAATCTGCCGACACGGGGAATGATCAATACCTACGCGAAGGCCAAAGGGCTGCCGTGGGTTTACGGTTCGGTAGAAGCGTTTAACGGGCAGGTCTGTTTTTTCGACCAGGCCTCTTTCAATGAACTGTTTAAAATCACCCAGAAGACCCCTGCGGGGATCGCCGCCCCGATTGTGATGCACATCGCATCGCTGCAGGCGAATCTGGCGCTGCGTTATCTTGCCGGGCTGAGTGTCAAAAAAGATTTTCTTTATTACCTCTTTTTTAATGAGGAAGGAGAACTGGTAACGCAGAAATTTGCGTTGCCGAAGAGTCTATAAGAATTTGCGCTTTTGTTCGTATATCCCGAGGTTATACCCTCGGAATAGGTCGTCATCAAAGGCTTGAGATGTGTTTGCCGAGCGCATCGATCTGTGCGTCGTCAAGCCCTTTGACCTGTCCTTGCATCAATGCTTTCATCTCTTTACCGTACGTCCCCGCCTGATACCCTTTGAGTGCCTCTTTGACCTGCTGTGCACTCCATCCCGCGATTACCTGCGATTTTCCCAGTGCCGGTTTTTCGGCTTTTGTGCCGTGGCACGTAGCGCATTTCTGGCCGAACAGCGCACCGCCGTCCACGGCTACGGAAGTTGGAGCTTTTGCTGGCGCGGGCGCGGCCGTTTTTGCAGGAGCAGGCGCTTTGGCAACGGGTTCCGCGGCTTTCGGCTCAGGTTGCGGTTTGCTTGCCGGTGCCGGAACGGCAACCGGGCTCGCAACCTCGGCAGCCGTTTGGCCGACAGAGCTCTGATTGGTTTCGGAGACGTTTGCTTCCGTCGTTACGTTGGTTTCGCCGGGTACGGCAGAAGCATTTTCGGTCTGGGCTGAATCACCGCATCCGATCAACAACAGGGAACAGGCAATGGCGGCAAGGTATTTCATAACGGATCTCCTAACGGTAAAGTATTAGGATATTGTACGGTGTTTAGTTTGAATGAAGTTTAAACAAAGAAAGAAGAGGAGAGAATTTCGCACCGAAGTGCGAAATAAGCGAGTAAGTAAAAACTTACTGAGCAGCAGTAGCGTTAGCTTCTGTAGCGTTAGCTTCAGTAGCGTTAGCTTCTTCCATTACTGGTGCTTCTTCAGTAACGTTAGCTTCAACAGTAGCGTTTGCCTCTTCAACAGGGGCAGATTCGCTACATCCGATGAACATAGCAGCAAGCAACAAAGCAGAAAAGAATTTCAACATGGTAAGGCTCCTTAAAAATTTATGGCGGAAGTATATCACTACCTCCCCCATGCTTGTCAAGAGGTTTTGACAATTTTTTGAAATTTCTTTTTTGAACTCCCTGAAATAGGGCTTTTCAAGGCATCACATTTTTTTCAAAAAAAGGGTTGACCGGTTCAAAACGTGAACTTCCAGAGAGGGAAAAAAACCGTTTTTTTGCCCTTTTTCGGCTTTTGTTTACTTTTTATTATCTTTTCGATGGCATTTCGGGAAGAGAAAAATAGCGCAGATCCGCACCCCGAAGGGTGCAAAAGGGATGAAATATTATCGTCCCGAAGGGTAGTAGTCGAGGGTGAGCGGAGAGATTTTTTCATCCCATCCGCCTCCCAGGGTTTTATAGAGATTGGCGGCGGCGGTCAGGCCGTTTTGTTTGGCGACCAGATAACTTTGGCGTGCGCTCAGCCACTGCTGCTGGACGATCAACATTTCCGAGTAGGAAATGCTTCCTACCTGATAACGGAGTTTGGCCTGTTTGAGCGCGCGTGCGATCGCCTCGGAGCGTTTGTGCTGGTAGGCGATCTGTTCGGCCGCCTTGGCGTTTTGCCCCAGGGCGCTGTCGGTGTCGTTGAACGCGCTGATCACCGTCTTGCGATACGTTGAGAGCGTGGCATTGTATTCGGCTTCGGCGGTTTTGATCTCTCCGGCGATACGGCCGGCGCTAAAGAGCGGTACCGATACCGACGGGGCGATTTCCCACAGTTTGGTGGGATTGGCGACGAAATCGCTCAGTTCCAGGCTCTGTACTCCCAGCATT
The DNA here is from genome assembly GCF_004347735.1 of Sulfuricurvum sp. IAE1. Taxonomy (NCBI): domain Bacteria; kingdom Pseudomonadati; phylum Campylobacterota; class Epsilonproteobacteria; order Campylobacterales; family Sulfurimonadaceae; genus Sulfuricurvum; species Sulfuricurvum sp. IAE1. Next base: position 224,763 of record NZ_SLTI01000007.1, on the reverse strand, counting down.
CCCGTCAGTTTGAAACTGGGGAAATAGGCTGCTTTGGCAATGCCGATCTGGGCATTGGCGGCGACGAGGTCCTGTTCGGCCGAGGCGACGTCGGGGCGCCGTGCAAGGAGAGTGCTCGGGATCGCGGCGGGAACGGAGGGGAGGGCGATCGATTCCAATGCCGCGGTTTGGACCCCCTGGGGATTGCGCCCCAGCAAAACGTTGAATACCGCTTCTTCGGCGATTTTAGAGGCTTCAAGCTGCGAAAGAGTCGCCTTGGCGCTTTCGTATTCCGATTCGGCCTGCAGATAGCTGCTTTCATCGATCACGCCGTGGCGGTATTTGAGCCCCGTCATGTCGTAAAGCTCGCGGCTGATCGAGAGGTTTTCCTTCGCCAGCTCGATCTGGCTGCGCAGCGACGCAAGTTTGAAATACGACGCCGCGACGGCGGTGGCGACCGAGAGGCTCAGCGTTTCCTTGGCGTAAACGCTGGAGAGCAAAAGGGCCCGTGCCGCTTCGTTGGCGCGCCGGACTTTGCCGAAAAGGTCGATTTCGTAGCTCGCCAGCGAGAGCGACGCGGCATAGGTAGAGCTTACCCCTTCGCGCAGGTTTGGCCCCGTAGCGTCGTAGACCCCTTTGCGGGTTAGCGAACCGTTGCCGTTGATTTGCGGGTAGAGGTACGACTTGGCCTGATCGAATTTTCCCAGCAGCGCATCGACGCGTGCCTGGGATGCGTGCAGGTCGTAGTTGGCCCGCAGGGAGGTTTCGACCGCTTCGCTGAGTTTGGGGTCGTTGAAACCCTTCCACCATTGCGTCTGCACGGATGCGGTGCCGTTGGTATCGCGGAATGCTTCGGGAGCGGACATGGGAGGTTTGACGTAATCGGGACCGATGGTGCACCCTCCCAGCAGCAAGGAGAGGGCCAGCGAGCCGTAGGCGATCTGTTTATTCATGGGATACCCCTTTGCGCGCATTGAATTTTTCGTGTGCCGTCGCCACCCAGTAATAGAGGAACGGGATGAAGTAACGTTCAATGAACGTCGCGGCCATCATACCGCCGAACATCGCCACCCCGATCGAGAACCGTCCCGCGGCACCCGCACCGGAGCTGAAGATGAGCGGAAGCATCCCGGCGAGGAACGCAAAGGAGGTCATCATCATCGGACGGTAACGCAGGCGTGCCGCTTCCATCGTGGCGTCGTAAATGCTTTTGCCCATCTGGCGCTGCTCTTCGGCGAATTCGACGACGAGGATCGCGTTTTTCGCCGAGAGGGCAATCAGGGTGAGCAGTCCGATCTGGAAATAGACGTTGTTGTTCAGCCACGGAATGACCCAGACGACCGCGTACGCCCCCATGATTCCGTAGGGAACGGCGAGCATGATCGAGATCGGCAGAACCCAGCGCTCGTAGAGTGCCGCGAGGATCAGGTAGACCATCACCAGTGCGAACGCGACAATGATGAAGGCCTTGGAACCGACCAGTTTTTCCTGTAGATACAGCCCTTCCCAGTCGTAGCTGGCGGTTACGGGCAACACGGTGTCGGCTTTGTGCTCGATCGTTTTGATGATGTCCCCGGAACTGTAGCCCGGTGAGGGTGAGCCCATGATGGTGGTACTGAGTACACCGTTAAAGTGTTCGATCGACGAAGGCGCGCTCGACATTTTGACCGTCACGACGCTCGAGAGCGGGACGAGCATCCCGCTGCTCGAGCGGACCCATGCGCGACCGATGTCTTCGGGGGTGGCCCGATAGGAACTGTCTGATTGCATCTGTACCCAGTAGGTTTTGCCGTTACGGTCGAACTGGTTGACGTACATCGTTCCGATCGTCGCCTGAAGCGTTCCGAAGACGTCATTGATCGAGAGCCCCAGCGATTTGGCTTTTTCGCGGTCCACTTCGACCGAGAGGGTGGGGGTGTTGACGTTCATCGTCGTAAAGGGCATCTTGATCCCCGGTTCGGCCCTCAGGGTATTGACGAATTCGTTGGTTGCGGCGGCATGGCGGCTGACGTTGTTGTCGCCCGGCTGCAGCAGCCGGAGGCTGAACATATCCGACGCTCCCATCCCCCGAATCGGCGGAGGGGGCATCGCGAACACTTTGGCCTCCTGAATGGCACCCAGCTTGGGTCCCAGCGCGTTGAGAATGCCGAAAACCGAGAGCTCTTTACCCGGACGCTCATCCCACGATTTGAGCCGGGTAAAGACGACGGCCGAATTGGGCTCCTGCGAAAAGGTGAGGATGTTGAGCCCCGTGATGGCCGTGTATTTGTAGACCCCCTCTTGCTGCGCCAAAATCCCTTCGACCTGTTTGACCACTTCGAGGGTACGGTTGGCCGTCGCCCCTTCGGGAAGATTGACGCTGGTAATGAAGTACCCCTGGTCTTCCATCGGCAAAAAGGCGGTCGGAAGGGTTTTATGGAAATAGGCGATGAACCCGTACGTGGTGAGGTAAATCACCCCGAAAATCGCCGCTTTGCGGATCATGAACGCCGAACGGCGGACGTACCCTTCGGTCATGCGTCCGAACGCGCGGTTAAACCAGCGGAAGAAAGCGGCCGGTTCCTTGTCATGGTATTTCAGGATCTGCGCCCCGATCGCCGGAGCAAAGGTCAGCGCCATGAAGCCCGAGAAAACGACCGAGATCGCGATGGTCGCGGCAAACTGTTTGTAGAGCTGTCCGGTCATCCCTCCCAGGAAGGTCGCAGGGATAAACACCGCACACATAACCAGAACGATCGCGATGACGGGTCCGGAAATCTGCATCATCGCCTTGATCGCCGCTTCGCGCGGGGATATTTTTTCGGTCTGGAGTATCCGTTCCATATTCTCGACAACGACGATGGCATCGTCGACGACGATCCCGATCGCCAGTACCAGCCCGAACAGGGTGAGGGTATTGATCGAATAGCCCAGCAGGTACATCCCGATGAAAGCTCCCGTCAGCGAGATCGGGATCGAAAGGATCGGGATCATCGCCGCACGGGTGCTTTGCAAGAACAGGTAGATGACGAGGCTGACGAGGATGATCCCCTCGATCAGCGTTTTGACTACCTCGTCGATCGAAATCTGAACGAAATCGGTCGTATTGTAGGGGATGTCGTAGGTGATGCCGGCGGGGAATTTTTTGGCCAGTTTTTCCATTTTCGCTTCGACCGCCGCGGAGGTGTCGAGGGCATTGGCGTTGACGTCGGCGAAAATCCCGATCATGGCGGCCGGTTTGCCGTTCACCCGTCCGAAAAATTCGTAATTCTGCGCTCCGAGTTCGACCCGTGCGACGTCACGCAGCCGGATCATCGACCCGTCGTTTTTGGCCCGTATGATGATATTGGCAAACTCTTCGGGGGTAGAGAACCGCCCTTTTGAGGTGAGCTGCATCGTCCACATCTGCTCGTCCGCCGTGGGCGACTGCCCCAGCCGCCCCGGAGAGACCTGGAGGTTCTGGTCACGGATCGCGGCGGCGATTTCGGCGGCGCTGACCCCCAAAGAAGCCATTTTGTCGGGATTGAGCCAGATGCGCATGGCGTAATCGCGCTGTCCGAAGATCTGGCTGCGTCCCGCACCGGGGATCTTTTTGATCTCGTCGAGGAGATTGGAGGAGATGTAGTTGCTGATCTGGGTCGAATCGTAGCTGCCATCGGGCGAAGTGATCGCCACGATCAGCAGAATATCGGACGTCCGTTTTTCGACGGTTACACCCAGGTCGCGGGTGGTTTGCGGCAGCTGGGCGAGGACGGAGTTAATCCGGTTTTGGACGTCGACGGCCGCCATGTCCTGGTTGACGCCGATGTTGAACGTACACGTAATGGTCCCCGTTCCGGGCAATGCCGCGGCTTTGGAGGACATGTACATAAGCCCGTCAGCCCCGGCGATCTGTGATTCGAGGGGGGTGAGGATGTTGTTTGCGATCGTTTCGGCGTCGGCCCCGGGGTATTTGGCCGTAACGACGACGGTCGGAGGGGTTAGATTGGGCAGCTGCGAGATCGGCAGGCTCTTGATCGCCGCAAATCCCAGCAGCATGATGATGATACCGATGACGACGGAGAGGACCGGCCGGTTGATAAAGTATTTGGAAAACATATTTATTTACCGTTCGGAATCACTTCCGCCCCCGGTTTGAGTTTGGGGAGGGCGTCGGCGGCAATTTTCTCATTGCCCCGGAGGCCTCCCTGGATGACGATGTTTTCGCCGATCCACGCACCGACGGTGACGGGGCGCGGAGAAACCGTGTTGTTGGCTTCGACGACGTAGACGAATTTCCCTTTTTCCCCGGTCAGGACCGTTTTTTGGGGGAGGTAATGGGCATCTTTCCACTCCATCCCTTTGACTTTGACCTTGACGAACTGTCCGGGGAGCAATTTATGATCGCCGTTGTCGACGACGGCCCGGTAGAGAATGCTTCCCGTCGTCGAATCGACAAACGGCGCGACGAAATCGATGGTCCCCGTTCGCGAGAGGGTCGAGCCGTCGGCGAGAACGAGTTCGATTTGGTATTTGCCGTCTTGGGGAGGGATCAGTTTCCCCGAAGCGATGGCATTTTGGTGGGCGATTTTCTGGTTTTCGCTGAAGGTGAAATTGACGTAGATGGGATCGTTTTGGTACATCGTCGTCAGCAGCCCGTTCGCCCCCGCCGCGACGTAGGTACCGACGTCAACTTTGCGTTTGTCGACAAAACCGCTGATAGGGGCTTTGACGGTAGTGTAGCTCAGGTTCAGGCGGGCCTGTTCCAAAGAGGCTTTCGCAGCCGCTACGGCCGCGGCGGTGTTGCGCTCGTTCGCGGTCGCGGTGTCGAGTTCCTGGCGGCTGGCGGCATTGGCTTCGGCAAGAGGCTTGATCCGGTTCAGCACCGCTTTGGCGTTCGTATGGTTCGCGACAGCGAGATCGTAGGAGGCTTTCGCGCTGTCCAGAGCGTTTTTGAGGTCGCTGGGGTCGATCGTGAAGAGGGTCGTCCCTTTGGCGACGTAAGCGCCTTCGTCATAGTGGCGTTTGGCGAGGTAGCCGTTGACGCGGGCGTAGATCTGGACGGTGTTGTACGCTTCGGTTTTTCCGGTCGCTTCGAGAACGGCGGGGAAATTGCCCGTTTTGACCTGGGTGGTGGTCACGGGAACGGGTCCTTGCGGAGGGGGCTGCATCCCAGCGGCTTTGGGGCGTTCGCACCCGCTGATGGCCAAAACGGCGGCCAGGGATAGAGTCATGAGTGTCAGGCGTTTCATTCGGATTCCTTTGACGGATAATGGAGTAGGTGGCACATTTTTTTGAGGACTCGCAGTGTCGCGGCGAGTTCTTCGGGGTCGAATTCGCGGTGGATCGCTTCGTTGGCGGCGTTGAGAATCTCCATCGTCGGTTTTTCGAGGGCGATTCCCTGCGGCGTCAGGGTCACGAGGTTGCACCGTTTATCATTTTCGTCGGTCGCACGGGTGATGAGGGAGCGTTTTTCGAGTCCCGCGATCAGGCGCGTGATGCTGGTTTTGTCTTTTCCGACGAAATCGGCGATCGCCTGCTGGGTCGAAACTTTCTCTTTCCACAATACGACCATCACCTTGAACTGTTCGATAGTTATATCGATCCCGTGTTCTTCGAGCCGTCGTGTCAGGTAGTTGCGGGCCGCATGCGCCGCGTGGTTGGTGAGGCAGCCGAGCGATTCGTCGATAGGGCATTCGCAGCGGTTCAAAGCGTCCTCCTTCGGAAATCTATTTAGTTGCATATTCAACTAATCGGACGAATTCTAGGACAAACAGGCAACAATGTCAAGAAAAATTGTGTTAACCGTATGAATGAATGCGCTATAATCCCCCCATTTTTATCGATAAAGGTTGAAACAACAATGCTCCGGTTCGTACTGCCGATTCTTTTAAGCCTCGCTTCATTGTGGGGAGCGGCGCTTCCCGTTAAAATCCCCGTACTGTGCTATCACCGTTTCGGTCCCGAAGTGGCCGATTCGATGACGATCAAAACGTCCGCTTTCGGCGAACAGCTCGCGTGGCTCAAACAAAACGGTTATACCGTGATCCCCCTCGATACGGCGATGCGCCATGTCAAGGGAGAACGCGTCGCCCTGCCGGCCAAACCGGTCGTTATCACCGTCGACGACGGGCACAAAAGCGTTTATTCGGAGATGGCTCCGCTGGTAAAGCGCTACAAGGTCCCCGTAACCCTCTTTATCTACCCCAGCGCGATCTCCAACGCGAAGTACGCGATGAACTGGGAACAGCTCCGTGAGCTTGAACAAAGCAAGCTCTTCCGGGTCGAATCGCACACCTACTGGCACCCCAACTTTAAACACGAAAAGAAAAAACTCCCGGCCGCCGAATACGACAAATTCGTCGACAAACAGCTCGCGGGGGCGAAGAAAAAACTCGAAGAAAAGATGGGACACGAGGTGAAATATCTTGCGTGGGTGTTCGGGATCTACGACGACGAACTCGAGAAAAAAGCGGCTCAATCAGGTTACGTGGCTGCCCTCACCATCGACCGCGCCCATGCCTCCGCAGGCAAAAAAATGACTTCCCAGCCGCGCTACATGATCGTGAGCAAACACGATCTCAAAGCGTTCGCGCGGATGGTTGACGGAACCGAAGACCGTATGCCCCCCTCGAAAAAAGAGGTCGTAGCGTACTAAATTACAGCCGGGGGAAGGTATAATAACCCCCACTATTTCATTATAAAGACCGTCCTTTGCATTTTGAACCCTATCCGTTTGAAAAACTCAATGCCCTCCTAAGCGGAATTACGCCGAACCCGGCCTATTCCCCGATCGTCCTTACCATCGGCGAACCGCAGTTCGAGACGCCGGCATTCATCCAAAAGTCGCTCTCCAAACACTCCGAAAAACTCCGCTATTACCCTAAAACCGCCGGAGAGACGGAACTCAACGGTGCCATGCGCGGCTTCGTCGAGCGCCGTTTCGGGGTCAAACTCCAGCCCGATCAGCTCGTCAGCGCGTTCGGAACCCGCGAAGTGCTGTTCAACTTTCCGCAGTTTTTCCTGTTCGACAAACCGCATCCCGTTATGGCCTACACCAACCCGTTTTACCAGATTTACGAAGGTGCCGCGATCGCGTCGCGCGCACGGGTCATCCATCTCAACCTTACCGAAGCCAACGGCTTTAAACCCCGTATCGACGAAACGGAGCTGGCCGGATGCGACCTCGTCATCCTCAATTTCCCCAACAACCCCACCGCATCGGTGCTCAGCCTGGACGAGCTGGGTGAGTGGGTGAAACTCGCCCTCAAACACGATTTTTGCCTCATCAACGACGAATGCTACAGCGAGATCTACACGAAAGAAAAAGTTCCGTCGCTTCTCGAAGCTTCCGTGCACGTCGGGAACACGGCGTTTAAAAACGTCCTTGTCATCAATTCGATTTCCAAGCGCTCATCGGCACCGGGGCTGCGCAGCGGGTTCATCGCCGGGGACGCGCAGATTCTCAAAGCCTATGCCCAGTACCGCACCTACGTCGGGTGCGCCTCTCCGCTCCCCCTTCAGATGGCCGCCGCGATGGCGTGGAACGATGAAAAACACGTCGAAGAGGCCCGTGCGGTGTATGCCGACAATTTCAAGGCGGCACGGGAGATACTGGGGGTCGAAACGTCTGATGCGACGTTTTACCTCTGGCTGAAGGTGAACGACGCCCTCGAGCTCACGCAGCGCCTTTACCGCGATTACAACGTCAAGGTCCTCCCCGGGGAATTCCTCGCCCGTACCGACGCCGCGGGGGAAAACCCCGGTACCGGCTATATCCGCATCGCCCTCGTCGAAGAGCGGGGCCGCACCATCGAAGCACTACACCGCCTGAAGGAGGCACTCGCATGAGCGACAAACTGAAAGAGAAAATTTTCAATGCCCAAAGCGAAGGGGATATCGCTTCGCTGTACGTTTTGGAGAGCGAAGCGCACGAGAAGTTCGACGAAGACACCCTGATGGCCTATTATGCCAATATCCTCGACCTGGCGCTCGAGCGGCTCACCAACGCCCTCGAAAATCTCGAGCAGCTCGACATGACGCAGGTTCAGGACTTCGCCACGCTGCGCGCCCTCTACGAGTACGCCATCGAACATTACAGCGCGGGGAGCGTCCACGATGCGAGCGCCCTTTTCGAAGTGCTCGGCGGGATCAGCAACGACGAGGCGTTCTCCGAGGCGATGAAAGTGCACCGTGCGGCGTGCGACGCGCAAATCCCGTTTGACGATTTCATCGAGAGCTACGTCGACATGAACGCGACCCAGAACGGCGGGAAATTTTATATCAGTTATTTTACAAAGGGAATCGGAGAATGAAAATCCATTTTATCGGAATCGGCGGAATCGGTATTTCAGGACTGGCCAAATACATGCGTTTCAGCGGTCATGAAGTGAGCGGATCGGACATGAAAGCGACCCACATCACGCAGCGTCTGATCGACCGCGGCATCACGGTCCACATCGGCCACAATGCCGCCAACATCCCCGAGGGGTGCGATCTGGTGATCCACTCGGCCATCATCAAACCGACAAACTCCGAGATCGTCGAGGCGCGTGCCCGGGGTATCGAGGTGCTTCACCGCCGTGACGCGCTGCTGCGCATCCTCAAAGAGAAAAAAGTTTACGCCGTCTGCGGCGCCCACGGGAAAAGCACGACGACGGCGATCCTCGCCTCGATCATGAGCGGCAGCGCGATCATCGGGGCCGAATCCAAAGGGTTCGGTTCCAACGTCCGATATGATGGCAGTACCGACGTGATGCTCTTTGAAGCCGACGAATCCGACGGCAGCTTTTTGAACTCCAACCCCTACTGTTCGATCGTGACCAACGCCGAACCCGAACACATGGAGTACTACAACTACAACATCGACGAGTTCCACAATGCCTACCGCCGTTTCGTCGAGATGGCCCCCCTGCGGGTCATCAACGCCGAAGATCCGTTTATGGCGACGCTCGAGTGCGACGCGATCCGCCTCTACCCCAGCACGGATATCACCAACATCACTTACATTCTCCTCGACGACGAGCCCTACACCCGTTTCACCCTCAAAAACATGGGAGAATTCGAGGTGTGGGGATTCGGCGAACACATCGCGATGGATGCGTCGCTGGCCATCCTCGCGGCGGCCCAGACGATGAGTATCGCCGCCATCCGCGCCAACCTGCTCCATTTCAAGGGGATCAAAAAACGGTTCGACGTTATTTTCAAAGGGACTGAGCGCGTCATTATCGACGACTACGCCCACCATCCCACCGAGATCAAAGCGACGATGGAATCGCTCAAGACGTACGCTGCGCTCAAAGGATTCGACCGCATCGTCGCGATCTGGCAGCCCCATAAATATTCCCGCACCATCGACAATCTCGACGCATTCGTCGAGTGTTTCGAAGGGTGCGACGACCTCGTTATCCTCCCCGTTTGGGCGGCGAGCGAAGAACCCCGCGAAATCGATTTCGAAGGGCGTTTCAAACGTTACAACCCGATGATGTGCGACAAACTCATCCGATCCGGGGACACGATCGACGCGATCGTGGGCGACGCCGTGGCGGCGACGTTTGATAAAGGGTTGATCGTCGGATTCGGCGCGGGGGATCTCACCTATCAGCTGCGGGGAGTCAAATAACCCATGGGCTACCTGCTGTGGTTCGGGATCGTCGTTCTGGCATTCGCGTGGATGCACTATTTCACGGAACTGAGTGCCCGACAAAAAGGGACCATCTCGGCCGTCGTGACCCTGCTCATCGCCGGAGCGATCGCCTACAACGTCCGCAGTGACCGAGAACGTGAGCACATCACCGCGATCGAGCTCAAATACCGCAGCGGCCAGACGCTCGTCTGCGGCGGGGTAGAGGTGAACGCGACGACGTTCGATTACAGCGTCGGGACGCAGAGCTTCATCGGCCTCAAAGGGACGCCCCACTATCAGCGGATTTTTAACGCCCGCGAGTGCGAATGAGCCGTCTCTCCCACTCCCTCTCCGAACTCTTCGGAAAACTCGATCTCCTTCCCCACGTCGGGGCACTGGAGCACTTCTTCTCGCGCGAGCAGAACATCGCGATGCAGGGGGACCAGGAACGGCATTACCGCTACATCGAGGCCCTTGACGCGCTGGAGTTCAAGGCTCCGCCCAAAAGCGTTCCGTTCGAGGCGATCCTCAACCACCTCAAAAAACAGGGGGTCTTGCGGTTCGAGGAGATATTCGAAGTGCTCAAAGTCGTCCGATATTTCCGCTTTCTGCGCAATCAGGGCTACGGCGGCCTGATCGGCGAATGGATGGGGACGATCGTGATCCCGGAGGGGTTCGAGGAGATCGACGAGTATTTCGACGTCGAGGGGAAATTCATCGAAAGCCGCGACGAGGAGCTTTATCGGATCTCCCAGCGGATCAAGGCGATCAAAACCGAGATCAACGACGCGATCAAACGGCTCCTGCACACCCAGAAACTCTCCTCCTACCTCGTCGACACGCAGATCCACTACGTGGGCGACGAGGAGTGTCTGCTCGTGCGCGGCGGGTTCAACCACGTCCTCAAAGGTTCCGTCGTCGGACGGACGGGGGCGGGCTATTTCTACGTCGCCCCCGACGCGGTCCTCAAAAGCAAGGAACAGCTGCGCTACGTCCTGCAGGAGCGCGACGCCGCACTCTACGAGTACGCTAAGCGCTTTTCGGCGAAGCTTTCGGGGTTCGTTCCCTTTATCGGCTTCATCGACCGGGAATTCGACCGCTACGACCACTACCAGGCCCGCGTTCTCTTCGCCCGCGCCCACGATTACGCGATCGTGAAACCCTCCGGCGACGACGCGATCGTCCTCGAGGAGTTCGCCCATCCCGCCCTCCACAACCCCAAGCCCGTCTCCCTCGCGTTCAAAGGGAACCTCCTCCTCATCACCGGGGTTAACGCCGGGGGGAAAACGATGCTGCTTAAATCGATCCTCAGCGCGTGCGCGATGGCCAAATACCTGATCCCGATGCGGCTCAACGCCCACAAATCGCGCATCGGCAGTTTCAAGCGCATCGAGGCCGTCATCGACGACCCCCAGAACGTCGGCAACGACATTTCGACCTTTGCGGGGCGGATGGTGCAGTTCGCCCACCTCTTCGAGCACAAAAGCGCCCTGATCGGGGTGGACGAGATCGAGCTTGGGACCGACAGCGACGAGGCGGCGGCACTCTTTGCCATTGTCCTGGACGAGCTTATCAAACGGGGGCAGAAGATCGTCGTCACCACCCACCACAAGCGCCTCGCCGCCCTGATGGCCGACCGCGACGACGTCGAGCTCCTCGCCGCCCTCTACGACGAGGAGCGGCGCGTTCCCACCTACGAGTTCCTCCACGGTGTCATCGGCAAAAGCTACGCCTTCGAGACCGCCGCCCGATACGGGATCAACCCCGCCATCCTCACCCGCGCCCGCGCGCTGTATGGTGAAAACCACGAGAAACTGAGTGTCCTCATCGAACGCGGCAGCGAGCTCGAACGCGACCTCAAACGCAAGAACAAAGAAGCAGACGAACGGCTCGAAGCGATCCGCGCCGAGCAGAACGCCCTCAAAGAGGCGCGGGAAAATCTCCGATCCGATCTGGAGCGGGAGAGAAACCGTCTCCGCGCCGAATACGACGCCGCGATCCGCGAGGCGAAAGCCGCCGCCAAAGAGCACGATCAGGCCGCTATCCACCGCCAGCTGAACCGTGCGCAGGCGAAACTCCCCAAAGTCGAAGTCCCCAAGATCGCCGAACCCGAAAAAATCGTCTACGAAGTAGGGCAGACGGTCAAATACCGCAGTCAGCGCGGCACGGTGGTGAGCGTCGGGGCCAAAGATGCGATGATCGAGGTCGAGGGGATGCGCCTGCGGGTAAAACTCGCCGATCTCAAACCCAGCGGCAACCTCCCCAAAAAGCCCAAGGTCACCGTCACCTCGCAGGTTGAACAAAAGAGCGGCCTTAAACTCGACCTCCACGGACTGCGGGGCGAAGAGGCGTGCGAGAAAATGGACAAATTCCTCTCCGATGCGCTCTTGCAGGGGTTCGATGAAGTATTGATCTATCACGGTATTGGGACGGGGAAACTGGCCTATGCCGTCAAGGAGTTTCTGAAAGCTCATCCAAGTGTCAAAAGTTTCGCGGATGCTCCGGCGCATATGGGGGGATTTGGGGCGAAAGTGGTGAGGCTGTAAGTATATTGCGGCTTTTTGACTGCTAATTTCAAACGTTAGACATAAAAGGGATTTTAAATGATTAAAAAGTTCTGGACTGAACATATTGTATTTGTTTTAGGTTCAATGTTATCAATAATACTTTTAGTTATTTTTTTTATATTTCAATACAATGAATCAGTACTATTAAACCTTGAAACACGTTGGTTACTTGTTGCTGGAATTCCATTACTTGCTACTCTTTTTATTGGTGGCTATATTAAAAGTTTTAAAGGATTCGGAGTAGAACTTGAGGCAAAATTGAAAAATTCTGTTTCCACTGTTATTCTTACTGCAACAGCAATTGCAAAAGAATTAAAAAGTGGTGATAAAGGAAGTGCACAATACCTTCAATCATTATTAGAACAAAGCAGACCTAATCTTGACAAGTTGGTTTTTACTGAAGGAAAACAAAATTACTATGATGTTCATATGGTATCAGAATACATCGAAAAGCTATCTTCCCTCAAATACATTGAAATACAAGATTCTTCTGGAAAGTTTTTAGCATTGATACCAATTAGTACGTTTAAAAATAGACAGCAGAATAATTCAAACAATATTGCTCGTCTCATTAGAGCATTAGAAGAAATGAATATTTTCTCAACTTTTGACAATGTAATTATAAAAACTGCAATTGAACAAGATACTCTGATAATTGATGCATTAAGATTAATGAAAAAACAACATGTTAGAAAAGCTGTTGTAGTGGATGAAAACAAAAAATTTGTTGGATTACTCGAAGCAAGAGTACTAGAGCAAAGAATAGCAGAAGAAGTGTTGTCTACGATTGACACACGTGTCTAGCAATCCATAGGAAAGCAATCAAAAGTATTATATGCTTCTCTCGTTCCAAACGTCCACGTTGGGAATGCAGACCGATGTCGAGACATTTTTAGCTAACCTTCTCACAAGCAGTATTCCCCCGTTTTTTTCTTTCTGTCGATTTTATTGCATAGTAAAATACCAATTACATTTATTTACATTGTTTTAATGAAAATGGTATAAGAATATTAAATATGTGCTGTTTTGTTTGATTCTGATAGATGGGTTGATATTTAGACATTAAGGTGTCTGATGGTCTGTTTGGAAGTGGGCAAAATGGACATTGTGGGAATGAATAAATAGTTAGGCCGCCAGTTCAGAGTAATCCCGTCAAATCAATCTAAGGAGAAAGTGTCATGAGCAACCAACCAATAGCAATGATCGAACACGAATCAGGACTGTCCCCAACAATGGATGGGGCTGTTTCCGCAGAGGCATCACCGGCTTCCTGTCTGGATGGTCATTTGCGAAGTAATAACTACAACGGCTATTGCTATTGCCAAGTTTGCTGTGGTGGAACGTGGCAATATGTTTGGTACATTGTGGATGGAAAAAAGTATTGGCTGATGTGCAATGGAGGCTCGGTTCGAGTTAACTGCAATGGTCGTCAATTGATTGTTTCCTGTGCGTAACTTCTAGCCTAACAAGTCGTGTTCCTTCGTTCCCACTTTCCAAGTGGGAATGCATACCCTCGTCTCCAAGATGATGTAGCACTTGCACAAAGTTAAAAATCACTTTGTATGATAGAATTTTGAGCCTAAAACCTAAAAATGAAAATGAATGCTATCTGAAAATATCCGTGATCTAATTGATATTATTGAAGTGATTTTGATTGTGTATCTTGTATTTGCAGTAAATAAAAAACGAACTTAACAACTGCAAAAGCTGCGAAAATAACTTTTGCAGGAGTTTTGAGGCATCAAGAGTTTTTGCAATAGGCTTGATGATACGATATTTTTCTCTTTCCAAGAGGGAATACTGATTGATGTCATACGCTTCCACTCAGGAGAGTTGGAGCAAGAAAAATTATTCCTGAAGTGACTGGGAAACTAACTGTTGTATTTTTTAGATTTGTATTTTTTCTCTTTTTACAGTAAGATTTTTCAAAAATAATTTTATTTTGTTAATTATTGAGCGCGAACTTCCAATATTTGGATATTTGCTTGTCATCTGTTGAATGTTTGCAATAAGGATATTACAAGAATGAATCATACAGTTAGCCATCATAACAATCGAGTACGGTCATGAAAGCACCCAAATTCTTTACTTTTGCCTTTGTCGCAATTGTTGCACTTGGAACACCTGCAGTATCTGCCCAACAATCGTTTCAACTGTCGTCTAAATTTCTAGAGGCAAGATTTTCCGGTAAACAGCAGGTTTGGGATGGGCAACATCACTTCGGAAATGTTCTCTGCTTGAAGTTCCCTCGTGCAAATGATGCTGAGGCACTTGCTGAAGCAATGTATAACAACAACACACTTTACTTCAGCCGCACTGCTTACAACGATATGACAGCGCTCTATGTGGTTGCTTCAACCATCCCGGCAGGGCGTTCTGCTGAAGTAGAGATTGGAAATTTGGCTGCTCAGAATCAAAAGAACGTAGACGCCTATCCCGAGTATTTCAAGCTAACTCAAGTCCCAAGTTTACTTGGTTCTTCTCTCGTCTTGACGGTGCGAAACTCGCTAGAAGGGCCGAAAGAATTACCTTTCCCATTTGCCCGTTCTGTTGCCAATCGTCCAGATGGGCAGCTTGCCTCTCTTTCTGTCCATCGTCTCTTCGTTCATGGTCAGAACCGAATTGAGGTTGCAGGACTTCGTTATTTCAAGGTACCTGTGAACTCAGAGCAAGAAGCAGAAGCAGTGTCAGCTTTATCTGCATTGGTCGAGGAAGCAGCTGAATCCTTGCAGTCGTGCACGGCAAAGTTGCCACTCGAAATAACGAAATAAAAAAATAGGGTTAGGTAATAACAATAACTATCTTTCGTTCCCACTTTCCAAGCGGGAATACCCGCTTCCGTCCGATTAAAGCTCTTATCACTTTTTTTGTGCTGGCAAAAAAAGTAACCAAAAAAACCTCGTCTTTCGAGCAAATCGCTCGCATGTTCCCGGCACTGCTGCCTCCACATGTAGCTTTCAAGGATGCTCGAAAGACAGATTGCCCATTATTTTCGCGGAACGCGAAAATATTTACATAAAAAATCCCCGCGATCCAATACCTAGAGCCGTTCCGGAGGCAGCAGTGCCGGGAGGAACGAGCGTTCTTGGATCGCGGTATGCTCTTTTGCTTACTTTTCTGGCTAAACAGAAAAGTATGAACGGCTCTAAGTTCTTTAACTAAAAAGAAAAGGACACTTGGCTTTAAATTTTCGTGTATAATATTCCGTAAGATTATACGGGAGAATACGATGGTCGCCTACAAACCCAACGAACTGATGAGTTCGACCGACGTCGCCAAAAACTTCGGAGCGGTCCTCTCCAAACTTGCCAACCACGAAGTGGATAAAATCGGCGTTCTCAAAAACAATAAGCTTGATTTTGTACTTATGCGTAACGATGAACTCGAAGCATTGATCGATGAAGAGATCCGACGCCGAAAATTTGAAGCAGACAGACAGACAGTAGAACGTCAAATGAAAGCGCTCAACAGCGGTAAAGTGAAACCCTATACGATCGAAGAGGCGGAAAAAATTCTCGATGATGTGTTAGCACGCTATGAAGATTAAATTTGATCCGGAATTTTTGTATCTACTGACAGAACAGATCGAAGTTATTGCGTTGGACAAACCCAAGGCGGCAAAAGCGTTTAAACAAGAGTTTTTCGAAAAATGCCGTTCACTGGGTGAAATGCCGTATCGATGCCGTAAGTCTATTTATTACGACGATAATAATGTCCGTGACATGATCTATAAAGGTTATACCGTTGTTTATGTAATACGTGAAGATGAAATCGTCATTCTTTCGCTGATCAACCACCAAAACTTTAACTCCGGAAGTATCGAACTATGACCCACACCGAATACCAAAACGCCGTTGAGCTGCTGAAAAAATATTCCTACCACTACTATGTCCTCGACGACCCGATCACGACGGACGAGGAGTACGACATCCTCTACCACAAGGTCGTGGCGTACGAGCACGAAAACCCTTCTCATATCCTTGCCGATTCGCCGACGCAGCGGGTAGGGGACCAGCCGCAGGAGAAGTTCGACAAGGCGCGCCATCTGTCGCGGATGTGGAGCCTCGAAGACCTCTTCAACCGCGATGAACTCGACACGTGGGTCAACCGGATCACGAAGGTATACGGCAACGTGACGTTCGGGTGCGAGCCCAAATTCGACGGGGCGAGCCTGAACCTGATCTACGAGGGGGGCAGACTTTCGCAGGCGATTACGCGAGGGGACGGCGTGGAAGGGGAGGACGTCACCCAAAACGCCAAGACGATCCAGTCGATCCCGCTTTCTATCGACTACGCCGGACGGATCGAGATCCGGGGCGAGGTGGTGATTTTCAAGGACGATTTCGAGCAGATTAACGAAGAACGGCTCAAAAACGGCGAGTCGCTCTTCGCCAACCCGCGTAACGCGGCGGCGGGAAGCCTGCGCCAGCTCGATACCCGCATCACGGCGTCGCGGCGTCTGGTGTTCATGCCTTACGGGATCGGGGAAAACAGTCTGGATATCCCCAACCTCTCCGAGCGGATGGAGTGGGTTTATGCGCTGGGGTTCCGCCGTCCCGCGATGCGCCACGTCTGCCGCAGTGCTGAGGAGATCGAGGGGTTCTATCAGGAGATGCTGGGGGTACGCGACACGTTCGAGATGCTGCTGGACGGGATGGTGATCAAAGTCGATTCCATCAGCGTGCAGGACGAACTGGGGTATACGGTCAAAAACCCCCGCTGGGCGGCGGCGTACAAGTTCCCCGCCATCGAGAAACTGACCGTCTTGCGCGACGTGATCTTGCAGGTGGGGCGCAGCGGCGTCGTTACCCCCGTCGCCATCGTCGAGCCGGTCGATATCGAGGGGGTCACCGTCGAGCGCTCGACCCTGCACAACTTTGATGAGATACAGCGCAAGGATATCCGGATCGGGGACAAGGTGATCATATTGCGCAGCGGCGACGTGATCCCTAAAATCGTTAAGGTGATAGCGAGCGAGCGTACCGGAAGCGAGGCCGTCGTGCCGCGTCCGACGCACTGTCCCGTCTGTGGAAGCGAACTGCTCGATGAGGGGGCGCTGATCAAATGCCAGAACCTCTCATGTGAAGCACGTGTCGTGAACTCGATCATCTATTTCGCCTCCAAGCAGTGCCTCAATATCGACGGGCTGGGGGACAAGATCGTCGAAGCGCTCCACAAGGCGGGACTGGTGCACGACGTGAGTGATCTCTTTAGTCTCACGATGGAACAGCTCCTCTCGCTGGAGGGGTTCAAGGAGAAAAAAAGCCGCAACCTGATCGACGCGATCGCGGCGGCCAGAGGGTGCGAGTGCTGGCGGTTCATCAACGCGCTGGGGATCGAACACATCGGGGAGGTGGCCTCCAAAACATTGTGCGGCGCTTTCGGGACGGCGTTCGATACGGCAAGCCGCGAAGAGATTCTGGCGCTGGAAGGGTTCGGCGGCGAGATGGTCGAGTCGATCCTTGAATTCGTCCGCGTCAACGGCGAGAAAATCGAAACGCTGCGAAGTATCCTGAGCCCCGTGGCCCCGGTTAAGATCGAGGCGGCCGAGAACCCGTTTAAGGGAAAAAGCGTCGTCATCACCGGGACGATGAGCGTGCCGCGCGACGTCATCAAAAACCTCCTCGAATCGCTGGGGGCGAAAGTCGCCTCGTCGGTATCGAAAAAGACCGATTACGTCGTGTACGGCGAAGATGCGGGGAGCAAATACGACAAGGCGGTGGAACTGGGAGTCGCTTTGCTCACCGAGAGCGCATTCAGGGAAATGTGCGAAGCGGACGCTTCAGCGCCGCTTGCCGATGAGGCTACGGCGCCGCAGGGGAGCGGTGTAAAGCCAAAATATAGCCTTTTTGATTAGGTAGGCGAGGTACCCTTTGACGCGGATGCCGCCGGGGAGGAGCCCCGCGCCGTATTCGCCCCCCAGAGCGATCATCACGCCGCCGTTTTGGTAGGAAAACGGTGCCGTGGGTTTGCCGCGCAGACGCGCTAGGATGTTGCGGACCGCGTGTTCGGCGCTCCGCTCGGCGAGCTGGGCGGTAGGGGGATAGAGTTTCCCCTCCGCGTCGGCGAGGTGGGCGACGTCCCCGATGGCGAAGATTTCGGGATGTTCGGCGAGGCTGAGGTCGGGCTTGACGATGAGGTGCCCCTTGGCATTGACCTCAAACGCCAGCCGCTCGGTCAGGGTCGAGGCGCACACCCCCCCCGTGAAGATCATAAACTCGAAATCGAGGATTTTTCCGTTATCGAGGACGATCTGTTTTTCGCGCACTTCACTGATCCGGTTGTTGTGCCAGACGTGCACCCCCAGCTTTTCGAGCCGCTCGTGCGCGCTGCGGATCAAAAACGGATCCATCCCGAACAGGATGCTTTCATACGCGTCGATGAGATAGACGTCCACCCCCCGGCAGCCGAAATTGCCGTTTTGGTAAAAGTGGTTGGCGTAGGCCGCCATCTCCGCGGCGATCTCGACGCCTGAGAGCCCTGCGCCGCCGATGACGATATTGAACGCCTTGACGTCGCATCCCTGCCGCTGCGCTTCGATACGATCAAGGAGCGCACGTTCGAACTGCTGTTTGAAATCCAGAGCGCTGGGGATGCTTTTGACCCCGTGGGTGTGTTCGCGCAGGCCGGGAATGAAGGCCGGAAAATAGGTGCGGCTTCCGGTCGCGATGATGAGGTAGTCATAATCGATCGTACGGGTCGCGGTGCGTATCGAGCGCTGCGGCGCGTCGACGCTTTGGACCTCTTCGCAGACGAAGTCGACGTTGGCGAAGCTCTTCATCAGGGAGGGGAGGTCGATCATGACGTGGGACATGTCGACTTTGTTGGCGATGAAATCGTAGACCTCGGCCTGCATATAGTGGTAGGCGTTCTGGTCGATCAGGGTGATGGTGATTTCGGGATGTTTGCAGAGGCGTTCGACGGCGCGGATACCGCCGTATCCTCCGCCGATCACCGCGACATGAACTTTTTGCACTCAGCCCCCCTGAAATATTTGTGGAATGGTAGCGGATTTCGGAGCCATTCTCAACCGTTGCGGTATAATTTGCTTACAAATAAGGACGCAATGAATGAGATTAGACAGTTGTTTGGTAGAACGCGGACTCGTAGAGAGCCGTAACAAGGCGCAGCAGCTCATCAAGGAACACGCCGTCAGCGTGGAGGGTAAAATCGTCGACAAGGTATCGTTCGAAGTGGAAGAGGGGATGGAGGTAACGCTAAGCGATACGCACCTCTACGTCAGCCGCGCGGCGATCAAACTCAAAGGGTTTCTCCCGTATACGGGATGGGATTTGCGGGGACTCAACGCGCTCGACATCGGCTCCTCCACGGGCGGGTTCACACAGGTGCTTCTCGAAGAGGGGGTATCGGCGGTGACGTGCGTCGACGTCGGGAACGGCCAGCTTCATCCCTCCCTGCGAGGCGATCCGCGCGTGCGGGTGCATGAGGATACCGACATCCGCGCATTCGAATCGGAAACGCCCTTTGACATCGTGACGTGCGACGTCGCGTTTATCTCGCTCGAGCACATTATCGACGCGATAGACCGCCTAGGGGGACGCTACATCGTCGTACTCTTCAAGCCGCAGTTCGAAGTGGGACGGGAAGTCAAACGGGACAAAAACGGCGTGGTGAAAGACGACAGGGCGATCGCCAAAGCGCAGATCCGCTTCGAGGATATGTGTACCCTCAAAGGGTGGAAACGGATCGCCAAAGAAGCGGCCCACATCAGCGGCAAAGATGGCAATCAGGAGACGTGTTATGGCTTTGTCAAAAGTTGACGCGATCGCCGTCGGCGGATTCGACGGAATGCACGTCGGACATCAGCACCTTTTCGAAGAGCTGGGGGAAAACGGCGCGATCGTCGTCATCGAAACGGGATACGCCAACCTAACCCCAGGCTGCGAGCGCGAACGCTACTCCCATTACCCGATCGTCTATTATTCGCTGGAGGAGATCCGCCATCTCGAAGGGGCGGAATTCGTCGACATGCTTGGAAAGAAGTTTCCCCGTTTGCGCAAAATCGTCGTCGGGTACGATTTTCATTTCGGCAAGAACCGACGTTATTCGCACGCCGATCTGGGGCAACTCTTCGGCGGCGAAGTGGTGGTGGTCGAGCAGGTGTGCATCGGGGGGGACTCGGTCCACTCCCATAAAATCCGCGCCAAGATCCAGATCGGGGACATCGAAGGGGCGAACCGTTTTCTGGGGCACAACTACCGGATTAACGGGACGGTCGTGCGGGGGCAGGGGATCGGCAAAACCGACCTTGTCCCTACGATCAATCTCGAATGTCCCGGATACCTGCTCCCCTACGAGGGAGTCTATGCCGCGCTGACGCGGATCGATGACGAGGAACATTTTCACCCAAGCGTCGTCTTCGTGGGCCATCGGGTGAGTACGGACGGCAGTTACGCGCTGGAGAGTCATATCCTCGGGGAAAATATCCCCGAATGCCGCCGCGCGTCGGTCAGTTTTGTCAAATTTTTACGCAAAAACCGAAAATTCGAGAGTCTGGATGCGCTCAAAAAGGCGATTCATGATGATATTTTGGCCGCACGGAGCGAGCTGCTTCACCTCAGTTTATAGGAATTTAATTTCAAAAGCGGTAAAATCCCGCTAATTTTCTACGCAAAGGAACACTACGTATGGGTGAGTTGTTTACCTTCTTCGGCCTTATCAGCCACGATCATAGCTTCATTTTCCTCACGCACATGCTGCTCACCGCGGCGATTGTCCTCGTGATCGCGAAAATGGCTACTTCGAATCTCCGTCTGGTACCCAGCGGCGCTCAAAACGTTATGGAAGCTTATCTGAGCGGCGTTCTGGCCATGGGTGCGGACGTTATGGGTAAAGCGGAAGCCCGCCGTTACCTTCCTCTGGTTGCGACCATCGGTCTTTTCGTCGGTATCGCGAACATCATCGGGGTTATCCCCGGTTTCGAAGCGCCGAGTGCGTTTTTGGATTTCACCCTTGCCCTGGCATTGGTCGTTTTCGTTTATTATAACTTCGAAGGGATCCGCCGCAACGGGCTGATCAGCTATTTCAAACATTTCATGGGGCCCGTATGGTGGCTGGCATGGTTGATGTTCCCGATCGAAATCGTATCGCACATCTCCCGTATCATTTCACTCAGCTTCCGGTTGTTCGGTAACGTCAAAGGGGACGACATGTTCCTTATGGTTATCCTGATGCTCGCTCCGTGGTTGCTGCCGATGATCCCGTTTGCGTTGTTGACGTTCATGGCGTTCCTGCAAGCGTTCATTTTCATGATGCTCACCTACGTTTACCTCGGCGGTGCGGTTCTCCTTCACGACGAACACTAAGACGCGTCCATGAAGCGGAGTACGTTCGACGCACTGTTGAGCTTCCTGGGAGGCGTCTCCTGGGCATTCGTTATCGTGGGTGTCTGGGTCACTTTCCAGTCTTTCGTTTTTCTCGGGGTGGTTCCCGCCTTGATGTTCTCTTTCATTTTCCTCTTTCTGGCTCTGTTTTTGATCCTGATCCTCGAAGTGATGGGGATGCAGCGTGACCGCCACGACGCGGTGCTCAAACAGACGGCATTGCTCGAAGAGATCCGTGAGCGCCTCCGATCGAAGGAACCCGAATCCTCAGAGGACGAGTGAAACAGTACCTGATCACCGATCCTTCGGCGTACGGGAGTCTCCCCGAGGCTCTTGAACGCTCTCTTGAAACCGCTTTTTCCAAGTCCTTTCCCGATTTCGCCCTTTTTCGAGACAAACAAACCTCCGATTATCGCTCGCTCGCCCTCACGTTCATTGCCGTATGCCGTGATCACGCCGTCCCGACGGTTTTGCTGCACGGCGATTATGCTATGGCTCATGAGCTGAAAGCCGACGGGGTCCATCTGACCTCTGCACAGTTTGACGCCATCACAGAAGCCAAAAAACTCGGCCTCTACGTCATCATCAGCACCCACACCCATGACGAAGCATTGATGGCTCAAAAACTGGGCGCGGACGCGATCACTTACAGCCCGATTTTCCCATCTCCGGGGAAAGGGGACCCCAAGGGTTTAGAGGATTTAAAAGAAATAGTGGCTAAAATAGATATACCTGTTTTCGCCCTCGGCGGAATCGTCACCGAAGCGCAGATTGACGCCGTCGAAAAAAGCGGTGCGTACGGATTCGCATCGATACGATATTTTGTCCCATAAGGATTTTTTGTATGTTTGAAACCATTATCGGTTTGGAAGTCCACGTCCAGCTCAATACCCAGTCCAAACTTTTTTGCTCCTGCCCCACCAGCTTCAACCACGAACAAAACACGAATACCTGCCCGACGTGTCTCGCACTTCCCGGTGCGCTGCCGGTACTCAACCGCGAAGCGCTCCGCAAAGCCGGGATGTTCGGCACGGCGGTCGATGCGACGATCAACCGCACGAGCTTCTTCGACCGCAAGAGCTATTTCTACCCCGACAGCCCCAGCGCCTACCAGATCACCCAGCTCTACACTCCGATCGTCGAGCACGGTAAACTCGTCATCGATTTCGAAGACGGCAGCCATAAAACGATCCGGATCAACCGCGCCCACATCGAAGCCGACGCGGGGAAAAACATCCATGAAGGCCCTATCAGCAAAGTCGACCTCAACCGCGCGGGCACCCCGCTGATCGAGATCGTCTCCGAGCCTGATATGCGCAATGCCGAGGAAGCGGTGCTTTACCTGAAAAAACTTCACTCGATCGTCCGCTACCTCGACATCAGCGATGCGAACATGCAGGAGGGATCCTTCCGCGTCGACGTCAACGTCTCGATCCGCCCCAAAGGGGACGAGAAACTCTATACCCGCGTCGAGATCAAAAACATCAACAGCTTCCGCTTCATCCAGCGCGCGATCGAGCTTGAGGTAGCCCGCCAGATCGAAGCGTGGGAAGACGGCACCTACGAAGAGGAGATTGTCCAGGAGACCCGTCTGTTCGATCAGGTCAAACAGGAGACAAGATCGATGCGCGGCAAGGAAGAGGCGGCTGACTACCGCTATTTCCCCGAGCCGGACCTCCTCAAA
The DNA here is from genome assembly GCF_004347735.1 of Sulfuricurvum sp. IAE1. Lineage (NCBI taxonomy): Bacteria > Pseudomonadati > Campylobacterota > Epsilonproteobacteria > Campylobacterales > Sulfurimonadaceae > Sulfuricurvum > Sulfuricurvum sp. IAE1. The sequence goes on along the minus strand of NZ_SLTI01000007.1, from coordinate 201,606 downwards.
GTCGTGGTCGATGATGAAATGTACGCCACGATGAAAGCGATTCCCGAACTCCCCGACGCGAAAAAAGAGCGTTTCGTCCAGGCGTTCGGGATCAGCGAGTATCATGCCTCGGTCATTACGGCCGATCTGGAGACGGCGCACTATTTCGAAGCGATGCTGGAGCAGGGGATCACTCCAAAAAATGCGGTCACATGGCTCACGGTCGAGCTGCAGGGGCGTCTCAGCGGCGGTGTGACCCCTGCGACTTCGTCGATTAGCGCCGTGATGCTCGGAACCCTCGTCAAACGGATCGAAGAGGGCGTCATCAGCGGTAAGGCGGCCAAAGAGGTTCTCGATTACCTCCTTGAAAACGGCGGCGATATCGATGACGTGATCGAAAAGCTGGGACTCAAACAGGTGAGCGATACGGGGGCTCTGGAAGCGCTGATCGATGAGATTTTGAACGCCAATGCCGATAAGGTGGCGGAGTACAAATCGGGGAAAGACAAGCTGTTCGGCTTTTTCGTCGGGCAGGCGATGAAAGCTTCCAAAGGCTCCGCCAACCCGCAAACCCTCAACGAAATTCTCCAAGCCAAACTGGCGCAGTAGCGGGCTGCAGCCGATGATAGGCCGGGCGCTGGTCGGGATCGCGTTTTACCTCCACGGTTCGATCCGTTACCGCCGCGCCAAAAAGTTTTTTTACAATCTCCTCGAAAATCCCGCTTACCCCTACAAAAAGTTTTTCGATTACCTGATGATCGGGCTGATCGCGATCAGCGTCTATATCCTGATCCGGCACGTCAAACACGACGTCAGCCCGCAGATGCTCTTTTTCAACAACTACGTCATCTCGATCATTTTCCTGTGCGAATACCTTCTTCGGATGTGGGTTTACAGCGACGGATCGAAAGTAATCATCGACCGCTACGAACACGACCTTTTTTTGCAACGCCCGTTTCGCTGGATCGAGGCGGTACGGGCGATTGCGGCGAAAAAAGGCGAATACGTCGTTTCTCCCTCCGCGCTGATCGATCTGTTCGCGATCATGCCGTTTTTCCACGAGTTGCGGATGCTGAGGATTTTTATCCTGTTTCGGGTATTCAAACTGTTTCGCTATACGAAAAGCCTGACGCAGTTCGTATCGATCCTCTCGTCCAAAAAATTCGAAATTTTCACCCTCAGCCTGTTTGCAACGGTCATCATCGTCGTGTCGTCGGTGCTGATATACGTGATGGAGGCGAACAATCCCGAATCGCCGATCAATACCCTTTTTGACGCGGTCTATTGGTCGGTTGTGACGATTTTCACCGTCGGTTATGGGGATATGGTCCCCGTCACCGACGAGGGACGCACCGTGGCGATGGCGATCATCGTCGCGGGTATCGCGGTGATTTCATTCGCGACGTCGATCGTCGTTTCGGCGTTCACCGAAAAGCTCGACGTCATCAAAGAGGAAAAACTGATCGAGGACGTCTCGAAAATCGGCCGTTTTTACCTGATCTGCGGCTATACGCCGCTGGCGGTTCAGATTGCCCGCAATTTTCTTAAAAAAGGCTCAAAGGTCCTCATCCTCGACAACGATCCGGAGAAAACCGCGGCGGCGCTCAGAGAAGGATTTCTCGCACTTGCCTGCGACCCGGCGAGTCTGCACTCCTACCGGATGCTGCGGGTCGATTTCGACCGTCAGGTGATCGCGGCCATTTTGCTGCAGCCCAGCGACGTCCTCAACGTCTATACGGCGCTGACGATACGCGAACTCTCCGCCTCCGTACCGCTTCTGTCGATTCTCGTACACCGCGAAAACCGGCGTAAGCTTGCTCTTGCTGGGATCAACGAGATCGTCTATACCCAGGAGCTGATCGGGCTGGTGAGCAAGGAGATGAGCGGCAGTCCCGTCGCGTTTGAGGTGATTCATGCGTTGCGGAGCGAAAACAACGGCGTCGTGATCGAAGAGATCGCGCTCGATCCGGTCGGGGCGGCGCGTTTTTTCGAAACGTCGCGGCAGAAACTTTTTCATACGCGGCTGATTGTCCTGGGGATCTACGCGACTGCGGAAAAAGCGTTCGTGTTCAACCCTTCGCTCAACACCCCGATCGCTCAGGGGGACGTTGCCATCGTCATCGGCAGCCGGATGCTGATCGATGAATTCAAAACGGCACTCTATCACAAGGGGAACCGATGAGAAAAAAAGGCGCGATCGTTTTCGGATTCAACGAATACGCCAAAGAGATCGCGATGCAGATCGCACCCGAATACTCCTCTTTCGTCGTGTACGTCATGAACGACACCGAAAAAGCCTCCGCCGAAACGAGGGGATTCGAAACCGAAATTTTCGATTTGAGCGAAGAGTGGCGGAGTATCGAAGAGCGTTTTGACCCCGACAGCCTGATCGTGTTCTGCGCATTGGATAACGACGCGGAAAACGTCTTTTTGACCATTTCGCTCCGCTCGGTCTTCGAGGATCTGACCATCATCGCACTGGCCCAGGACAACGAAAGCGCCGCCAAACTTAAAAGCGCGGGGGCGAACAAAGTACTCGCAACCCAGCAGATCACCGCCGGGATCATCGACGAGATGCTCGAAAAACCGACGGTGCGCGAAGTGCTGCACGATATCCTTTACGAAAACAGCGCCCTCAAAATCGTTCAGCTGGCGGTTCCCGAGGGATCGTTCCTGGTCGGGAAGCATCTCTATGACATCGATTGGGCGGGCGAATACGACGTTCTGGTACTGGCGATCGTCGATCAGGAACTTTCCGCCACGTTTAGTTTCACCTCCAAAGGGCATAATCACCACATTGATCCCCACGACCTCTTGATTGTCGCGGGATATGAAGATAAAATTGCGGCATTGAGCGACGCGATGGGAGAGAAGAGATGACAAAAGTGGGGGTAATCGGAGCGGGGAAATGGGGGGAAGCCCTCAGCTTCGCGATGGGCGAAAAAAACGACGTCATCATCACGTCGCGCACTCCCCGCCAGATGAGCAATTTCCGCCCCCTTTGTGAAGTGCTCGAACGCCCTTACCTGATCGTCACCGTTCCGGCTCAGCAGGTGGCGCAGTGGTTAAAGGAACATTTCGTCTATTCGGGACAAAAGGTACTGGTCGCGGCCAAAGGGATCGAAGCCTCCAGCGGCCGTTTCCTGAACGAAATCTATTCCGAATACGTCCCCGAGGAGAATCTGGCGTTTCTCTCAGGCCCTTCGTTCGCTTCGGAAGTATTGCGCAAGCTCCCCACCGCGCTCGTCGTTAATTCGCGCTCGCCGCAGACGGCGGATGCGTTCGCTTCCCTTTTCCCGGGGTTCATTCGTACCTATACGAGTGATGACGTGATCGGGGCCGAAGTCGCCGGGGCGTACAAGAACGTGATCGCCATCGCGGCGGGAATCTGCGAAGGGTTGGGACTGGGGCACAACGCCGCCGCGAGCCTGATCGCGCGCGGACTCGTCGAGATGGAACGGTTCGGCCGTGCTTACGGCGCCCGCGAAGAGAGTTTTCTCGGGCTCAGCGGGGCGGGGGATCTGTTTCTTACCGCCAGTTCGCCGATGTCGCGTAATTACCGGGTCGGTCTGGGATTGGCCGAAGGGAAAAGCAAAGAGGCCGTCTGTGCCGCCATCGGAGAGGTGAGCGAGGGGATCGGAACCGCTTACGCACTGCACGAAATCGCCCTTTCCCGCGGCATTTATCTCCCGATTGCCGGAGAAGTGTATGCGATTTTGGAAGGCAAATCCCCCCGCCAGAGTTTAAAAGATTTGATAGAGAGGTAGTAAAATTATGTTGGTACACATCGTCATGTTCCAGTTCAAAGAGGAAAACAAAGAGGCCAATATGGCCCGGGTGAAAACGATGCTCGAAGCACTGCCCGCGAAAATCGCGACGCTCAAGAGCATGGAAGTCGGGATCGACGTCAGCCGCAGCGAGCGTTCGTTTGACATGGTGCTGGTTTCCACGTTCGACGATCAGGCGGGATTGGATGCGTACGCTCCCCATCCGGCCCATCAGGAAGTGGTCGGCGTGATCAAAGAGGTGACCCTTCTCTCCAAAGTGGTCGATTACGAAAAATAGGGGTTTAGGGGATGGGATGGACCTGCCAGCATGACGCCAAAGGTTTTTGCAAACTGCTAAACGTCCCCTGCTTACCCGGCATCAAAGGGTGCACGCTCAATAAAGGGGCCGAAGTCGTTTTTACGACGGGAAGTTACGAACAGGACAAACAAAAGGCCGAAAATCGTTCCGAAGAGATCGATTTTTCCCAACTCGCCAAAAGCCATTAACCGTCTAAGGATATTTGTGAACGAACCATTGCCCGCCGAAGAAACCGCCGTTGAAAGCCAACCTACAGCTCTGATCCCGGAGGAGCCATTTTACAAAAAATACAAAATCCATCTTTCGGTGGCCGCTGCGATCCTTGTCGCCGGAATAGGGGCTTTGTCCCATTACAAAAACGAACGGGTCAAAGCTGAACTTGAAAAAGCGATCGGCGAATACCAGCAAAACCTTTTGCTCGTCGGCGGGGAGATGCGCTACGATTCCCTCGAATGCAGCGGGGTCATCTGGACCGATTGCGAAATCGAAGGGATCCGCCTCTCAATGCTCGGACAGGAGCAGCTCTCGATCAAGAAACTCCGTCTGGGGGATGTCGAGGAGTTCGAAGCGCTGAAAGCGTTTTCGGAAGGGGGAAGCGTCGATGCGTCGGTCGATATCGAAATCGAAGAGATCGCTCTTCCCAAACCGATGCTCGCGCAGATGGTTGCCGAAAACGTCAGCAACGCTTTCCAGCAAAGCACTCTTGAGAAACTCAGTACGATGAACATCTCCATCGAAGGGGAAATCGAAGGGAACTCCGCACTGATCAAAGAGATCGAAATCGAACGTTTTGCGATCGACAACGCGATCATGCCGATCGAATTTTCGATGGAAGCGCGCGACATCGTCTCGGGGAAACCCGATTCCATGATCCTGGAGAACTTCTCGCTGAGCGTAGAAAATCGGGCGGTATCGGATGTCACCTACGAATCGGTCAAAAGCTTTATGACTCTTCTCAGTCCTGCCGAACAGGCCGCATTTTTGAAAGAATTCGGCCTCAAAGCGTCGGATATGGGGGATAAAACCAAAGCGTCCGAAGCGATCAACCACACCATCGCCAAACGTTTTGAAGCCGATCTGGCGGTTGCTTCGGGAATGGTTGAAAAAGAGCTGATCCGGGCAATGGTCGCGATGCTTCGCGGAGAAGCCGACGAGATCGTTTTGCGCGGAGAAAACAAAAACGCCCATACGATGGGGCAGGTTCAGAATTTTCTGCTCCAGTCGGCGACGATGGGCGAAAAAGAGGCCAAAGCGTTCATGGAGGACAAATTTGTCATCGACGTCGAAGCAGATTAATTTTCTTAACCATAATTTAACAAAACTCTATTACAATGAGGTGATATACTCAAAAGGAGTTTAGCATGAAAACATTGGTATCGATCGTCACGGCGTCTCTTTTGCTGTGCAGCGCGGGGTGGGCCGAAGAGCCGGTGAAGGCACAGATCCAGAACGAGAACCAGAACCGTTTCAAAAACATGAGTACCGACGAACTGCTTGGACAGCGGGGCCATTTGCACAACCAGCAAGAACGCGAGCAGCTTCATAACGAACTGATGAACCGTCAGCAGACGATGACTGCCGAGCAGAAAGAAAAATTCGCAAATGTTCCGGGGAAAACTTCCCAGCAAATGGGTAGCCAGGGTAAAGGTATGGGTTACGGCCAGGGGCAGGGAATGATGCAGGGACAAGGTCAGAATATGCAGGGAATGCAAAAAGGCAAAGGGATGATGCAAGGCTCCGGCGGAGGCATGGGAGGCGGCATGATGAAAGGAAAAGGGGGGCGTTGACCCCTTTTCGGACCGTCGAAGCGCTAGAGGTTTTTCAGCGCTTCGATCTCCTCGATTTTTTCTTCGATACTCAGCAGTTCATCTACTTTTTCTTCGTATTCCGCTTTGATTTTTTCAAGCTCGGCCGCCAAAACCGTGATCCCGATTTTTTCGTATTGTTTCGGGTCGGCCAGTGCGGCGTTTAGCTCGTCAATCTTCGCCTCCAGCGCCTCGATCAGGGCGGGGAGCCGTTCAAGCGCTTTTTGTTCGTTGTAGCTTAGTTTGAGCGCTTTGGGTTTATCGGAAGCGGGTTTGGACGCCGCCGCGCCGGGTTTGGAAAATTCCGCTTCCATCGCATCGATTTCTTGTAGCTCTTTTTCGTCTTCGAGGTATTCGCTGTAGGGCTTGTAGCTCTCCTCGATGGTCCCGTCCCCTTTGAAGATGAAGAGTTTCTTCGCGATTTTGTCGACGAAATAGCGGTCGTGGCTGACCAGGATGACCGCTCCGGGGAAGTTCTGGAGCTTCTCTTCGAGGATATTGATCGTCGGGATATCGAGGTCGTTGGTCGGTTCGTCCAAAATCAGACAGTCCACTTTTTTGGTAAAGAGCAGTGCCAGGGCGACGCGGTTCTTCTCCCCGCCGCTGAGGATGCCGATTTTTTTATCGAGAAACTCGCGGGGAAAGAGAAAGTTTTTGAGATAGCCGTAGACGTGGAAATCCTGTCCCTGGGCCTGTACACGGTCTCCGCCGTTGGGGCAGAAGGTTTCGATCAGGTTTTTGGAATCATCAAGCATCTCGCGGTGCTGGTCGAAATAGCCGATCGAAAACTCCCCCTGCTTGATGGCACCGGATGTGGGTTTGAGCCGTCCCAACAACGCTTTGAGAAGCGTCGATTTTCCGCTGCCGTTGGGGCCGACGACGGCGATAACGTCTTTTTGAAGGATCCGGGTCGAAAAATCGCGGATCAGCGTTTTATCGCCCAGTTTCAGCCCCAGGTGATCGATCTCGAAAAGCATCTTCTGGCGGTTTACCCCGTCGGCGCGGTTGAAGTGTTTGGCCTCGCGTTCGAGTTCGAGTTTCATTTTACGGATTTTGGAAGGGTTGTGCTTGGCCTGTTCGCGCAGTTCCAGCACCCGCTGCTTTCTCCCTTCGTTCCGTTTCAATCGCGCCTTGACCCCTCGGCGGAGCCATTCGTTTTCGGCTTTGAGCAGTTTGAGTAGGTTTTCATGCTGCTGCGCCATCGTCCGCAGGAGCTCTTGTTTTTGCTCGAGATAATGGCTGTATCCTCCGTTGAATTCGCGCAGGACGCACTCTTCGACCTCGATCGTCTTTGTCGCGACCTGATCGATGAAATAACGGTCGTGCGAGATGAAGAGGAGGGTGAAACGCTCTTTGAGGATCAGCTCTTCGAGAAACTCGACCATGTAGACGTCGAGATGGTTGGTCGGCTCGTCAAGAAGGAGAATATCGGGTTTTTGGAGCAGCAGTGAGGCCAGTGCGACCCGTCGCTGTTCTCCCCCGCTGAGGAGGTTCACCTTTTTCGTTTCGTACTCTTTGAGCATGAAATGCTGCATCACCCGTTCGATTTTGTCGTCGAGGTTCCATGCGTTGTGGTGATCGAGAAAATTGGTCAGGCGCGACTGCTCTTCGAGCAGTGCGGTATCGTCGAAGCGTTCGGCCAGTAATAGGGAGATCTCGTCAAAACGGATTTTGGCCGTTCTGAGTTCCCCAAGCCCCGCTTCGATCGCTTCGCGTACCGTATGCTCCGGATCGAAAACGGGTATCTGCGAGAGCATTTTGATCTGGATCCCCTGACGGGTGATCCGCTCCCCCTCATCGGCGTCGAGAACTCCCGCGACGATTTTCATCAGGGTCGATTTGCCGCTGCCGTTTTTGCCGACGATGACGACCCGTTCCCCTTCGTCGATGTGGAAGTTGACGTTCTCTAAGATTTTCTGGGCTTCGTAGTGTTTGGAGACACCGAGCAGATCGACTAATGCCATGAAGATTATTCCTTAGGGAGACTAAAACAGGTATGGCGCGAGAGATACCACGACGCGATGGCGTAGTCGGTGTAGGACATTTCACGCTGTGCGATCGGGATGGAATCGGCACGCAGTTTACTGCGAACGATCCCGAACACGATGAACCCCAGCAGCAGGGAACCGATGGCGATAAACCAGTCGCTTTGCGTCCACACGAGTCCGGCAACGAGATAGTTCCCGTAACTGAGGCCGTATCCCAATGCACGGGCCAAAAGACGGCATCGGCGGGTCGGAAGGGCAGGTGTGGGATCGATCGTGAAAAGTGCTTGCTCGCTGTTCATGGGGCGAATTATAGCGGAAGGGAGTTTAACGGGGGTTATGATTCTTTTGCTATACTGTTCGAAAAATCACAAGGATGACGAATGAACGTATTATTGCAGATCGATTTTCCCTATTCGGGACCCTACGGCGAAGAGATGGCACAGGCGTTTGCGGGGCTGGCCGAGTCGATTGCGCAAGAAAAGGGGCTGATCTGGAAAATGTGGACCGAAAACCGCGAGACCGGCCAAGCGGGGGGGATTTACCTGTTTGAAGACACCGCATCGGCCCAAGCGTATCTGGCGATGCACACTGCGCGTCTTGAGAGCTTCGGGGTTCAGGGGATCCGCTCCAGGGTGTTCGCCGTAAACGAACCGCTTTCGCGGATCACCAAGGCTCCTTTGAACTAACCTTCCATAGAGGGGGCGGGTTTTGCGAAATAATACCCCTGCATCGCATTGATCGGCAGCGTCTGAAGGTAGTGGCAGATTGCTTCTGAACTGACGAATTCAGCCACGGTTTCGACGCCGAGTTTGGAGGCGAAATCGAGGATCGTATCGAGGATTATCTGCGAGGTTCGGTTCGTATCGACGTCACGGATGATGGAACCGTCGATTTTGACGTAGTCGATGTCGAGCCGGCTGATGTAGGCGAAATTCGAATATCCCGCCCCGAAATCGTCCAGGGCGATTTTAACCCCGTATTTTTTGACTTCCGTAATGAAAGCATTGACGACGTCGTAGTTCTCGATCCCCTCGGATTCGAGAATCTCGAAGATGAGCTGCGGGGAATAGGCGCAGTTGCGGACTTTATCGATGATGTAGGCGTACATCGACTGGTTGTGGATGTCTTCGATCGAGAGGTTGATCGAACAGATTTTTCCCGGATTCTGCCGAAGCGCTTCGAACACCTTGTCGATCATGATCCGTGTGACATGATAATAGAGTTTCACTTTTTTCGAAATTTCGAGAAAATGAAACGGCGTGACGACCGAACCGTCATCTTCGATGATCCGCACCAGCGCTTCGTATTTTTCGATTTCGAGCGTTCGGGCGTTTACGATGGGGTGATAGTAGGGGACGATGCGGTCTTCTTCGATCGCTTCGCGCAGCCGTTTGATCCAGCGTATATTTTTTTCGTAGTCTTTTTTGATGTGCAGGGACGGGTCGTAGACGATGTAGTTGCGCCGTCTTTTTTTGGCCAGTTTGAGGGCCATTCCGGCACGCAAAAGTACGCTTTGGCGCGTGTCGGTCAGATCGTTCGAACACGCGATCCCTGCCGTTGCGTTGAGGTTCATGTCGTGATCTTGGATGCGGAAGTTGCTTTGGGCGATCTGTTCGACCACATAAGCGGTGAACGCTTCGAGCTCTTCGCGCGAGGGGGGCGCGGTGATCAGCAGCGCGTATTCGTCCACCGGGAGTTTATAGAGGGTGCTGCCGCTCATCTGCTTGGAAAGCTCGTCCAGCAGTTCGGCAACGCTTTCGAGAAGCTCGTCACCGATCTCATGGCCGTAAAAGCTGTTGATTTCCCCGAAACGGTCAATGTTTAAAACGACGATCGCATAAGGCTGTTCAAGATTCTCGGTGTCGTGGATGAGTTTGGTGCGGTTGGGAAGACGGGTGAGGGAATCGTAAAAAAGGCGGTAGGTGAGTTCGCGGGTCCGGTTGTCCACGATCCCTTTCAGATCATCAGTGTAGCGCTGTAATTCTGCTTTTGAAAGGGAGAGCTCTTTGTTGAGTTCATGCAGGTGCGTCAGATCCCGTATGCTGACGACGATGGTACGGATGGTCCCCTGATCATCATACAACGCCTGGACGTTTTTGGAAATATGGACGTTTGTTCCGTCTTTGCGTTTAAAGACCGTTTCCTGGTCGTTGCAATGACCGTGAGCATTGATACTGTCGATACAGCTGCTGAGAATGTCGAGATTTTCCAGATGTTCGGTTACGGATGAACCGATTAGTTCCCCTGCCTCAAATCCGAGCAGTTTGCAAAATGCGGGATTGGCATACCGGATGATGAGGTTCGTATCGAGGGTAAACATCCCATCGGGCATATGCTTGAGTATGTCGTGAACATGAACCCGATCGGCAGGAAAAGGGTTTTGCATTAATTATCCTTATGGATTGCTAAGCGGTCATTATAATTCAGAATAGCTTGAAAGTTTTATTAACCAAATGGCATGAGTGTTATTTTAATAATAAAAAATAACTTTTGCATCGTGGGGATATTGTCTCTTTTTAGTGTAAAATTTTTGTAAAATTATGGAATACAAGGATTACAGAATGAAAAAAAGCCGTACAAAAGCCATTCTCGGAGTATCGGCTCTGCTGCTGAGCATGCAGGCTCATGCCGCTCAGATTGACGGTTCGGCCGTGTTGGGCAGCGCGATCGGAGCAGCGGCGGGATCGGCTGTGGGATCGGCGGTCGGAGGCAAAGAGGGTGCGGTGATCGGCGGAGGGCTCGGCGGTGCCGTCGGCGCTGCGGCCGGAAGCAGCAAATCCTCAGTTCAGCCTTCTGCCCAGGTGCGGGTAGGAACATCGGCCGTTGCGGTGGATGATGATCGGGGACATCGCGATAACGGCCTGCATAAGGGACACCACAAACACAAGCATAAACACAAACATTGATCCCTAGGGCGTGTAAGCAGGAAAAAAACGGTGAAAGCAGGTAGGAAAGTGCGTAGATATCCCCGCTGGTTATGGTGTATCCCGATGGTGGCAGCCTCGCTGTATGGGGAGTCTTACGAACTCGGACGCGGATTTAGCCTTGGCGATTCGCTCAATGTGGGCGGTTATTTTTCGACCGAATTCGAATCGAGCCGGACGCGCGACCGGTTTACCGCGGACGATGTCGCGGTGATGGCGTACGGGGATCTTACTCCGGCGCTGTCGTATCTTGCCGAACTCGAAGCCGTTGGGTTTTATCAAAAAGATTTCACCGACGGCAATGAGAACAGCGATCGTAAGTTCCATATCGAACGCCTTTACGGCGATTTGTGGGTTAACGATGCTTTTAACGTCCGATTCGGGAAACAGATCACTCCCATCGGATACTGGAACCGTGAACCGATCAATGTGTTGCGCGACACGACTTCAAACCCTCTCTACAGCAAACTGTTGTTTCCGAAGTTTTTGACCGGGATCGACGTCAACGGATACGTTCCGGGTGCAGACAACCTCAATTACCATTTTTTCGCTCAAAGCACCCATGACATGGACGAAGAGTACATCAATATCCCCAATACCCATTTTTACGGCTTGGCTCTGGAGAAAGAGTTTTCCTGGGAATGGAACGGAGGGGGAAGCGTCGGGGAATATATCGCGTCGGCCGGCGGCGAACGTACGCGGTTCGTTCAGGCGAATCTGAAATACGAAAATGAAGCGTGCGTCGTTACGGCCGAAGCGATTGCCGCGCGAACAGCGTATCGCGTAGGCGGAGACGACGACACCTATGCGGGCTATCTACAGGGGCTTTATCGGTTTACGCCGCAACACGCCGCAGTTGCCCGATACGAGTATTATGACCGTCGTCACGACGATTATCGTGATCATATCGGGATCATCGGGTACAGTTACCGTCCGATCTATCCGGTTTCGCTCAAGGGGGAGTACCAGTGGCACTCCCAAAACGACGAAAACCGGTTTTTATTTTCGTTTGCGGTGTTGTTCTGATGAAAGCGATCGTGCTGGCGGCTTGTCTGGTCTGTATGTCGAACGGGGCGGAATACGTGGTGGTCGTTTCAAAAAAATCATCCTTCGGCGCGTTGAGCGTTTCACAGATCCGCGATGTTTTTTTGCAGAAACGTCGAAGCCTCGGCGAACAAAAAACGATCCCCGTCAACGTACTGGGGCACGATGAGGTGCGCGCCGCTTTCGAATCCAGAGTGCTCGGGATGGATCGTAACCGCTTGAACGCTTACTGGGTCAAGCAGCATTTCCAGGGGGTTACTCCTCCCCTGACACAGCCGTCTTTCGAATCGGTGAAAGCGTTTGTCGAAAATGTGGAGGGGGCGATCGGCTATCTGCCCGGATCGATGGTGGACGCCAAAGTAAAGGCCGTGTATGAGTTTTAAAATCAAAACGATCCTCTTTTTTCTCGGCGTCAGCCTTGTCCCCTACATCGCTACGATGTTTTTGCTGGGGAATTCTTTTCGTGAGGAGCAGTACAACGCGGTAACGGAAGAGATGAACACCCAGCTGCGTCTGACGGTCGAGCGGATCGACCAGCATCTGGCAACCATGCAAAAAGATATGGCGTTCATCGCCAAATCCGATTTGATGAACGACATGTATACGCTGGATCTCGACCGCCGGATCGGGAATACTCTTTTAGCGAAGAAGAACGACATCAAGCTAAAGGGAGATTTTTACGCGGTCGATCTGAACAACCGCGTGATCGCTTCGAGCGATTTTGGGATGATCGGGAAAAGCATTGAATCATCCCCGTTTTATTCCGTACCCATCACGTCGGCGTTTACGGGAGAACGAATCGGGTGGCTGAAGGTGGATTACCGGATGGAAAATTTCAGCCGCTTTTTTTCGAATACGCCGCAGCGCCATTATTATCTCCGCCATCAAGACGGCACAATCGATCTGCGTCCCTCCGAATTCGGCGAGTCGCTGCAGGTGGCCCGAAAGCTGAGCGGAAAACCTGAACTTACGGTAGTTCTCGAAGAGGAAAAAGCGTTTGCCTATCGTCTGTTGTACAAGTACGAACGGTGGTTCCTTGTACTGTTGGTTCTTGGAGCCCTTTTTATCGCGACTGCGGCGTATTTTATCGCCAAGGGGCTTATCCGCCCCGTTATCGCCCTCTCCGCAACCGCAAAGCAGATCACCCGTACCCGTGATTATACGCAGCAGGTCAGGGTTGATCGCGAAGATGAGATCGGACAGCTCTCCGATGCCTTCAATACGATGATCCGGGGGATGGACAGCGCACTGGGCGAGATTACCGCGCTGAACAAAGAGATCGAAGATACCCAGCGCGAAGTCGTTTTTACAATGGGATCGATCGGGGAAAGCCGCTCCAAGGAGACGGGAAACCACGTCCGGCGTGTCGCGGAGTACTCCAAACTGCTGGCCCTATATTACGGACTGGCGGAAGAGGAAGCCGAGATGCTCAAGCAGGCGTCGCCGATGCACGATATCGGAAAAGTGGCGATCCCCGACGCGATCTTGAACAAGCCGGGGCGTTTCGACGACGAAGAGCGGCGTATTATGGATACGCATGCGGAATTGGGGTACGATATGCTCAAGCACTCGCAGCGTCCTCTTTTGCAGACTGCCGCGATCGTCGCTTATGAACATCACGAAAAATGGGACGGCAGCGGCTATCCCAGAGGTTTGAAAGAAGAACAGATCCATATCTACGGTCGTATCACCGCACTGGCGGATGTGTTTGATGCCCTTGGAAGCGACCGGGTATACAAAAAAGCGTGGACGGACGAAAAGATTTTCGCCCTGTTCAAAGAAGAGAGGGGTAAACATTTCGACCCCGGACTGATCGATATCTTTTTCGCCCATCTGGATGAATTTCTGGCGATCCGCGAACGCCTCAGGGACGTTAGCGCGGATTGATCCCATATTTCAAGGAGTTGCCGATGCTTCAGGAGTTCAAAAAGTTTCTCATTACGGGGAATGTCGTCGACATGGCGGTCGGATTTATCTTCGGTGCGGCGTTTGGGACGGTGGTCAAATCGCTGGTTGCCAACGTGATTATGCCGCCGATCGGGCTGCTGATGGGCGGGGTCGATTTTTCGTCCCTTTTTATCGCGCTTGACGGGAAGGAATATACTTCCCTCACAGCGCTGGATGCGGCAGGGGCACCCGCCATCAAAGTGGGGGTGTTTCTCAACGACGTGATTTCGTTTACGATTCTGGGGTTTGTGATGTTTATGATGGTCAAAGCATACAACCGGCTCAAAGCGGCCGAACCAGCCCCTGAACCGGCTGCACCGACGGGCAAAACGTGCGGGGAGTGCGGGATGGAAATTCCTGTCGCCGCGAAAAGCTGTCCGTATTGCCGGACTCCGCAGTAAGGGGGGTCAGATGCTCGTATCGAGGAGGTTGCCGCCGAGTGCGGCGATCCTTTCGTCGATAAGGGCAAGGGTCCGCTCCTGCGTTTGATAGGAGATGTCGGGCAGTTTTCCTCCCCACATCGCCTCGGCTTCCTCGAAGCCGCGGACAACGCCTTCTCGTCCGGCTTTGAGGCGCTCCAGATCTTCTCCCGCTCCCGAAATGACGAAACCGGCTACCCGCTCGGAAGTCTGCTTGATCCCGAAAAACCCGTCTTCGGAAACCAGTGCGGCCGCTTCTTCGGGGGTCATGTCGGCAATCGGCTTGCCATCGTATCCGATCGCTTCGAAATCGATCGTCTCGAGCAGATCACGCACTTTTTTCAAATCGAACACGCCGCCTTGCGCGGCAAAATTGTCCGCACTGTTTTGTTGCGCTTTTTGGGTGTATTCGACAAGATACGCTTCGGTCAGTTTTTTACCGCTGATCTCACCGCTTTTGACCTTTTCTTTGAACTCTTCGCGTTTGGTTTCATCCGCTGAAATCCCTTTTTGGACGTAGGGATTCGCCGAGGGGTGTTCGGAACCGATTTTCATGATGCGCTCCTTTGTCTGAATATTATAATATCGTCCGATTTATTCGTGACGTAAAGCGTCGATCGGATTGAGCCGTGCCGCTTTGCGCGCGGGGAAATATCCGAACACGATCCCCACGAGGGCCGAAAACAAAAAAGCGACGAGGATGATGAAAGTGTTGAAAATGAGCGGCAGGTCGAAAAACAGGCTGATCGCGATCCCCGCCCCGACGCCCAGCACGACCCCGATGATACCGCCCAGCGATGAGAGGACGATCGCTTCGACGAGAAACTGAAGCAGCACTTCGCGCTCCAATGCCCCGATCGCGAGGCGTATGCCGATTTCGCGGGTCCGCTCGGTGACGGAGACGAGCATGATGTTCATGATCCCGATCCCCCCCACAAGGAGGCTGATGGCCGCTACGGCTCCCAACAAGATGGTGAGCATCTGCGTCGTCGAGGAGAGGGTCTGAACCATTTCACGCATGTCGCGTACGTTGAAGTCGTCTTCTTCCCCCTGCTGGATGCGGCGTCGCTCCTGCATTAAAAGGGTAACGGAACTTTTGACCGCTTCGATCGCCGATGCCGATTCGGCGGAGATCATGATGCGGGAAATATCCTGGTTCCCGCTGATACGGCGCTGAAACATACGGATCGGCACCACGACGATATCGTCTTGGTCCATCCCGAACATCGCTGCCCCTTTAGGTTCGAGGACGCCGATCACCTCGCAGGAAAAATTCTCCAGCCGGATCGATTCACCCAGGGGAGGCTGGTTGCCGAAGAGTTCGCGCCGAACCGTTTCGCCGATGACGCAGACCGCTTTTCCCCCCTGAAGCTCCGCGTCCGAAAAGGGCCGTCCGGAAGCAAACACCCAGTCTTTGATCGTAAAGTAGTCGTTGTCGCTCCCCTCGACGGTCGTGGAATAATTCTGGTTGCCGTACACCGCATGCATCGAAATCGACCCCACCGGGGCGGCGCCGCGGATGCGGTCGATTTCGTGCTTGAGGGCTTCGACGTCGTTGTGGGTGAAACGTTTGGCGGTCAGGTCGCTGCTGGGGGGGCCGCGACGTTCCTGCCCCGGGATGACGACGAGCATGTTCGTCCCCAGTTTGGAAATACTGTTCGTGACGTAGGCGGTCGTGGCGTCGCCGAGCATTACCATCGCGATGACGGACGCAACCCCGATCACGATCCCAAGGGTGGTGAGGATCGAGCGCATGGCGCTGCGGCGTATTTCACGCAAAGCCAGCAAAAAAGCGTTCCAGATCATGCGCCGGCTCCGTCGATCAACCCGTCGCGGAAGCGGACGGTGCGCGAGGCGTATGCGGCCATATCGCTTTCGTGGGTTACCATGATGATCGTGATCCCCCGCTCACGGTTAAAAGAGGCCAGAAGCTCCATAACCTCGATGCTTTTGGCCGAGTCGAGGTTCCCGGTGGGTTCGTCGGCCAGCAGGATGAGCGGGTCGGTGACGATGGCCCGGGCTATGGCGACCCGTTGCTGTTGGCCTCCGGAGAGTTCGGCAGGGGTATGGTGGGCAACGTGTTCAAGCCCGACGCTGCGGAGTGCTTCGAGCGCTTTTTCCCGCCGCGCTTCCGCCGCGAATCCGCGGTAGAGGAGGGGAAGCTCGACGTTTTCGACCGCAGAAGTTTTTCCCAGCAGGTTGAACCCCTGAAAAATGAACCCGATGTAGTTGCGCCGCAGCAGAGCCCTCTGATCGCGTGTCAGTGCCCCGACGTCGACCCCTTCGAAGAGGTAGTGTCCGTCGCTAGGTGTGTCGAGGCATCCGATGATGTTCATGGCGGTCGATTTTCCCGAACCGCTGGGCCCCATGATGGCGACGAATTCTCCCGCCCCGATCCGGAGGTCGACCCCGCGCAGGGCATAGGCCGCGGCCTCCCCCTCGCCGTAGGACTTGACCGCGCTTCGCAGTTCGATGAGCGTTTGGGAGGAGGGTGCCATCAGTGTTTTTCCCGGGTGCCGACGATAACGGCGTCCCCTTTTTTGAGTGACGTCGAGGTGACCGCAGTCGACGAACCGTCGGTACGGATAATCTTTACGGCTGTTTTGAGCGGATTCCCATCGCGCAGCGTCCAGACGTATCGGAGATTCCCCGAGGAGAGGGGTTTTGCTTTTTTGACCCCGTCCCCTTTTTCCGAATCGGGGGTAAACCGCAGCGCCGCGTTGGGGATGGTAAGCTGAGCGGGATAGGTTCCGGTGACGATGCGGGCCGAAACGGTCATTCCCGGCCGCAAAAGCAGTTTTTTGTTATCGATTTTTACCACGGCGTCGTAGGTAACGACGCCGTTGACGATCTGGGAGTTCAGGCGTAGCTGCGTGATGATCCCTTCAAAGATCCGGTTGGGATACGCATCGACGGTGAATTCTACTTTTTGATTCTCTTTGACCTCCCCGATATCGGCTTCGTCGACGCTGACGATCGCTTTCATGACGCTGAGGTCTTCGGCCATCGTAAAGAGGACCGGGGTCTGCATTGATGCGACGACCGTTTGCCCCGGCTCGACTTTGCGTTCGAGGACGATCCCTTCTACGGGAGAGACGACGGTCGCTTTGCGGATGTTCTCTTCATCGGTCTGGAGCTGGGCGCGGGCCTGCTCCGCCTGCGCTTTTGCGGCTGCGACCTGGGCATGGGCTTTTTCGACGGCAGTGCGGGCATCATCGATTTCCTGCGCAGAGGGGTAGTTCCCGCGGGTTGCCGCCGCCATCTTCATCACCCTATCCAATTCGGTGCGGGCATTTCGGTACGCGGCTTCGGCTTCGGCGATGTTGGCCCGGAAACGTTCGAGGGAGGCTTTGGAACCGACGGCCTGGGCGAGGAGTTTCGTCGTATCCAGCCGTGCCATCACTTCCCCTTTTTTGACGCGGTCGTTATAGTCGACGTTCACCGCTTCGATCGTCCCGGAAACTTCGATGCCCACTTCGACGGTGTTGGTGGGTTCGAGGTTCCCCGTTGCCGAGACGCTGGTGGTGAGGGTCTTGATGGTAACCGGTTCGGTCATATATTCTAGGGGTGTCACTTTGGTATTTTGATACCATATGCCCGATCCGACGGTCAATACGGCCGCCGCGGCAATCCAGGCAATCCGTTTTTTACGTGTGCGCTCCGGGGGGGTGTCAAGTCCCAAAGTTTGTCGGATCGGATCGGAATTCATGGCAGTTCCTTGGAGGGATTGAGTGCAAAATGGAGTTTGGCCAATTCGATTTGGATATCGATTTCGTAGATACGAATATCAAATTCCTCGATTGAGCGGGAATTTTGAAGCGTCTGAAGATCGTAGCCGGTTTTCGTTCCGGCCTCTACCCCAGAGCGTATCGCGCCGATCAGGTCATCGTAAAGGGATAGATTGCGCCGGATGAGGGCGATCGTCTCCTCGAAACTTTTGATTTTTTCGACCGCCTGTGCGTATGATCCCTCCAGAGACCGCCGTTTGTCGGCGACAGAGGCCGCTTCCTTGAGATAGAGGGCTCTGGCTTCCTGCACCGTCGACGAAGCGTTATAGCTCAACGGCAGCGTGAGCGAGATGCCGGTATTGTAATAGTGTCCGTCGTAGTCGCCCGTACGCTCTTTGGGATCGTAACGGCGGTATCCCAGCGCGGCGTTGAGGGCAATTGAGGGAAGGTAGTCGGATGCGGTCACTTCATAAGCGTAACGTTGCGTCTGGGTGTTGGCGCGGGTGTAGCGGAGGTCGAGTTCCTCGTCGAGGTAGGCTTTGCGATCGATGAGCTCGAACCGCGGAAGCTCAAAGGAATCGGCGGCTACATCGCTGATTTTGGCAATTTCGTAGCGCTGTTCGGCGATCGAATACTCTATAGCGGCGAGCGATTTGAGTTCGGCACTTTTTTCCATCAAAGCGTTGTTGAGCTCGGTGATGTCGGCTTTGCCAGCGTCGAAAAGATGGCGTTTGATCGCAACTTCGATCTCTTTATTTTTGAGTTTGAGAGCGGTTTGCTCTTTTTCGAAGAGGGCTTTGCGGTATTCGAGGATCGAAATAAAGAGCTGTCGGTTGAGTAGCGCAATCTCTTTCTGTCGCGAAAGGGATTCACGCTCTTTTTTTGCGTCGGCATAGGCGATCTGATAGGTAATTCCCCCGGAGCGGAAAACATCCTGTGCGATCGATCCCGAAACGGTTTCGGTCGTGCTGAAAAACTCTCCTTGTGCGCTACGGTCGTAATCGTACGTGCCGCTCAGGTTGAGCGGGGCGATCCAGTTGGTTCGCAGCTTTTCATGTTCGGCTTCGTACGCTTCGCGTTCCAGGCGCAGCATTTCCTGTTTCTCGGGGGAAAGGAGTGTGTAGGGCTCGTCGGCACGGCAAACGTCCGACAACAAAAAAAGGATTAACAATACCGGGTATTTCATACCGCCATCATACACCGTTTTTTGCTAACAAAGAAGCAAAACGTATAAACGGAAAGT
Organism: Sulfuricurvum sp. IAE1; assembly: GCF_004347735.1. Classification (NCBI taxonomy): domain Bacteria; kingdom Pseudomonadati; phylum Campylobacterota; class Epsilonproteobacteria; order Campylobacterales; family Sulfurimonadaceae; genus Sulfuricurvum; species Sulfuricurvum sp. IAE1. The sequence continues at coordinate 182,443 of NZ_SLTI01000007.1, read as the reverse complement.
TAATAAAGGAAAAAAAATTATCCTTTAAGTGAAAACCCTCTACCATAGGCGAAATTGTTTTAAAGGAAACGCATGAAAATTGTAACGGCTTTAGCGGCAGCGGTTGTCTCGTTGATGGCAATCGAGCCCGTCGTCACCCCGCAATGGCTCAATGAACACAAAAACGATGCCCATCTCCGGATCGTCGAAGTTTCCGAAGGGGATTCGTACGCGCTCGGGCACATACCCGGTGCGGCCCATACATCAATCGCCAAATGGCGTTTTGATAACGGTACGTTCCTCTCGGTACGTCCGGTTGCCCAGATCGAAGCGGAAATCTCCCGGCTGGGGATCGACGCTAAAAGCGATGTCGTACTCTATGCCCCCATCAACGATCCGAAAGACCTGCTTAAAACGAGCTATATTTACTGGGCTCTCAACTACCACGGGATCAAAAACGTAGCACTGCTCGACGGCGGGATGAAAGGGTGGACGAACGCCTCTTTGCCTCTCACCCAGGAGGAACCGGTCCTTAAACCGACTGCCTATAAGGCCAAAATCGATCCGGCCAAAATCGCCGATATCGGCTATGTCAAAAACCATCTCGGAAAATTGCCGATGATCGATGCCAGACCCGGGGACATGTATCTGGGGGTAACCCCCACCCCGACAGTGAAGCGTAACGGTCATATCCGGGGAGCCATGAGCTATTCGTGGAATTATTCGGTAGATAAAGATTATATCCTCAAGCCCAAAGCGATGCTTGAAAACGTATTCAAAGAGGGGTACAAACTTGACAAGAACAAAGAAGTCCTGGTGTATTGTACGGGAGGGCTTGAAACGTCATTCAACTATTTTATCCTCAGCGGCGTATTGGGATACAAGAACGTCCGTCTGTACGATGCCTCGATGAAAGAGTGGGGGAACCGTGAGGATACTCCGATAGCGCAATACCGCTACGAAACGTTTTCCGAGTAACCGTTATGATTAGCGATAAAACTTATCCGCAAGATAAGTTTTATCCTGTATAATTCCGCTTGTGTCCACTCCTTCTTTTTTTTCACACCTAAAAGTTCGTGTGGGCGCATCTTTCCCTACTGCATTTTCTCCGGTTCACACAGGTATTTTTTCTCTATTGCAACGCGCGCGCATTTGATACAGATATATTTCGGATTTTTGACGATTTTAACGATTTTTTTGAAATCCGATTTCAGATCGGATTTTCCCAGTTTGCAGAGTTCTTTCACGGGGTACTCCTTGTCCCCCCGGAGGAGGGGGTTTAGTGCAGGTGCTCACGTTTGAAATATTCACGCCCTACTTTGCACAGCGGACAGGCGACAGGAGGCTTTTTCCCTCTGTGAACGTGTCCGCACACTTCACAAACCCAGATTTCTTCATCAGGGCTTGAGAAAAAGCCGTCAGCGATCAGGGCTTCTTTGAGAGCCGCGTATTCACGTTCGTGTTCCACTTCGACCTTTCCGATCGCCGTGAAAAGACGCGCAAGTTCTTTGTGGCCTTCTGCCGTCGCGATTTCGGCGAAGGAAGGATACATCACCGTGTGCTCGTAATTTTCCCCCTGCATCGCCGTATCGAGATTTTCTGGTGTTGCATCGATCTCGTGGCCGTAAATCAGTTTGTGGTACGCTTTATATTGTGCGCGAGCGTGATACATTTCGTTGAACGCCGCTTCGCGGAAATGGCGTTCGACCGCATGCCACCCTTCATCGCGTGCGATGTCGGCGAACAGCTCATATTTGTTCCGGGCCATGCTCTCGCCCCCGAACGCTTTCATCAGGTTCACCGCCGTGAGGTTTTCGGTGGTCATTTCCATCTCTTCACCGCAGCACACCAACGTTCCCCCGCCTACTTTCTGGATTTCGACTTCGTTGCCGCAGACATTACACCGATAGGTTTCGTATTGACGCATCATAACTCCTATTACGAAGGCTATGTCTGTATCATAACGCAAATAGCCGAAAAAGAATAATATGATATCTATTATCAATATTATTTTATTTTAAGGGATAAACCCGTATTATTTGATATCTATTATCAAATAAAGGAGTGCAACATGTCCGTTCTCATCATCGGCGGAGATAAAGTCACGCGCCTTCAGTCGCTGTTGCAATCGCTGGGTGCGACCGAAACGCGTCACTGGGACAGCCGCCGGAATTCGACGTCCCATAAAACCATTCCGCATAATACCGACATGATCATCATGCTGACCGATTTTTTAAAACACAACTCGATGAACCATTTCAAGCGGGAAGCGAAAAAAAGCGATATCCCTTTTTTGTGCGTCAAGGGACTGAGCGGATGCAGCGAATGCCAAATCCGCCAAATGGTCGACGGGATCCGTTATGCGGATCAAACCGACCGTTTTTGCCGCGGCACCTGCAGCCGTTAATGCGATGAAAGGAATTACACATTATGAACCTTCCGTGTGAACCCAAACCCGATACCACGCTCCCTCCGTTACACCGACTGCTGCGGCGCGGATGCGCTTGCTAGGAGAACGTATGGAAACCGAAAGCTCATCATTGAAAGAGTATAATGGCATCGTTATTGAATCCAAGGAACTGTTCAAAAACGACAGTTCGATCAGGATTGTCCACGGTAACGATGTTTACATCCTCCGTATTACCAAAGGCAATAAACTGATTCTCACCAAATAAGCGGCGCCTAAAGCGCCGTAAGCCGAAGGAATTTTTTTGCTGCGTCCGTTGTTTCTAGCCGCTTTTTCACTCTCTGTCGTTTGCGCGCAGGAGATTATCCAACTTGATAAAATCGAAGTCGAAGAAGAATATACCGTCCTCGAGGAACGTAAAGACCAGTCGATCGCCAAACGGATCATCAAAGGCGAAGAATTGAGCCAGTACGGCGATCTGAACGCGCTTGAAGTGCTCAAACGTACCCCCGGTGTCACGGTTCCCGAAGGAAAAGGGAAAAAAGGCGCTCCCGGCAAGGGATACACGAAAGTGCTGATCGACGGCGAAGAAGTTTCGTCTACGAAACGGGGAAACCCGCTCGAGCAGATTTCGCCCGAAATGATCGAACGGATCGAAGTGATGACCAACGGATCGGCCGAATATAGCGCCGAAGCGATGGGGGGAATCGTCAACATCGTCCTGAAAAAACCGTCATCGGAAGGAAAAACGATCGCCAAACTGACAGGAGGCGTATACAACGCCCAGGCGATGGGATCGGTTTTTGCGCAGCGAGAGGGGAAAGCGGGAGAGTATTCGTACCTCTTCAACGCGACATATGCCGATAATACGCACAAAGACGACGCGTCAAACCGGATTGACGACACGGTGAACATGACCGAAAAACTGCGCGATTCGCAGGGACGTTACCGTGCATTGAGCCTCAACGGAAAACTGATCTATGCGCCCGATACAAAAAACAAATACGCTTTCGACGCCTCGATGGGGCTTAACGCAAACAGCGCTACCGCGGACGAGCGGACCTATACGAACGGTGCGTTAAGTACAACCCTTTACAACCGTGACGAAAGCGACGCGATGATGCTCTGGACAAAACTCTCGGGAGAACATCATCTCTCGGGGACGGAACTCGTTGACTGGAAACTGAAATTCCATCAAAACGATTCGGAAGGAGAAAACCGTTCGGGGACGAAGCTGCAGTATGACGATTCGCTGTTCCGTGTGTTCGGAGCGGATGGAAGCTACTCGCGTGTAGTCGGAGAACACTTTGTGAAAACGGGGGCCGAGGTCAAGCGTCTCATGCAGGATGAAAGCATCCGGGTACTCAGCGGCGGCGTCGAGACTTCAAATGTACATCAGAGCCTGCGTCAGGATAAAGGCTCGCTCTACCTCCAGGACGAAGTGGGGATCGGAGAAGATTTCCTTGTGACTCCCGGGATACGGTACGAAACCGTTTCACGCGATTTCGCCGGATCGTCGAATATCGATTATTTCGCCCCTTCGCTGCATCTACTCTATCGCCTCAGCCCCGACGATAATCTCCGCGCAAGTGTCTCGAAAACAGTCCGGTTGCCCCGTCTCGACGAGCTGACTGACACCGTTGACAGCTCGCTCGAGCTCAACGACCTCACCCGTCCCGACGTGAGAGGTAATCCGGCCCTGAAAGAAGAAAAAGCGCTGAGTTACGAATTGCGCCTGGAACATTATTTCGCCGACAAAGGGATCATTAGTGTGGGCGGATTCTACCGCGAAATCGACGACAAGATTGAAAAACTGACCACCTATGAGGGGGGACGTTACGTCGAACGACCCTATAATGCAGGTGAGGGGAGATTGTGGAGCGTTGAGTTTGAGCTGAAAAAATCACTTGATGCGTATGTGGGCGGTTTGGGAATCTTCGCGAACGCGACGGTTCAGAACTCCTCGCTGAGCGTCAACGGTTTTAAACGCCCCATCAAAGCGACCAACGATTATCTTTACAATATCGGTCTTGACCATACGCTCAGCGCCTACCGCCTGACGTACGGCGCGGCCTATCGCTACGTCGGAGCTTACGACGACCCGACCGACGAAAACGGGATCGCCGAATCGCAAAAAGGGTACGGAACGCTCGACCTGTACGCCAAAAAGCGGATTGATTCGACGTTTAAAGCCGGGATCAACCTCAAAAATCTCACCGGCGAAACGATTACGACCACGACCCGCCGCTATGCTTCTGGAAATCTCGTCGAAACGCAGGCTTATCGGGAAAATACCCGCCCCTATATCCTCATGACGCTCGAAGGGCGTTGGTAATCTTCACGCTGATTAAGCCGGGGTAAATCCCGGCAGTTTATTTAATAATGCTTATCACTATTGACATAATAATCCGAATGCGCTATAGTTCCATAAATTGAAATCAATTATCAATTGCTTTTATAGAAACTAGCCAGCAAACGCTCTTCGAGCCGGTAGCCAGCCACTTCATCTTTTAAGGAGTGCTTATGGCCTACCACAACCGTTTTCTCAACTCTCAGATGCTTCCAATTGGTGCGATGCTTTTGAGCATCGGGGCAAGTTCGGTATTGGCGGATTCCGCCGATTCGAACGCAACGATCAAGGCGATCGACATTCAAGACACCGTCGAGATCGAACTTCCGCGTTATCAGCCTGGTATTTCAAAAACCGCCAAAACCGGGCAGCTTGCGCATGATGTTCCGCAGGCGATTACCGTCGTTACCAAAGAACTGCTGCACGATAAATCGGAATTTACCCTCAAAGAGGCGCTCAGCAACGTATCGGGGCTCACTTTTAACGCTGCCGAGGGGGGGCGTATCGGGGACAACATGAATTTGCGCGGTTTTTATACCTTCGGGGATCTATACCTCGACGGCATCCGTGACGTTGCGCAATACAACCGCGATACGTTCAACCTGGAACAAGTCGACGTTCTGCGCGGCGGCGCGGCCATGTTGTTCGGCCGCGGGCAGGCGGGTGGTGTCATCAACCAGGTGAGCAAAGACGCCGAAGCGGAAAATTTCGGGAAACTGTCGATGACACTCGGCACAGATGAGTATAAACGCGCTTCGACCGATATCAACGTGATGCTCAACGATACGACGGCGTTTCGTCTGAATGCTATGGGGATGGACGCGGGGAGCACCCGAAACGACGTTTACAACGAATCGTACGGCATTGCCCCTACAATTACTTTCGGATTGGGGACGGACAATGAGTTCAGCCTGTCGCACTTGTATCTCAACACCCATATTACCCCGGATTACGGTGTTCCTTTCGACAGTGCCACCAAACGTCCCATCGATGTCGATAAAAGTACGTTTTACGGATTTACGGACGATTTTGAGGATAACCGCGTCAACATCACGACCGCCAGTTATACCCATAAGTTTTCCAAAGAGACACAGCTGCGTTCGGTGATCCGTCATGCCGATTACCTGCGCGACAACTGGGCGATCGCCCCGGGGGGATACGATCCGGTGACGGGGTCGGTGAACCGGAGTTCCAAAGGAAACGGGGCGAAAGAGAAAACCGATACATGGCAAAACGATTTTACGACGAAATTCGAAGCACTCGGAATGAAACACGAAGCGCTCGTGGGGACCGAGTTTCTGCGGGAAGAACAGGTCCGTTGGGGGCATGACGGCCTTTCGTCATATTTTCCGAACATCAGCGATGCGAACGGTCCGGCCAACGGATTACCCGATACCGCAACGGGACGCCATGTGGCCAGTAACGGCATTATTTACTCCCGTACCAGCGCCACCGGGTCCTGGGTAGCGCAACTGCCCAATTCCCTGGAATCAGGGTCGTCGATCCCAGAAGCCTATAAAGCGGTTTACGGTAACAAGGAACGCAACATCAACGGCGGATACAAAGGGCATACGTGGGCCCTCTACGCCCAGGACGTCGTGGAATTCGTCCCCAACTGGAAAGTGATGGCTGGATTTCGCAAAGACTGGTTGAAAATGGATTACTACACCGGTGCGTCGCTGACGCAAAACGGAGACCTCCGTTATAACGAGATGAGCTACCGTGCGGGATTGTCCTATCAGCCCAGCAGTCGTCAGCACTACTATCTGGCATGGAACAATTCGTTCAACACGACCGGAGATCTGTATTCGTTTTCAAACCGATACGATCCCGAGCGGAGCGTAACGTACGAGCTGGGGGCGAAATGGGAACTTTTTGAAGGGGATTTGTCGCTGCGTACCGCGGTTTATCGTACCATCAAAGAGTGGGAACGCAATACCGACGTAATGAGCGCCTCGTCCAACCCGATTCTTTCCAAAGAGCGCCATACCGACGGTATTGAGCTCGAAGCGGCCGGCCGGATCACCGACAACTGGGACGTCTTCGCCGGCCTCGCGCTGATGGACCCCGAAGTCGATGCGGTCGCACCGGGAAAATCGGACATCGTGGTGGGGCAAAAACCGCCCAACTCAACCGATTACACGTTTAACGTATGGACAACCTACAAACTCGGCGGCGGATGGAAAGTCGGCGGCGGTATCGAGGGGAAAGGGGACCGTGCGGTCTATAGCTATCCCAATTCCGGAGCAACGTCATTCAACCCGAACGTAGCGCCCCATTACGTCCGTTACGACGCGATGATCGGCTATACGCAGAAAAACTATGCGGTACAGCTGAACGTCAAAAACCTTTTTGACACCACCTATTACGAATCGGCTTACATCAACGGCGGATTCGCCGTACCCGGAACGGGACGGACGGCCCAGGTGACGCTCGATTACAAATTCTTTTAATCCGTGACTCCCTCCGGGGAGTTTTGATACGGCTCCATGCGGTGCGTGGGACCGTATCAAAACTCAGGCAAAGGAAAACACCGTGTTACTCCATATACCCAACGTACTTACTCCCGAACAGGTGGCGGAATGTCGCCGGATATTGACGTCATCGACGTGGGTGGACGGCAACGTCACCAGCGGTACCCAGGCGGCAAAAGCTAAAAACAATCTTCAGCTTCCCGAAGATTCCGAAGCGGCGGTCGCATTGCAGAAAATCGTACTGGATGCGCTTAGCAACAACGCGCTGTTTTTTACCGCGGCACTCCCCAAAAAGATTTTTCCGCCGTTATTCAACTGTTATACGGGTGAATTCAACACTTTCGGAAATCATGTGGACAACGCGATCCGTACGATGCGCGGTGGGGGAAAAAGGGTACGCAGCGATCTGTCGTTCACCCTCTTTTTTTCCGATCCGGAAGAATACGACGGGGGGGAACTGGTGATTGAAGACACGTTCGGATCGCAAATCGTGAAACTTCCCGCCGGAGATATGGTTCTGTATCCTTCATCAAGCGTCCATCGCGTCGAACCGGTAACGCGCGGCGCGCGTATCTCGTGTTTTACCTGGCTGGAGAGCATGATCCGCGAGACGGACAGACGCCGATTGCTCTTCGACCTGGACATGAGCATCATGGCGTTTCGAGAGCGGCTGGGCGACGATGAGGATACGGTCAAGCTGACGAGCATTTACCACAATCTGCTCCGTACCTGGGCGGACACTTAATACATCATAACAAACAGGAGACAAAAATGGAAGAATTGAAACTGGCGGTCGATTATGCGACCTTGGGAATTTTGGGAATTATGAGCGTGATCGCTTTCGCCTATGGAATAGAGCGTTATTTCTATTATCGTTCGGTGGATGTCAGCAGTTACGAAACGAAAAACAAGGCGGAGGCGGAGCTGTCGAAAAACCTCACGGCCATCTCGGTAATCGGGTCGAATGCCCCCTATGTAGGCCTGCTCGGTACGGTTGCGGGGATCATGGTGGTGTTTTACGAGATCGGCCAGAGCGGTGGGATGGAACCCTCGGCGGTGGTTATCGGTCTGTCGTTGGCACTCAAAGCAACCGCGCTGGGACTGCTCGTCGCGATCCCGTCGATGATGATCTACAGTGCGTGCCTTCGGAAGATGGATCTGCTGATGGGGGCATGGGAAGATGCGCGCGCTTAAACGGGTAGAGGGGATCAACGTCGTTCCCCTTATCGACGTCGTCCTTGTTTTGCTGGCAATCGTATTGACCATTTCGACGTTCGTCGCGTCGGGAGCGATCAAGCTTGATCTTCCCAAAGCCGCCAGTGCGAAAGAGACTTCTGCACAAAAAATCGAAATCGCGGTCAATGAAAGCGGCGAGATGTTCTGGAACGGCAAAGCGATGCAGCGTGTTGAACTGATTCAGGCGATTTCGACATTGAAAAGCGACGCAAGCGTGAGTGTATTGGGGGATAAAAAAGCGTTTTTCAACGATTTCATCTTTATTCTCGACCGCTTGAAACTTCAAGGAATAGAAAAAATCTCGATCGTGACGAAGAGAGACGCATGAAAACGCGCGGCTCGTTCATATTTTCGGTATTACTGCATGCGCTGATCATTGCCGTTGCGGTTGCTTCCCTTCCCGTGGAGGAGACCGAAGAAGAGATTGTTCTGGAACTGGCGCTGACTCCTGCCGTGTCCCCCGGGCCAACTGCGCCGGTCGTGCAAACGGCCGTGCCGAAATCCCCTGAAGCCAAACCGCTGACCGAAAAGAGGCCCGATCCGCTACCCGAAACCCCGACGATCGATAAAGAGGATCCCGAACCGGTCGTAGCGAAAACGGTTGCCGTCCCTTCCGAACCTGTCCGCGCGGTGCAGACGGCACAACCCGAATCCATAGCCGCTCCGAAACCCGTTCCGGCCGTCCCTGTAATCGATGTGGAAAAGGAATATTTGGACGACCATCTTTCGACGATTCGGGAATTGTTGGTGAAATACCGTAAATATCCCTCGCAGGCCGTACGCCTGAGACAGGAAGGGAGCGTCAGAATTTCGTTTCGTTTAAAACATGACGGCGAGGTCGATGACATCAGGATTGTGGACGGGTCGGGATTTCCGATACTCGATGAGGACGCGATCGCGCTGATACGCAAAACAGCCGAATATTTTCCAAAACCTCCCAAACCCGTGCGGATTACGGTTCCGCTCAACTATACGCTGAAAATGCGTTCATCGTGACGATAAAAAGAACCAATAAACAAACTTAAACCGTCAGAGTAGGGGAGATTCGTTAACTCGATGTAGGGTAAGATGGCTAATATTATCGCATCATCTGCATAAAAAGGAACCACCCATGAAAGACAATGAACCTACTCTCAGCTCGATTGAGGACTACGATACGCTCAAAGGGGAGAAAAAACGGATCGTCTGGACCGTTATCGTGATCGGATTACTCATCGGAGCGGTGTTTGTCGGTGCTAAATACTATTACGGCGATGCAAACGATTCGATTCCCGTCGAAGATACGATCGGTAAAGTTCCGGTCAAATAATGGTAAAATCCCTTTCAAAAAAACGGGACAGTGAATGATAGCCACGATCATAGGCGTGTACACATTTTATATTTTCATCCGGACATACGTCAGCGTGATGCAGATCGGTTACATCAACCGCCTCAAATGCAAGGGTGCGGTGTTGATGGGCGAAGCCGATTATCGCGATGCCGCAGCGTATGCGATCGCCAAAGAGAGGCTTTCGATCATCGAAGGGATGGTGGAATATTTTCTATTCCTCGCATGGATGGGAGGAATGATCGCATGGCTTGATGGCGCATTGATGGAAGAGGGCGGAATGACCCAAACGATCGGCGCCGTAATGGGCCTGGTGCTTATTAACGCTTTTGTGACGCTTCCGCTGGGATGGTATGCCAAGTTTAAAATCGATGCGCGTTTCGGCTTCAACCGTTCGAGCACGGCTCAATACGTCAAAGATACGTTGATCACAACCTTCTTGAGTGTTCTGTTCGGAAGCCTCGTCGTGTGGGGCGTCGCTTCGATCATCGCTTCGAGCGAGCAATGGTGGTTATGGAGCTTCGCGTTCATCATGACCGTCGTCGTGGCGATCAATATGTTTTTCCCCACCGTCCGTGCCCTGTTTTTCGATAAAGTGACGCCGCTCGAAGACCCCGAACTCAAATCGAAGATCGAAGAGCTGATGCAAAAAACCGGTTTTGTCTCAAGCGGCGTATTCGTCAGCGACGCGAGCAAGCGCGATGCGCGGCTCAACGCTTATTTCGGAGGGCTCGGGAAAGCCAAGCGGGTGATTTTGTTCGATACCCTCATCCAGAAGCTTACTCCTGCCGAACTGATCGCGGTGCTGGGGCATGAACTGGGACATTTCGCCCACGGCGATCTGTACAAAAATATCGCGATGGTGGGTGCGATGCTGTTTGGGATGTTCGCCTTTTTCGGCAATCTCCCCCAAACGCTGTATCTTGAACTCGGCGTAGCCCAAAGCCCGCACGTTGTCATGATGCTGTTTCTTCTGATGCTCCCGATGGTGAGCTTTTTCATCATGCCGCTCTTTGGTCTCATGAGTCGTCATAACGAGTATGAAGCCGACCGAAGCGGTGCCGAGCTCGGAGGGGCAGGGCATCTGGCGGACGCGCTCAAAAAACTGGTGAGCGAAAACAAAAGCTTCCCGCTCTCCCATCCGCTCTACCGCTTTTTCCACACGACCCACCCGCCGGTCGTCGAACGGCTGCGGGCGCTGGGTTACGAGATCCGTATCGATGCGGAGGAAGGGTACGGTGATCCGTGTCCCAACGACTAAGCAGTCTCCACGAAGCACTGACACAAAAACTGTCGGGAGTCGTCGAATCTCCCCGCCGTGAAGCCGAATTGCTTCTGATGGCGTATCTGGGAAAAGATCAGCTTTATTTCATAACCCATCAAGACGACCTGATAGACGACAGTGACCCGAAACTGTGTGAATGGATCGAAAAACGTTCCCGTAACGTTCCCCTTGAATACCTTACCCGGCGTGTCAGCTTTTACAGTCGGGAGTTCTACGTCGACGAAGGGGCGTTGATTCCCCGCCCCGAAACGGAGCACCTGATCGATGAGGTCCTCAAACGTGTAGACCCGCGCGAATCGATCAGTGTTGCGGAAGTGGGAGTGGGTAGCGGGATCATTTCGATCATGCTGGCCCTGCACCTGCCCAACGCCCGTTTCATTGCCGTGGATATCTCTCCGGCGGCACTGGCGGTAGCGCGACGTAACATCGAAGCGTTCGGCCTCAGCGAGCGGATCGAGCTGCGGGAGGGGGATCTTCTCTCCTGCGTGGACGAGACGATTGATCTGCTGGTATCCAATCCCCCCTATATCGCACTGGATGCCCGGCTGGAGAGCAACCTCTCGTTTGAACCCCAAAACGCCCTTTTCGGAGGGGAGATCGGGGATGAGATCATCCGGCGCCTCATCGGTGAAGTATATGCGCGTCGAATCGGTTGTTTTGTTTGTGAAATGGGATACGACCAACGTACGAAAGTGCAGGAATATCTTACGCCATTTGCGGTACAATCATTGGAATTTTATACCGATCTCGCGGGATTCAACCGGGGGTTCGTTTTAAAGGCGGTACATGAATAAAAAAGCAGCGGTCGACGCACTCTATCTGCTACTGGTCGGGATGACGGCCGGCGCCGTTCTGGTTCTGGGCGTTTTCGTCGCGGCGGTTGTTTTCCACTCCGAACTTTTCTTGAGCGTACCGCTTCTGTCCCGTTTCGAAGAGGGGAAAATCATGGGAGAGGTGTTTCGCCGCTTCAGCTACTGGGGATACGTGATGGCAGCCGTTATCGTTCTGTATGAAGTTTCCCGTTACAAGGTGATGCAAATCGACAAAATCGCGATTCTGAGCGCATTGGGTTCGGTCGCTACGCTGCTTCTTTTCAGCGCGGTGTACACTCCGAAAATCCTGGCCTACCAGGCGCTCGGGGAAAGCGGGATCGACGAAGGGTTCGAAGCGCTTCACAAAGCAAGCGAGATTGATTTCAAAATTCTCTTGATCACCCTGAGCGTACTGTTTGTCCGCCGTGCGTATCTGATGGCGGTAAAACGATGATCCGGTTTGAAAACGTGACCAAAAGTTTCGGCTCACGCCAGATTCTGCGCGGTGTCGATCTCGAGATCGAAAAAGGGAAAACGACGGTCATTTTCGGCGTATCCGGAGGCGGAAAATCGACGATCATCAAACACATCGTCGGATTGCTTAAGCCTGATGGCGGTTCGATTACCGTGGGGGGAATACGGGTCGACAACGCGGACGAAACAACGTTGCGCGACATTCGGACAAAGGTGGGATTCCTGTTTCAAAACGGCGCGTTGTTCGACAGTATGAACATCCGCGATAACGTTGCGTTCCCGATGATCGAGCATCAAAAACTGACCCCCAAAGAGCTGGAATACAAAATCGATGAAAAATTATCGATGGTCGGGCTCAAACCCGACATCGTCAAACCGCTTTATCCCGAAGAACTCAGCGGCGGGATGCGCAAACGGGTCGGACTTGCGCGTACACTGGCACTTGAACCGGAGGTCATTTTGTACGATGAACCTACTTCCGGACTTGACCCGGTTACCAGCGATTTCATTACCCAGATGATCTGTCGTCTGCGCGATGAGATCGGCATGACGTCGATCCTGATCAGCCATGATGTTAACGAGAGTTTCAAAGCGGGCGATCGTTACGCGATGCTGTTTGAGGGGGTTATAGTGGAAGCGGGCGACAAAACGTCGTTTCAAAATTCCTCCAACCCCGTCGTTCAGCAATTCATCCATGCCCGTTCCGAAGGGCCGATCGCTTTTCACTAAACGACCGCATGCCGCTTCAGAGCGGTATGCCGTACCACACTCTCGAGCCCGTGCGCGAGCCCAAAACCGTCGAAATCCTCTCCAGTATCAGATTAACCCTCACCGCGTATTCGGCGAATACCGCCTGATGGTTTTCCCTCTCCCCCACACCGGCTTCCAACATCTTTAACGTTTCCATGACCGAGCGGATGAAATTGCGGTGATCAATGCAATTGTAGTCGATCGCCGCGTTTGCGCATAACCCCGCATCCATCAGGGCATATGCCTCTTCGGTGGCGGTGCTCAACTGTTTGATATAGTCATGCGCGAAGATTTCCGGATAGCTCAGGATGGCATGAACGGTTTGAAAACGTTTTTTAGCTTCATTAAAAAGATCCATAATGGTTTTCTCCCGTTGAGATTTATGCCATTATAATGAAACAACAATAAACAAAAATAAAATAAATATATTATGAAGCGGCAAAGGTGGGGAAGGCTTCCGGATCAGCGTCCGCCGAATTTTTTGGTCCACCATTCCTGGGGGGTGAGGGTCTGTTCTTTTAAAAAGGCTTCGTCGAAGTTGTACTCATAGGCCGAACAGTATTCGAGGAGGGTAGCGTAGGCCTCGTTGATCTGTGCGCTCATGGCGTGCGCACCCTCCGGATCTTCGGGGTGTTTGTCGGGATGCCACTGGTGCATCATGTTTTTGTAGCGGGTTTTGATTTCGGAAAGGGTGGCTTTGTCGTGAAGGCCAAGGAGCGTTTTGGCCTTCATGAGTTTGTCAAAAGAGAGCATGGAAAAAGGGCGGATTAGTCTCTTTGCTGACGCATAAACGTCGGAACGTCAAGGAAATCTTCACTGTAATCGCCGTTGGCTACCATCGCGGGGCGGGCAACGACGCGCGGTTTGGCAACGGCTGCGGTAGCGGCTGCGGCGACCGCTTCTTTGTTCTCGAATTCGCAGTTGTTGATCCCCATCGTCGCTTTTTTCTCGAAGCCTGTGGCAACAAGAGTGATGCGGATGTAATCTTGCGGTAGATTGGCATCGGTGGTTGTTCCGAAAATAACGTCGGCACCGTCGTCAACGCTGTTGTGGACGACATCCATCGCCGCCGAGAGTTCCATGAACGGGAACTCGGGATGCATGCTGAAGTGGACGAGCACTCCAAGCGCACCGGTGATCGACATGTTATCCAGAAGAGGAGATTCGATCGCGTTTTTGATCGCTTCGTACGCCGCGTTCTCCCCTTTGTATTCGCCCACACCCATCAGCGCGAGGCCGCGATGGCTCATGACCGTCTGAAGGTCGGCGAAGTCGAGGTTGATGTCGTTGTCGCCGCTGGCGAGGATGACGCCCGAAGTTCCGCTTACCGCGCGGGCCAGGACACTGTCAACGATTTTAAAACTCTCTTTGATCCCCAGTTTGGGATCGATGATCGAGAGGAGTTTGTCGTTAGGGATGACGACGATCGAATCGGACTCTTTTTTGAGTTCTTCCAGCCCTTCTTCGGCAAGTTTAAGACGTTTTTTCCCTTCGAACGAGAACGGCTTGGTAACGACCGAAATCGTCAGGGCACCTACCTCTTTGGCAATTTTGGCGATGATCGGAGCCGCACCGGTTCCGGTGCCTCCCCCCAGGCCTGCCGCAACAAAAACGATATCGGCCCCTTCGAGTGCACGGGCGATATCTTCGTAGCTTTCGAGTGCCGACTCTTTGCCCACTTCGGGTTTCATCCCCGCGCCGAGTCCTTTGGTCAGTTTGGCCCCGAGCTGGATTTTGCTCGCCGCGCTTCCCTGCTCAAGTACCTGTGCATCGGTGTTGGCCATAATCAGCTCGATGCCGGGGATCTGCTCTTTGAGCATATAGCCGATCATGTTGCCGCCGCCGCCGCCGACGCCGACCGCTACGATACGGGCCCCCGTTAGAGAGGTTGATTCTTCAATTGAAAATGGTTCCATGCTTGCTCCTTGACGTAATTAAAAAAGTTGAGTTGCCCAATTCCAGAATTTGGTGATCGGGTTAGGCTGGTCGTCCTGTACCGGCTTATTCGACCCGATGTTGACCATCTTCGACACATCCGCCTTCTTCTCTTCCTTGACCGGTTCGGGCTGGGGAGGAGTTGGGGCGGCGTTTGGAATGTCGAATTCCGGTACCTCTTCGTGGAATTGAACCTGCGGCTGGGTTGCCGGTTCTTCGCTCGCGTGACGCATGTGTTTGTTTACGTCGATTTCATAGGGGGTATAGCCGCCGGCCATGTATTTGACCAATCCGACCGCCCCTGAATAGGAAGGATCTCTGAGCGTATCGAAAAGACCTCCCATGTCGCTTGGTTTTGCGAGGCGCACGGGCATGTTGTCGAAAATTGCGACCGCCAGTTCGCGCAGCCCTTCGATTTTGGTAAATCCGCCGGTCAGGACGACTCCCGCTCCCATGTGTTCTCTAAGGCCGCTTTTTTCAAGAGACTGGGCGATAATCATCAGCGTCTCTTCCACCCGGGCGTAGATGACGTTATGCACTACTTCGAGTGAGACTTCGTGGGTTGCGTTTTCGTCTCCGATGACGGGGAGCTCGATCAGGTCGTTGCTCGGTGCGTAGAGGGAACCGTAGTTGATTTTGACGTTGTCGGCGGTCTGAAGCGGCGTATGCAGCGCCATGGAGAGATCGTTCGTTATATGGTTAGAACCGACTCCGAGAAAATCGTTGTAGCGGATGGCGTGCCCGGAGTGGATCACGATGTTGCTGGTGTTTCCACCCATATCGACGACGGCCGCTCCCAGTTCTTTTTCGTCTTGGTTGAGGACGGCGATTGCCGAGGCGTATCCGCTCAATACGACGCTTTCAACTTCGACACCGGCGGCTTTGACCGCTTTGCGGAGGTTGTTGAGATTGCTTTTCTGGGTAGTGATGATGTGGGTCTCGACCTCGAGGCGCGCGGCGTTCATCCCCAGCGGGTCTTCGATGAAATCCTGATCGTCCACTTTGAAATTGTAGGGGAGGGCGTGGAGCACTTCGAATTCATTAGGGATATTCGCGTTGTAAAGCGAGGTATGCATGACGCGGTTGATCTCTTTGAGGGTGATCTCTTTATTCGGGATATTGACGATACCGCTGGAATTGAGGCTTTTGGTATACGCTCCCGAAATCGATACCACGGCGCTGCGCAGTTCCGTACCCGCAACGCGTTTCGCGTCGTTCAGGGCGCTTTTGATCGATTTGCTGGCGAGCTCGATGTTGGTAATGCTCCCTTTGCGAAGCCCCTGCGCTTTTGAGATTCCGGCTCCGATGATCTGCGCACTGTTGTCATCGTCGATTTCGGCGATGATGGCGCAAACTTTTGTCGAGCCGATATCGATGGCTAAAACGGTTCGTTTCAAATCAGATCCCTTCCACATAGATTTCAACAGGGTATTTGTTTTCAAGGACTTTGATCAGTCCCTGATCCAATACATTGCCCTTCAGCTTCGCAACGGCTGCTTCGTTCGCAATTGCTTTTGTTTGAAGCAACTTTTGTTCCAAAACGTTATAGATTATAACATTTCCGCTTTCCAAAGCGATAAAACCCTGTTTTTGTTTGGAGGTGAAGAGTTTGGAAAGGAATTCGGACGTTTCCGTAGGAGTTAAACCGGCCAGTTCGGGAGTTTCGGTGCGGCTGATGAAGTCGGTGGTCGTACCCGTGAACGAGCGATAGCTGTTTTTAGCCAGCTCTTCGAGTTTTTGCGTTTTGAGCTGAGCGGTATACAGAACGTTAGCTTCGTTTTTCGCCTCTTCGTACGTTTTGGTCCGTGAGGGGATCGATTTATCGAGTTTGATGACAACGAAATCGCTTCCCGCTTTGCGGGGTTTGAGATAGGGCTTGTTCGGATTCAGCGCGGCGATCTCTTTGGTCAGCGCGGGATCGAACGGTGACGCGGAAGCGCTGAAAGCGGCTTTTTCGACCGGGATGTTTTGGAGCTGCCCTTTTTTGTAATCGACGTAGAGGCGAAGCGCTTCTTTTTCAGTTGCTTTTTCCTGCAAAGCGGCAACGACGGCCTCACGGGCGTCGGCCGGAGGGAGGATTTTTCCCGACGCGTCTTTGAGCGTCAGGCGGTTGGCTTCGTAATATTCGGCAATTTCGCGTTCTGAAGGAAGTTCGGCAACCGGTGCCTGGCGAACGAAGGAGATTTCATAGCCGGGTTCGGTTTTAAATTCTTTTTTGTGTTTTTCCCAGAACGCCTTGAGTCCCGCTTCGTCGGCGGAGACGTCGATCATCGCGGGTGTCAGGAGCTTGTAGGTGATTTTGTCGGAAACACCCAGCGCGCTGCCCAGTGCACGGGTTTCGAAAGGACGGGCGTTGGAAGCGAGCATGTAGAGGGTTTTTTGGATCAGCAGCTCTTTGCGCAACGACTCTTCGTACTCTTTTTTCGTGAGGCGGTTATCGGCAAGCGCTTTTTCGTAAACGGTTTTGTCGAAAGCTCCCCCCTTGAAAAACATCGGCTGAGACTGGATCACCTCGGCGAGTTCCTTGTCGCTGACGACCATTCCGTAACTTTGGGCGAGGTTCAGTACGAGAGCCTGATTGACCAGCTGGCGGAGGGCCTGGCGCTGCAAGCCCAGTTGCTGGGCCATTTTTTCATCCATTTTTCCCTGAAACATCTGATTGTACTGGTTGAAAAGAGAAGTGTAGCTTTTCTGGAGCTCTTCGGCGGTGATCGAAATATCGCCCACTTTGGCGACGGCACCCGCTTTGTCCCCGTAGCTGTATTGTCCCCATCCGACGAATCCCGCACCGATAAAAGCGATCGTGGAGATCCAGATCGTTACGACCAGGTATTTGCGATGGCGCTGCATCCATGTGATCATTAAAGCGTCCTGTTGTAGAATTCAGATATTTTATTGCGTTTAGCATTAAACTTGGATGAAAAGAACCCTTGGCTAACGCGTGTTATCACATTATAACCCAAAAAAGGGAGGTTTTCATGAACAATTCGGAGATGGCGCGGCGCGATTTGAACGTTGTGTGGCATCCGTGCACACAGATGAAGGATCACGAGACTCTTCCGATGACGCCGATTTCACGCGGTGAAGGGGTCTGGCTCGAAGATTTTGAAGGGCATCGCTTCATCGATGCGATCAGCAGCTGGTGGGTCAATCTTTTCGGTCATTCGAACCCCTACATCAACGGCAAAATCAAAGAACAGCTCGAAACCCTCGAACACGTCATTCTTGCAGGATTTACCCACGAGGGGGTCGTGCGCCTCTCCGAACGGCTCGTCGCCCTTTCACCCGAGGGGCTAACGCGCTGTTTTTATGCCGACAACGGTTCGAGCGCCATCGAAGTGGCGCTCAAGATGAGCTACCATTTTCATCGTAACCGTGGGGAGGAACGCCCTCTCTTCGTCTCTTTGTCGGAGAGTTATCACGGCGAAACGCTCGGAGCCCTCGCGGTTGGGGACGTTTCGCTTTACAAAGAGACCTATGAACCGCTTTTGATCCGTTCACTGGTTACCCCTTCGCCCCGGGATCAGAGCCTTGAAGCGGCGCTCGAAGCCTCGGAAGCATTCGGAAGACTTTTGAGGGAACGGGGCAAAGAGATATCGGCGCTGATCGTGGAACCGCTGGTGCAGTGCGCGGGAGGAATGAGAATGTACCATCCCCGTTTTCTCAGCGAAGCCAAGCGGTTGTGCGAAGAATACGGCATCCATTTTATCGCCGATGAAATCGCCGTCGGATTCGGTCGTACGGGGACGTTGTTTGCCTGCGAACAAGCCGGGATTTCACCTGATTTTATGGCTTTATCCAAGGGGCTTACCGGGGGGTATCTTCCTCTTTCTGCGGTTCTAACGACCGAAGAAGTGTACGGTGCGTTTTACTGTGATTACAACCCTGCAAAATCGTTTCTCCACTCACACAGTTATACCGGAAACGCTCTTGCCTGCGCCGCTGCCAACGCGACTTTGGACCTGTTCGAATCGGAACGTGTTATTGAATCGAACCGCCGCCTCATCGGGGTGATCGAACGGGAACTTAAACGGTTTGAACGTTATGAAAAGGTCAAGGAGACACGCCAGTGCGGGATGATCGCCGCCATCGAGCTTGACGGGTTCGATCCCAAAGCGCGGATCGGACTCGAAATCCACCGGCGGTGCATGGAAAAAGGGGTGCTTATCCGTCCGCTGGGGAGCGTCGTGTACGTGATGACGCCCTACGTGATAACCCCTGATGAACTGGTGCGGGTATTCGATGCGATCGAGAGTGCGGTCGCGGCGATTTCAGTCGATGTCTAAACGTGCCTGGGAGTGATCGAGCATCAGGATCCGGCAGCTGCGTTCGAGGATCGAGAGCTGGCGCACCATCGAGTGGATGTCGCGGCTGAAAGCGTAGACGCCGTATCCGCGGATGACCATGATCGAGGTGTTGTTCTGCTGGAAATACTGAGGGATTTCACTCACCGCCCGTTCGTACCAGTCGTCGAATTTTTTCGGGTCGTAGATGGCGATTTTGCCAAATTCCTTGAAGCCGAAATAGTCGTTGGGGATGATGATGCTGTGGTTCAACGAAAAGGCGGTCGTAAAGGGGGGCATCGTAAAGGTGATGAATTTGGCGTCCGATATCTGACGGTAAATCCCGTGGTGGATCGAGGCGTCGATGCTTGCCTCCTTCCAACGGTAATCTTTATTGTAAAAAAGATCGATGAGGCTGTTTTCGCCGATCGAATCGAAAATGGCGTTTTTCGTATTGATCGTGAAAAGATTGGTATCGAGTTTGGCCGAGAGCGAACCGTGATAGATTCCGAAAAAATCTTTCCGGAACATCGACAGGGCGAATGCGGCGAGCTGACGTTTTACGTTTTGTTTGTCCATGAAAAGGATTTTAGCATATAATAGTGCACAAATGAGGGGTGAAAAGATGTTTACGCTGCGTCAACTTGAAATTTTTACGGCCCTGGCCGCCTCGTCCCGCGTTATCGACGTCGCCGAAACCCTCTCCATGAGTCCTTCGGCCGTTTCGATGGCGGTACGGGAGCTGGAGAAAGATTGCGGCGAAGAGCTGTTCGAGAGGATCGGCAAACGGCTGGTTCTTAATGAACGGGGACGTTATTTTTACGAACATGCGGCCCGAATCGTCGACAAATCGCACCGATTGTTCGAAACCTTTCAGGCCGATTCGATGGGCGGACATCTCTACCTCGCCGCCAGCGTAACGATCAGCAACTATCTTTTGCCCGAATGGATCGGGGATTACCGTTCCGGGAATGAGACGGTCAAGGTATCGCTCAAAACCGCCAACAGTACCGAGGTGATCGAAATGGTCCGCAACGGGGGATGCGATCTGGGATTCGTCGAAGGCAAATTCGATGAAAACGACATGGAATCCCTGCGGCTCATGAGCGACGAACTCGTCGTCATCGGAAGCGATCCGTCGTTGGCAGAGCGGGAGTATTTCATCGACGAACTGGTTGCCAGACGCTGGATCCTGCGCGAGCGGGGTTCGGGGACGCGCGAAATCTTCCTTTCGCAGATTGCCCCGGTCGACAAGGAACTGCAAATCGATATGGAATTCCAGCACAACGAAGCGATCAAGCGCTACCTGATGCACGACAAAGAAGCCCTCTCGTGCCTTCCCAGACTCAGCGTTGCCGAAGAGCTGGATTCGAAAAAGATGTTCGAGGCCCGGATCATCGGCCATCGGTTCGAGAGGGAATTTCGTCTGATATGGAGAAAAGAGAAGACGCTGACACGGGTGATGCGCGATTTTAAACGTTATGTTAGTGAGCTTAGGATAGTATAGGGCGATAAAAACATGCAAGGAACCCCAGTGCAGGAAGCCCCCCATATTCCCGTTTTGTACCGCGAAGTGATCGAAGCGTTTTCGCCGTGTACCGACGGGATCGTCATCGACTGCACGATGGGGTATGCCGGGCATTCGTCGATGCTGCTCGAACACTATCCTGACGTTTCGCTGATCGGGATCGACCAGGACCCGGAGGCGATTGCGTTTTCTTCGCGCAGACTTGAACCGTTCGGCAAACGGGCCGAAATCCGACAGGGGCGTTTTTCCGACGTTGCACGTGAGGCCATCGCCGAAAAAGGGGATGCGATCTGCGGCATACTGGCCGACATCGGGGTGTCGTCTCTTCAGCTTGACCGGCGCGAGCGGGGCTTCTCGTACGAAAGCGACACGCTCGACATGCGGATGAATCCCGATGCGGCGCTGAGTGCGGCGGACGTGGTCAATACCTATGGGCAAAGCGAATTGGAGACGATCCTGCGCGAATACGGCGAAGTGACCAATGCCCGCCGCGTTGCCGAAACGATCGTACAGCGTCGACCTTTCTATTCGGCCAAAGAACTTTCCGGTGCCATTTTCCATCTGATGCCCAAGGGGAAAAAAATACACCCCTCCACGCTGGTGATGCAGGCGATCCGGATCGAGGTAAACGACGAACTCGGGGAACTCGAGAGGCTGCTGGATGCGGTTGAACAATCGGACGTCAAGCAAATGAGGGTGGCGATCATAACGTTTCATTCCCTCGAAGACAGAATCGTCAAAAACCGCTTCGCGAAATGGTCGAAAAACTGTATCTGCCCAGCCGAAGCGATGCGCTGTACCTGCGGCAACAACCATGCGATCGGCAAGACCCTCACCAAAAAGCCGCTGAGTGCGCAGGAGGACGAATTGCGTTCCAACCCGCGCAGCCGGAGTGCGAAACTTCGCGTATTCGAGATTCGACGATGAACGACAAACACGATATCCTAGAAGAAACGAGAGAGATTATCGCCCCTGATGAGTCGATGGGGCCGGTCTTTTTACGCAACGTTTTTGTCGGGGTTTTTCTGGTTTTGATCGTCGTTTTTCCGAAAATTTTCATCAATACGCAGATCTATTTCAAAAGCCGTGAAATTTCGACCCTGACGCATGAACACGATGCCCTGATGGAAGAGAACCGCCTGATCAAGGCCAAAGTGGAAGCCCTCAAATACAAAAACGAAATCCTCGATACCCAGTTTTGATTTTTGAGCGAACGATTCTCTATCGCATCAACTAAGAATTGTGGTGGTATAATCGCGATCCTAATGTTTGGATCAAGTTGGGTCCGAAACGGTCAGGATGTCGGATGAAAAAGCTTTTTTTCGTTTTAGCGATGACGGCGGCGATGCTTCAGGCGGCTCCGTGGAGGGAATCGAAAAGCTTTGTTTTGCCGAAGGACCGTACCGTGAAGGTGCTGGTAAAAAGCGAAGGGCTCGAACGTCTTCTCTCTTTTCGATGGACGCTGTATGCCGATAAAGGGCTCGTCGTGCACGAAAATTTTGATCGGTTTGTGGGACAGCATGTTTTGTACGCGTCACATACTAACCAAAGTTTTCGAAAGCGGCTGCTTCCGGCGAAAAAGAGCGAAAAAGACGTTCCCTACATTGTCGTCGTATTCAAAAAATTCGACGAAGGGGCGAAAACCGCGCAGCTTGACCTGCTGTTGTTCGACAAAGAGCAGCGGATCATGCTCGAGTATTTAACGGAGAAGTGATAAAGAGGATGCAAGAAAAGGTAGAAACACTCATTGCCAAACTCGTCGAAGAGGTCGATTATCCCAAAGCGGCGGAGCTTTTTGCAAAGCTTTCGGGGGGAAAACGGCTCCGCGCGCGGCTGATCCTCACGATCGCTCCCGAAGCCCCTGAAGCGCCTCTTCTAGGGGCCATCGTCGAACTGATCCATGCGGCCAGCCTCCTGCACGACGACGTAATCGACGAAGCGATGCTCCGGCGCGGCGTCCCTTCGGTGAATGCGACCCACGGCAGCAAAGTCGCCATTATGCTCGGCGATATCCTCTACTCCAAAGCGTTCAGCTCTCTTACGGCTTTTGACCCCGCCATTTCCCGTGCCGTTGCCGAATCGGTCACCCGTCTCTCGATCGGGGAGATGATGGATGTCGAGATGGCCGAAACGTTCAATACCGATCGGGAACAGTATCTTAAAATGCTCTATCTCAAAACGGCGACGTTGATCGAAGCCGCCGCCTTTTCGGCCGCTCTTCTGGCAGGCAAGGATGCACAGTCGTACGCAACGTACGGAAAAAATCTCGGTCTGGCGTTTCAGATCGTCGATGACATCCTCGATATCACTGCCGACGAAGCGACGCTCGGTAAGCCCTCATTGAACGATTTTGTAGAGGGGAAAACGACGCTTCCCTACATCGATCTGTACGATGCGCTAGACGTTCCGGGTCGTGAAAGGCTCCGGAATTCCCATGCCCGTCCGATCGACGAGGCGGAGAAAAAGTGGATCCGTTCGCGAATGGATGAACACGGGGTGATCGAGCGTTCATACGCCTTCGCGCGCTCCCTTTGCGACGAAGCGACTGCGGCGGTAGGGAATGATCTTCCTCTCCACGCCATCATCGAATCCGTTTTGAAAAGAAGTAACTGATGCACTATCTCATCGTCAGCTTTTCACACCGCAACTCGACGCTTGCCATCCGCGAAAAGTTGGCATTTGTAAACGAATCCGAACAGCTCGAAGCCCTGGCGGCGCTGAGACGCTGTAGCGCCATCGGCGAGTCGATGCTCCTCTCCACCTGCAACCGGGTCGAAATTTTTTGCAGCTGCAACGATACCGAAGCGGCGACCGAAGCGATTTTCGCTCTTCTTTCGAAGCGTTCGGGGATCGGACACGAAGAGTTGCACGAGCGGGGCGATATTTTCGATGACGAAGGGTGCATCCACCACCTTTTCAGCGTTGCCAGTTCGCTCGATTCGATGGTTGTGGGTGAGACTCAGATCGCGGGGCAGCTCAAAGACGCGTTCCGCCTTTCGCAGGAAAACGGCTATTCGGCTCAGAAAATTTCGCGGGCAATGGGATTTGCGTTCAAATGCGCCGCAGAGGTCCGAAACGCAACCAATATCTCCTCCAAACCGGTTTCGGTGGCGAGCGTGGCGGTATCCAAAGCTAAAGAAAGTGTCGGTAGCCTTGAGGGGAAAAAAGCCCTTGTCATCGGCTCAGGGGAGATGTCGGTCATCACATGCAAGCACCTGAGCGCTCAGGGTGCGGAGGTGACGATGATGAACCGCACCTTCGAGAAAGCCGAAGAGATCGCGCGCGAATGCGACGCCCGGGTCCGGTCGTTCGAAGAGATTGCTTACGCCATCAACGATTACGAGCTGCTCTTTACGTCGACAGGGTCGATCCATCCCATCATCACCGAGGAGATGATTTCCCAGACGCCGTTTAAGCGGTACTGGTTCGACATGGCCGTCCCGCGCGATATCGATTGCGATGGGGCGAAATGGGGAATATCGCTTTATTACGTCGATGATTTGCAGGAGATCGTGAGTGAAAACATTGCCCTGCGCGAAGACGAGGCGAAAGTCTCCTATGTGATCGTCCGCCGGCATGTCGTGCAGTTTTTCGAATGGCTTAAAACCCTCTCGATCGAACCGCTGATCAAGACCCTTTATCTTCGTGCCGAAGAAGCGGCCGATGAGGAGGCGTTCCGCGTTATCCGTAACGGCTATATCCCCGAAGAATACGAATATGCCGTCCGCAAAGCGGCCATCCAGACGCTGAAGCGGTTTTTGCACCCCTTCGCCGAACGGATGCGCGACGGATCGGATCCTCTCAAAGTGGATGCGCTGATTGAAGCGATGAATTTTTTACTCGACAGCGAGGACGGATCCGACCTCTCCCAAAAAGCCTGTACCTATCATACGAAAGGAAAATGATGCGTTTTAGCAAAGCCTATATCCCCACTACCAAAGAGTCTCCCAAAGACGCCCAGCTCCCGAGCCACATCTATCTCTCCCGCGCCGGTTTTATAGCGCAGGTCGCGAGCGGTCTGTACAACTTTCTGCCGCTGGGCAAGCGGGTGTTGCGTAAGATCGAAAACATCATCAACGAAGAGATGGCCGCATGCGGCGCGTTGGAAGTCGACCTGAGTTTCGTGACCCCCGCCGAGCTGTGGGAAGAGAGCGGCCGTATCGAAAAATTCGGCAAAGAGCTTCTCCGTTTCCGCGACCGGAAAGAGAACCTTTTCGTCCTGGGGCCGACGCACGAGGAGATGATGGTCAATATCGTCCGTAACCGCGTCACGAGTTACAAACAGCTTCCACTGAACGTCTACCAGATCAAAACGAAATTCCGCGACGAAGCGCGTCCCCGTTTCGGCCTGATGCGCGCGCGCGAATTCGTGATGAAAGACGGTTACAGCTTTCATGCGACGACCGAGGACCTCGACCGTGAATTCGATGCGATGGAAGCGGCGTACAAACGGGTGCTGGAGCGGCTTGGGTTGACGTTTCGCATCGTCGAGGCCGACAGCGGGGCGATCGGCGGGACCGGCTCGAAAGAACTGATGGTTCTCGCCCAAAGCGGCGAAGACACCCTCGCCGTGTGCGATACCTGCGAATACGGTGCGAACGTCGAAGCGGCCCGCCGTGCACCGCGTTCGGTCATCCCTGAAGCGCCTCAAGCCGATTTCATGCGGTTTAAAACACCGGGTGTCAAATCGATCGGGGATCTTTCAAACTTTTTCAAAGTCGATCCTTACTATACGCTCAAAGCGGTCGTGCAGCGTGCTGTTTACACCGAAGGGAGCGAGCTGGTCTGTTTCTTCCTTCGCGGATGTGACGAACTTCAGGAAGTCAAAGCACGCAACAGCGTGGGGGCCATCGATCTTGTCGATGCCGGCGAAGACGAACTCCGCTCCATCGGTCTTGTTCCCGGATTCATCGGACCGCTGGATCAGGATAAAATCCGTATCGTGATGGACAACGACACCCGTAATGCAACAGCCATGATCTGCGGAGCGAACGAAGCGGACTATCATTTCGTGGGCGTCGATCTGAGCGTGATGGGCGAAGCCCATTTTGCTGATCTGGCCAGCGTTCAGGAGGGAGACGGATGCCCTCACTGCGGAGGGAAGATTCTCCATACCAAAGGGATCGAAGTGGGGCATATCTTCAAGCTCGGAACCGTGTATTCCGCGCCGTTGAAGGCTGAGTTCCTGGACGAAAACGGTCGGTCGCAGCCCTTTATCATGGGAACCTACGGGATGGGCGTCAGCCGTCTCGTCGCAGCCGTCATCGAACAACACCACGACGAGCGCGGATGTATCTGGACTCCGGCAACCGCTCCTTACCTCGTCAACGTCATGGTTTCAAACGTCAAAGAGGAGGCGCATCTCTCCTACGCCGAAAAACTCTACGGCGAGCTCCAGGCCAAAGGGATAGAAACGATTCTCGACGACCGGAAAGAGCGCTTCGGGTTCAAGATGTCCGATGCCGAACTGATCGGTTTTCCGTTCACCGTCATCGTGGGGAAAGAACTCGATAACGGTTCGGTGCAGATCATGGTTCGCGCCACCCGCGAAATGCTCACCGTCGACGCCGACAAAGTGCTTCAAACGCTTGAGGAACTGCGGGGATGATCTATTTTCTGATCTACCTCTTCGCCGAGGTGATCGTCACCGTCGAGATCGCGTCGCGGATCGGCGGAATCGCCACGTTTCTCGAAATCGTCGGGAGCGCTTTTCTGGGGATTTTCATTCTCCTCAACTTCCGTCATACCCTGGCGGAAAACCTGCATGCGCTCCAAACCCGCCGGATCGACGTTCAGGGATTCGCGAACCGCAACCTCATGGGTCTTGCGGGGGCATTTCTGCTGATCGTCCCGGGTTTTCTGAGCGATTTGGCAGGGATTGCGCTGCAGCTTTCCGTGATCGGTTCGTTTCTTGTTAACCGTTTTGGGCGAAAATACGAATCGCCAACCCCAACACAAAAGGATGAATATGTCATTGATGCCGAAATTATCGACGATACTCCTTCTCTCCGCTAGCCTGTTTGCGGCAAGTGATGCCGAAGTGGTTTCGTTTTTGAAAAAAGGGATCGGAAACAATCCCGCCATCAGCAATCTGAACATCGAGATCAACGGCAAAAAGCCGGTTCCGTCCATGAGCGGATGGCAGGCGTATTTCGTCAGTATCGGTGCGGACGTCAAGCAGGGGAACGAAAAACGCCGGATCAACCAAAACGGTATCTACTTCGTCAGCGGAGACGTGATCGCCCCCGAACTGGTCAATTTGAAAACAGGGGTTCGCTACAATGATACGATCACCCCCGATTTCAACGCTTCGTATTACACGAAAGCCAACCGTATCAGCGGGGATGCCAACGCGACGCATAAAGTGGCGATTTTTTCCGATCCGCTGTGTCCGTTCTGCCGCCGTTACGTTCCCGAAGCCATCTCGTACATGGCCAAGTATCCCAAAACGTTCGCCGTTTATTACTACCATCTCCCGCTTGCGGGGCTTCACCCCGCGGCGGTGACCCTCACCAAAGCCGCGATCGCGGCCGAAGAAGAGGGGATGGGTAATGCGGTGATGAAACTCTACACCGTCGATATCGATGCCAACGAGAAAAACGAACAGAAGATACTCGATGCGTTCAACAAAGCGACCGGGGCAAAAGTGACGCCGGCCGATATCCGTCGCCCTTCCGTCCTCAAACAGTTCGAATTCGACCGCAAAGTAGCCGATGAGATGATCGTCTCGGGAACCCCGACGGTCTTTTTTAACGGCGAAAAAGATCCCAAAAAAATGAAATACAAAGACGTAAAGGTTAAATAATCGATGAAAAAACTGACCATCGCAACCCGCGGAAGCAAACTGGCCCTGTGGCAGTCCAACCACATCAAATCGCTCATCGAGACCAATTTTCCCGAAGTTTCGGTCGAACTGAAAATCATCATCACTTCCGGTGATAAGATTCTTGATGTTCCGCTCGCCAAAATCGGCGGGAAAGGGCTGTTCCTCAAAGAGATCGAAGAGTCGATGCTTCGCGGAGAGGCGCAGATGGCCGTTCATTCGCTCAAAGACGTTCCGACGGTGATGCCCGAGGGGTTGCTCCTTTCGGCGATCACGACGCGTGAAGACGTTCGTGACGCGATGCTCAGCGAAAAATATCCCGATATTTCGTCGTTGCCCCAAGGCGCCGTTGTCGGGACCTCTTCACTCCGGCGTCGGATGCAGCTAGCGCTTCAGCGGCCCGATCTCGTGATCAAAGACCTTCGCGGAAACGTCGATACCCGCATCCGCAAACTCAAAGAGGGAGAGTTCGACGCGATTATCCTCGCGGCCGCCGGGATCAACCGTCTCGGGCTCCGTGACGCGGTGACGTATTTCTACCCGATCCCGCTGGATGAAATGCTTCCGGCAATGGGGCAGGGGGCATTGGGCATCGAAACGGTCAACGAGCCGTGGGTACTCGAAATCGCCCGTTTTCTCGATGATGAAAACAGCCGTATCGAAACCTCCATCGAACGCGGATTCGTCGATACCCTTCAGGGGGGATGCCAGGTTCCCATCGGGGTGAGCGCGCGCGTAGGCGAAGACGGAAAGGTAGTGGTCCGTTCGACGTTGGGAATGCCCGATGCGAGCGAAACGATGGGGGATGAGATCGTCGTCTCCCGCGATCAGACGGACGGCGTGGGCGAAGCGATGGCGAAGCGTCTTATTTCGCAGGGTGCGATGGAGCTGCTGCAACGTGCCGAAGCGATGGCAAACGGGGCCGCGCAATGACCCTTCAAAAGACGATCGATCTGTTCCAGTCGCAGGGTGAACTGCGCATCATCAGTGAGCCTTTGGACATCTATCTCGAAATTCCACACCTGGCGTATGCCGAAGTAAAAAAAGAAGACGGGGGCAAAGCGCTGCTGTTCACCCACCCGATCGACCGCAAAAGCGGAAAACGGTTCGATGTCCCTGTAGTGATGAACCTGTTCGGGTCGTTCCGTCGAACCGAACTGCTGTTCGGGCGGGAGATCGAAGGGGTAGCCGAAGAGATCGAGAAACTGCTTCACATGAAGCCGCCGCAGAGTTTCAAGGAAAAAATCGGAATGCTCGGCGACCTGTTCTCGATGAAAGACATTTTCCCGAAAAAACTTCCCAAACGGGGAAGCTGCCAGGAGATCGTCAAAGAGGGGGAAGATGCTTCTTTACACGATATCCCGGTTCTGACCACGTGGTCAGAAGACGGCGGCCCGTTCATTACGATGGGGCAGGTCTATACCCAAAGTCTCGACGGCGACGTCGTGAACCTGGGGATGTATCGTCTTCAGGTCTATGACAAGCACCGGCTGGGGATGCATTGGCAGATTCACAAAGACTCGTCCCATTTTTTCGACCAGTATCAGCGTGCGGGCAAAAAGATGCCCGTCTCGGTAGCGATCGGCGGGGATCCGCTCTATACCTGGTGTGCGACCGCGCCGCTGCCGTATGGGGTCAATGAACTGCTCCTTTACGGTCTGATCAAAAAAGAGGCGCCCAAACTGGTCAAATCGATCACCACCCCTCTCTATATCCCCGAGGATGTCGATTTTGTCATCGAAGGATGGGTGGACCCCGAAAAAATGGAACTCGAAGGACCTTTCGGTGACCATACCGGCTATTATACGCTGCAGGAGTATTATCCCGTTTTGGAAGTGAGTGCGATCACGCACCGTAAAGATCCCTATTATCTTGCGACCGTCGTCGGAAAACCGCCGCTCGAGGATAAATACATGGGATGGGCGACCGAGCGGATCTTCCTGCCGCTGCTTAAAACGAATGCGGCCGATCTGATCGATTACCACATGCCCGAAAACGGGGTCTTCCATAACCTGATCCTCGCCAAAATGAAAACCCTCTACAAAGGGCACGCGAAACAGTTCATGCACATTTTCTGGGGATCGGGCCAGATGAGTTTCGTCAAGCATGCCCTCTTTTTCGGAGAAGACGCACCCAAACTCTCCAATTACGAAGCGCTGGCAACGTATGCGCTCAACCGCTTCCAGCCCAAATGCCTTTTCCTCTCCGAAGGGATCACCGATGCGCTGGATCATTCCAGTCCCGAAGCCCTGATCGGCGGAAAACTGGGAATCGACCTTACCGCGTCGCTTGCGCCGCAGCAGCCCGAATCGATCGAAACGGCCGCATTGCTTGAAAAAATCGCCGCGTTGATTCCCGAAACACTCAACGTCGCGCAGTATATGCGCCATACGGCAAATCCCGTAACGGTGGTCAGCGTCCGAAAAGGGGAGCGTTCCATCCGTGAGCGTTTCGCGTCGCTTGAGACGCTGGAGCGCTATCTGCGGATCGTCGTTTTCGTCGATGAAGCCAAAAACGACCTTTACAATCCGTACATGCTGATCTGGCGGGTAAGCAACAACCTTGACGCGATGCGCGATCTCTATCGCGGCAATGTCGTCGTGGCACTGGACGGAACGGCCAAAACCGCCGCGGACGGCTTTGAACGCGAATGGCCAGGCGACGTCGAGTGTACCCCGGAGGTCGTCGAACGGCTTAAGGGGATGGGTGTCTGGGATCTGGAAGAAGCTCTCGAGAAGAAGTACCAGCTCTGAGGTAAAAAGGGCGACTTTAAGCGCCTTTTCGGCCTGAAAAATGATTAAGCATTCTATTAGATTTAGTAATGTAAGATTAATTTAAATTTTTTTTAACAGGAAGAGCGATTCCGATGCGCACATTATACGCTACCGTAGCCCTTACGCTTTTAGCCGGTTCTACCCTCCTCAGCGCAGCGACCTACAAGGGTCAGAAGATTTATATCGAATCGTGCAAAGAATGCCACGGCGGCGGCCAGGAACTCGCGGCTTCCAAAAAACAGCGCGCGTGGGAAAAGCTGATGAACGCGAAAGGGCAAAAACTCGCCGACATCCATCTGGGCTCCAAAAAAGCCCAGGCTTCGTGGGAGTATTTCGGAAGCCGCGCCTTCACGAAAAACGCGAAGCATCTTGAGGATTTCCTCGTCGAATACGCCGCCGACAGCGGAAACGTCCCCGCCTGTAACTGATACCCTTTCGGGGCGGAGCCGTTTTCAAACTTTCTTCTAAACCAAACTGCGCTAAAATATCCCCATTTATTACGATTCGGAGATACTATGAAAAAAATGTGGTCCGGACGCTTCGCACAGGATGCGTCAAAGCTTCTCGAACAGTTCAACGCCTCGATCATGTTCGACCGCAAGCTGTACCGCGAAGACATCGAAGGTTCCGTCGCGCACGCGCAGATGCTGGCCCATCAGGGTATTTTGAGCCAGGCGGAGCTTACGTCCATCGAAAAAGGGATGGCTCAGGTGCTCGAAGAGATCGAATCGGGCGTTTTCGAATGGAAAATCGCCGACGAAGATCTTCATATGGCGATAGAGAAGCGGTTGACCGAGATTATCGGAGAAGCGGGTAAAAAGCTTCACACCGCCCGCAGCCGTAACGACCAGGTTGCGCTTGATTTCCGCCGTTACGTCCTGAGAAAAAACGGCGAGATCGTCGAACAGATCAAAGAGGTGATGGGAGTCCTCGTCGACATCGCACGGAATCACACATCGACCCTTCTGCCGGGGATGACCCATCTTCAGCACGCCCAGCCGATCAATTTCGCGTTCCATCTTCTGGCTTACGTTTCGATGTTCAAACGCGACTGTGAACGTTTCGAAAGTTCGGTGGAACGCAATAATATCTCTCCGATCGGATGTGCCGCACTTGCCGGAACGCCGCACAACATCAACCGCGAAATGACCGCGCAGAGCCTAGGATTTCATTCGGTCAGCATCAACTGCCTCGACACCGTCAGTGACCGCGATTTCGCCCTTGAAATCCTTTTCAACATTTCGACGCTGATGATGCACGTTTCACGTCTGGCCGAAGAGATCATTCTCTGGTCGAGTTACGAATTCCGTTTCGTTGAACTTTCCGATGAGTATTCGACCGGAAGCTCGATCATGCCGCAGAAGAAAAATCCCGACGTCCCCGAGTTGCTGCGTGGCAAAACGGGCCGGGTCTACGGTAACCTGATGGGGCTTCTGACGGTGATGAAAGGGCTTCCGCTGGCCTACAACAAAGATACCCAGGAAGACAAAGAGGGGGTTTTCGACAGCGTCGAAACAATCGAAATTTCGCTCGAAATCCTTCGCGAGGCGCTTCGAACGATGACGGTTAAGCCTGACAATATGGCCCGCGCATGCAAACTCGGGCACCTTTCGGCGACAGATCTGGCCGACTACCTCGTCGAACACTGCGGTGTGCCGTTTCGCGAAGCGCATCATATCACCGGGCGGGCCGTTGCACGCGCGGAACAGCTTGGGTGCGATTTGAGCGATATCCCCTACGCGGAACTTTATGCGATCGATGCGCGGATCAAAGAAGATGTCTGCGGCTATCTCTCAATCGAGCATTCGATGAATGCCCGCACCTCTGCGGGAGGGACTGCCGAAGTGCGTACCCTCGAGCAGATCATGTTTTTCGATGAGTATCTCAGGGCGAAGGGATACAATTCCCTTCCCGACGTATAAAAGGAGATTTTTTTATGAAAGTTACCGTTTCCCATCAAGACGCGATGCGTTTTGAAGCGCAGACTGAAAAAGGGAGTTTTATCATCGACTGCCCGCAGATTTCCCCGATCGAATATTTTCTGAGTGGAATCATTGCCTGCAGTGCCACCGATATCGTGATGCTCCCCCAAAAGCAGGGTCATGAGGTGAAAAACCTGGCCGTTTCGGGTGAAGTTGTCCGCAACGAGAGCGCACCCAGAAAGTTCAATACGCTGCACCTCGAATACCGTTTCGATTCGGATGCGGACGATACCACGGCGGCTCGCTGGGTGATGGCGAGTCTTGAGACCTATTGTTCGACGATCAACACGATCCGCGACAGCGTGGCGATTACCTATACGATCGTCCATAACGGCAAAACCGTCCGTGAACACGAGAAAATGATCAGCGGCGGCGGAAGCAGCGTCGATTTCGGTACCCTTCAAGGGTGCAACGCCTGATAAGGCCCGGTCGTGGAACGGACGAAAACCGCGCTGGTCACCGGTGCCGCTCAGGGGATCGGGCGCGTCATCGCACGTTTGTTTGTCCAGCGCGGATGGGAAGTATTCGGTCTTGACTGCGATGCCGAAAATCTCGCATCTGCCGCCTCGGCGGAGGGGTTTGAACCGATCGTCTGCGATCTGGCCGATCCCGAAGCGGTCGAAAAAGCTGCCGAAGGAATCGTATCGCTTGATTTACTCGTAAACAACGCCGCCTACAGTGCGCAGGGCGATCCAAGGATACTTCCGTTGGCCGAATGGAACCGTGTCCTCGCGGTCAATCTGAGCGCCCCGTTTTTGCTCTCCCGTCTATTGGCCGATAAACTGACCCTGAAAAAAGGATCGATCGTCAACATCGCTTCCACGCGGGCATTGATGAGCGAACCGTTTACCGAAGCCTACAGCGCGAGCAAGGGGGGATTGCTCAGTCTCACCCATGCGCTCGCCATGAGTCTCTCCCCGGTTCGGGTGAATGCGATCAGCCCGGGCTGGATCGAACATGCCCACCCGGGTTCTCTTCGCCAGATCGATCACGATTTTCATCCCTCCGGGCGGGTCGGACGTGCGGAAGACATTGCCGAAATGGCCTGGTTTTTGGGAAATCAGCAATCGGGGTTTATTACGGGACAGAATTTCGTCGTTGATGGAGGGGTGACCAAAAAAATGGTCTACCCCGAGTGAGGGTCAGATAAAATCTTTGGGATCGGCGTCGGCGAAATGGCCCCATTTGAGCTTGGCGCCGCCGAGGAGATGGAAATGGAGGTGTTTGACTTCCTGTCCGCCGTCCTCGCCGATGTTGCTGATGATGCGGTAACCGCTTTCGTCGATGCCGAGTGTTTTGGCGGTTTCTTGCATAAACGTGCTCATCCGTCCCATTACATCGCCGGGGATCTCTTTGAAACTGTCAAAGTGGGCCTTGGGGATCACCAGTACATGGACCGGCGCTTTGGGATTGATATCGTGAAACGCATAGAACTCTTCGTTTTCGGCGACGGCATTCGAAGGGATCTCTTTTGCCACGATTTTGCAAAAAATGCACATAGGTTAACCTCTTTTTTTCTCCCCATTGTAGCACAAGTTGACGAGATGGATCGAGCCTTGAAGCTGTTTATAAAAGAGTTTAGAATAGAATATCCCAAAATATTGCCCGTTTTTTCGA
The DNA here is from genome assembly GCF_004347735.1 of Sulfuricurvum sp. IAE1. Lineage (NCBI taxonomy): Bacteria > Pseudomonadati > Campylobacterota > Epsilonproteobacteria > Campylobacterales > Sulfurimonadaceae > Sulfuricurvum > Sulfuricurvum sp. IAE1. The sequence goes on along the minus strand of NZ_SLTI01000007.1, from coordinate 148,407 downwards.
AAACGGATACGATCAACAATTTTTAGAATTTCATGTAGGATGGAGACACTGCTTTGCAAGAGTGGTACGACGCGATAAAATCGGCCGATACGATTGACAAAATCGAAGAGATTCGGATTGCCGTTTTCGGTAAAAAAGGGGTAATGAACGCCGAGTTCGCCCGGATGAAAGACCTGAGCGATGCGGAAAAAGGCGCTTTCGCCAAAGAACTGAACGTTCATAAAGAAGCGCTGAACGCGCTGTTGCTGGATCGCAAACTCTTTTTGGCGATGGAACACCTCGAAGCGACGATGAAAGCCGAAGCCATCGACGTAAGCCTCTACTCGCCTTCGAGCGAGCGCGGTTCGCTTCACCCCGTTATGGAGACGATGGACCGGATTGTCGAGTATTTTTTGTCGATGAACTTTGCGGTTCAGACCGGGCCGATGGTGGAAGACGACTTCCACAATTTCGAAGCCCTGAATCTTCCCAAATACCACCCCGCGCGCGACATGCAGGATACGTTTTACTTCAAGGATTCGATGCTGCTGCGTACCCATACCTCTCCGGTACAGATTCGGACGATGCTCTCGCAAAAACCGCCCATCCGGATGATTGCCCCGGGCGCCGTTTTCCGCCGTGACTACGATTTGACCCACACACCGATGTTCCACCAGGTCGAAGGGCTGGTCGTCGAGGAGGCGGGAAAAGTGTCGTTTGCGAACCTCAAATTCATCCTCGAAGACTTTCTCAAAACGATGTTCGGAGACGTCGAGGTTCGTTTCCGTCCGAGCTTTTTTCCGTTCACCGAGCCTTCCGCCGAAGTGGATATCAGCTGTATTTTCTGCGGCGGGGAAGGGTGCCGCGTCTGTTCGAAAACAGGATGGCTTGAAGTCCTCGGATGCGGTATCGTTGATCCGAACGTCTTTAAGGCGGTCGGTTACGAAAACGTCAGCGGATACGCCTTCGGCCTCGGGGTCGAGCGGTTCGCGATGCTGATCCACCGGATCGGCGATTTGCGGTCCCTTTTTGAAGGAGATACGAGACTATTGGAGCAGTTTAGATGATCGTTACGAAGAATTGGTTAAACGAATGGATTGATCTTGGGGGTATCAGTACCGAACACCTCCTCAAAACGTTCAATGCCATCGGGCTGGAAGTCGACCGCCACGAAACGATCCGCGTCCCTGACGGCGTCGTCATCGGATACGTCGAACAGTGCGAACGCCATCCCGATGCCGACAAACTGAGTGTTTGCCAGGTCAACATCGGCTCGGGCGTCCGGCAGATCGTCTGCGGCGCTTCGAACGTCCGCGCGGGAATCCATATCGCGCTCGCAACCGTCGGGTCCGAACTTCCCGGCGGGCTGAAAATCAAAGCGGCCAAACTTCGCGGCGTCCCTTCGGACGGAATGATCTGTTCGAGTAAAGAGATCGGTCTCCCTTCGACCGGCGAGGGGATTATGATCCTTGATGGCAGTATCGGGGAACTGGTTCTGGGGAAAAATCTCAACGAGTACCCGCTTTTCAACGACGATCTGATCGAAATCGAGCTGACCGCCAATCGCGGTGACTGTCTGAGTATCCGGGGTATCGCGCGCGACCTGCGCGCCGCGTTGAACCGTCCGTTGCGCGAATGCGCCAAAAACGAGAGTCAGGAACGCCTTGGGATCGGCCGCATTTTGCAGCTCCATCACAACGAAACGTTTGATGCCGACTTGCTCTTTGGGGCCGTCGAGGTCAAAGAGTTCGACGTCCCTTTTATGATCGTGTTGCGTCTGGCACTGATCGAGGGAGAATATTCGACTCCGGTTGAAGCGGTGCTGCTCTATTCGACCCACAGCACGGGGGTAATCCTCAGAGCGTACCCATTTGAAAAATTCGGCGACCACGATACCAAGGGAATCATCACCCTTGATACGGACGAAAACGGCTACACGGCACTTTATGGCAAGGATAAAGTCTCGGTGATCGGTGTTTCGCAGGAGAAAGAGGCCCGCTTCAGTGCCAAAGAGGGACTGGCGATCATCGAAGCCAGTTATATCGCTCCCGATATCATCTCCAAAAAGATGGGGGAGAAGAAAGTACCAAGCTGCGCACACTATTACCGTACGTCCCGGGGCAGCGAACCCAAAATCGATATGGGGATCGCGTATGCGATGCGTCTGTTCGAAAAATTTTCGTCGTCCCAGGTGTACGGCGGGAATATCGAGCTGCTCTCTTCGTACGAGCCGCGCATCGTCAGCATGAGCGAAGAAGAGATCGCCTCGTTTATCGGGATGCGCGTCGATAAAACGACGATTACCCAGATTTTCAAAAACCTGGGGATGGAGATCGGCAAGCCCAAAGGATCGACGTTTGCGATTTCGATTCCGCAGTTTCGTCACGACATCGTGAACAAGCAAGACATCGTCGAAGAGATCGTCCGCATCGTCGGCATCGACAACATCCCCTCCAAGCCGCTTTATTTCGCCGAAGCGAACCGTGCGGGCGATGACCTGAACGAATACCGCAAAACGCGGATGTATCGCCATCGCGCCGCGCAGAGCGGGTTTTACGAATCGGTCCATTTCGTTTTTAACGAACGCACACAGCTTGAAAAATACGGGTTCGTCTGCACCGACGAATCCAAAGAACTGCTCAACCCGATTACCGCCAATTTCGATACGCTTCGGCCGACCCTTCTTATGGGGCTTTTGAACTCCGCATCGGCGAACGTCAAAGTGAATCAGAAAAAAATTGCCCTGTTCGAAGCGGGGATGGTGTTCGATGCGGATCGTAAAGAATCCAAGCGTCTAGGGTTTATCGTTTCGGGTGCGGTGCAGGGTGAAAAAGTTGCCAATGCCGGCAAGCCCGCCTCCATCGATTTCGCGTCGTTCGTCCAGATGATATCGGACGTGGCGGGTTCGTTTGAACTCGTTTCGCACGTTCCCTCCCATTCCCTCGCACACCCTTACGTTTGTGCGAAAGTGATGATCGCCGGGGTCGAGGCGGGGGAACTTTTCCGCGTTCACCCCAGTGTGGAGGAAGCGTTCGACCTTCCGCAGACGTTTATGTGCGAGCTCAAAACCGATCTTCTCCCATACGGCTTGATCCAGGCGCAGCCGTACTCGAAGTACCAGGCGTCGTATCGCGATTTGAGCATCGTCGTTTCGAAAGAGACGGCGTACGAAACGATCAAAAACGTCATTGAAAAACACGTCTCCCCTCAGGTCCGTCGGTTCTATCCCGTCGACCGCTACGTCTCCGAAGCGCTGGGTGACCAGATGAGCCTGACGCTGCGGTTTGTTCTGCAGTCGGAGGAAAAGACGCTGGAAGAGGAAGATATCACCGCCGCGATGGAATGGGTGCTGGACGGTTTGAAAAACGAACTCGGGGTAAGCTTGCGATGACGAAAGCGAAAGTCCATCCGGTCCACTCCTTCGCGTTCAAGAGCAACGCGATCGCGCCCGACAAATCGATTTCGCACCGATGCGCCATGTTCGCCGTTCTGGCCGAAGGGGAGAGTAAGGTCCGCAATTTTCTCCGTGCCGAGGACACCCTCAATACCCTCAAAATCGTCGGTCATCTGGGGGCGGATATCCTGGATGAGGGAGAGACCATCACGATCCGCTCCAACGGGATAAAAGAGACGAGCGAAATCCTCGACTGCGGGAACTCCGGGACGGGGATGCGGCTGTTTTGCGGCCTCCTCTCTTCGGCGGAGGGGCATTTTGTCCTCACCGGTGACGAGTATCTCAAACGCCGCCCGATGAAACGGGTGACCCAGCCGCTGCGCTCCATCGGCGCGAAGCTCGACGGACGCAACAACGGTGACCTGGCTCCCCTTTCGATCCGGGGCGCGTCGCTCAAATCGTTCGATTATACATCTCCGGTCGCATCGGCGCAGGTCAAAAGCGCCATGATGCTCGCAGCGCTCCGTTCAGACGGCGTCTGCACATTCCGTGAGCCGGAACTGAGCCGTGACCACACCGAACGGATGTTGCGGGGGATGGGGGCACGCATCGAGGTAAACGGCCTTGAGACCAAAATATGGCCTTTGGAAAAACCGCTTTCGCCGCTGGATATCCGTGTGCCTGCCGATCCTTCCAGCGCTTTTTTCTTCGCCGTAGCGGCGGCGATCGTCCCCGGGGCATCGGCCCTGATCGAAGGGGTCACCCTCAACCCGACCCGTATCGAAGCGTTTAAAGTATTGGAAAAAATGGGGGCCAAGATCACCTATACCCTCACCGACGAGCGGTACGAGCCGATCGGCAACATTCGCGTCGAGTACGCCCCTCTTAAAGCCGTTACCGTCGAGGAAAACATTGCGTGGCTCATCGACGAGCTCCCGGCTCTTTCTGTGGCCATGGCGTGCGCGGAAGGGAAAAGCGTCGTCAAAAATGCCGAAGAACTTCGGGTCAAAGAGTCCGACCGGATTAAAACGGTGGTTGATAACCTGAACCTCTGCGGCATCGAAACCGAAGAGTATCCCGACGGCTATGCGGTGATCGGCGGAGAGCTCAAATCCGCCACCGTGAACAGTTACGGCGACCATCGGATCGCCATGAGTTTCCTGATTGCGGGGCTGAGATGCGGGATGGAGGTCGAAGACGTCGAATGCATCAATACTTCCTTCCCTAACTTCTTTGAGCTCCTCGGCACTTTTGCGAAGGTAGAACGATGAAAATCGAGCTGGCCGAAAGTTACGGATTCTGTTTCGGTGTGAAACGGGCGATCAAAATTGCCGAAGAAAACCGCAACTCTTCCACCTATGGCCCGCTTATTCATAATGCCAACGAGATCGCGCGACTCAAAAACGATTTTAACGTCGCGTTGAGCGAAAATCTCGATACCTTCAAAGCCGGAGATACTGCCGTCATTCGAACCCACGGTATTCCCAAAGAAGAACTTGCCCTCCTGAACCGCCGCAACGTGAACGTCGTCGATGCGACGTGTCCTTACGTTACCAAGCCCCAGCAAATCGTCGAGGAGATGAGTACTCAGGGGTACGATATCGTCATTTTCGGAGACGAAGCCCACCCCGAGATCAAAGGGGTCAAAAGCTATGGTGTGGGCAACGTATTCGTCATCAACGCTCCCGAGGAGATCGATGCGCTTAAACTGCGCGAAAAAGTGGCCACCGTCGCACAGACGACCCGCAAGATCGAAGATTACCGTCAAATCGTCGGAAAGCTGATGGAAACGCACAAGGAGGTGCGGGTATTCAACACGATCTGCAACGCGACGTTCGACAACCAGGATGCCGTACGCGCATTGGCCCAAAAAGCCGACGTGATGGTGATCATCGGCGGCAAAAACTCTTCGAACACCAAACAGCTCTACGCCATTTCCAAAGAATTCTGCCCTGACAGTTATCATATCGAGAGCAAAGACGATCTCGAGCCCGGCTGGTTCAGCGGAAAAGAGTTCTGCGGGATCAGTGCAGGGGCATCTACACCTGACTGGATCATCGACGAAGTGGTCGAAGCGATCGAGCATCTTCGCCGATAGATTTCTGTTCCCCTCTTTTTCCTTCACGAGAAACGTATCCGTACTTTGTTGTCTGAGTGTCGATACACGTACCGATGCAACATCCGTACAACAAATCTGCAACACAATTGCAACTCTATCGTCGGATAATTCCACCACAGGGTAATACACCCGAATAATCATACAAGAGGATTCAATGATGAAGGGCAATTCGGATTACAGTTCGCGTTTTCGTATTCTCAAAGGTGGAAAAATATCGCTTGTCGTGTCGGCATTGCTTGCAGGATCGAGCATCGCGTACGCCGCACCAAGCGGAGGTACCGTAACGACAGGCAGCGCAACCATCAGCCAAAACGGCAGCGTTACCACCATCAGCCAGTCTACCAACAAGGCCTCGATCAACTGGCAGGATTTCAGCATCGGCAAGAGTGAAACGGTCAACTTCGTACAGCCTTCCGCCGCCTCGGTTACGCTCAACCGTGTCATCGGGACCAACCGTTCTCTTATCGAAGGGGCAATGAACGCGAACGGACAGGTATTCCTCATCAACCCTAACGGGATTTTATTCGCCAACGGCGCACAAATCAATGTGGGGGGGATCGTAGCCTCTACGCTCAATATTACCGATGCGAACTTCCAATCAGGCAACTATGTCTTCGAAGGTAACAGCCAGAATTCCGTCCTCAACATGGGAACGATTACAGCTGGCAACGGCGGTTACGTGGCAATGATGGGTAAAACCGTAGCCAATGAAGGGACCATCGTTGCGACGATGGGGAACGTACAGATGGCGTCAGGCGAAAAGATCAGTCTCAATCTCAACGGCAACTCTCTCGTAAAGCTGACCATCGATCAGGGAACGATGGATGCTCTGGTAGAGAACAAAGGGCTTATCAAAGCCGACGGAGGTCAAGTCTACCTGACCACCCAGGCGCTCAACACCATCCTGGACGGTATGGTGAACAATACCGGGATCATCGAAGCGCAGACACTCGAAGACGTGACGGGCAAGGTCGTTCTTTTCGCTCACGGAGGGAAAACAACCGTATCCGGAACCATCGATGCCGCAGGAGGGTTTGTTGAGACGTCGGGACAAGAACTCGGCATTGGAAGCGATACAACAATCAAAGCGAAAACGTGGTTGCTCGATCCGACCAATATAACAATCGCTTCGGGCGGAAGTGAACCGCTTTCCGGAACTCCCGCTACGACAGGTACAAGCGGAGATGTGACCGTGGCTGCTTCGTCAATTGTAACTGCACTTGATTTAGGCACGAGTGTTCTTTTGGAAGCGGACAATAACATCAATGTGAATGAAGACATCATCACCGGAAGTATGGCTGGGGATGCGACGTTGACATTGTCTGCCGACAACTCCATCATTCTGCAAAACGGAGTGGATATCGATGCCACGCAAAATAGCAATGCCCATACTCTGGGAGTAGTGTTTGACGGTAATGTGGTTCTAAACGGTTCGTCTAATTCGGTTAAAACGAACGGAGGCAATATTACCTTCAACGAAACCATTGACGGTGCCGGTGCCTTAACGCTTGACGCACTTGCGGGGACGGTTAGATTCAGCGGAAATGTGGGAGCGACTACCGCTCTGGACTCATTGAATGTCAAAGGAAATGCCATCAATATCTACGGTACGTCCGTTACAACTGCCAACGATCAAATCTATGACGGTGCAGTTTCTTTGCTGACGGCGTTGTCAGGTTTTAACAATCCAAGCTTTGAAACGGATGGGCAAGGATCGACAACGATTACAGGATGGACGGTTACGAATGCCGGGGTTCAACTCAACGGTGGCAGCGCCATTGCCGGATATGCAACGCCTAATGACACGGCGGCTCCTCCTATCGTTCCTTCCGGAGGCAGCGCCCCGTATGATAATTACCCGTATCCGGGTAGCTATACCACTCAAGTCAGTTCAAACGTTGATACGGGCAGTGGAAACAATTCGTTACAGATGACATCGAACGGCGGAAGTATCTCGGCGGGTTATGGAGTCATTCGTGGTCCTTATGTGGTCAGTGATTCCGAAGTCAGCCTCAAAGCAGGTGAGGGAATTTCATTTAAATGGTCCGCTACGGGCGGAAGCGACGCCTATGACGTGTTTGGGTACATGGTCAATACGGCGACGGGTGCTACCCAGGTCATTCTTGATAAAACCGGGAAAAACTCGGCTACGGCACAGCCTTGGACGACTTCTTCGGCTACGGCGTTGGCCGATGGAAACTATAAGTTCGTATTTATTTCAGGTTCATGGGATGCAAGCGGAGGGCGAGCACTCGGTGCGAATCTGTATCTGGATGATATCAACGTATTCGATTCCAAAGCATTTACGGGATCAAAAGTCGATTTTAAAAATACCCTCAGTGCAGGTAGTTCGAACGTAACGGTTACCGCCAACAAAATCGATCTGGGCGGTGCGGTGTCTGGAAACAACCGTCTCGCATTGCAGGCACGGGACGCGACCAAGGCGATTGAAATCGGTGGCGGCAGCGCTAACGCGGCAGCGGGAATCGTGGATATTACAGCGGCCGAAATTTCGAATATTCAAAGCGGATTTGAAAAAATTACCGTCGGCTCGGCTTCTCAAACCGGTAATGTTCAATTCGTTGGAGACATATCGTTGGCCAACCCGTATGAATTCAGAACGCAAGGAACCATGACCATTGACAGCGGTGTTACCGTGGCAAGCTCGACAGGCTTGGGAAATGGCATGATTTTCACGGCTGAAAACAATTTCGTGAACAATGGCACGATTTCCGCTCCTACGGCGACCAACCGCATCGTCGTTTATACGGGATACAAAGATTCTGCGGTTTTAGGATTTACCCCGGGAACGGAAGTGATCTCCAAAACGCGTTCAAATTATGATCCGAGCCTTTATTTCACTGATAACTCGACGAAATGGAATGTCGTTTATTCAAATCTAACACCCGCACCCGCGCCGGCGGCCACCACGCCTGTAACGAGCACTGCGCAGCAGGAAAAAGAGGTTTCTGACGTCGTCACGACCATTGTCAACTCGACAATCGTAACGCCGCCTGCACCGCTAACGGTTCCACCGCATGCGCCAAAACCGCAGCAGATACAGACCCAAGCCAAAAACAACACTCTGTTGCAAAGCATTCTTCCCCAGGGGACGACCGGCGGCGGAACGTTGAACCTTGTAGGGGTTGCCGATGGCAATGTTCCCGTACAAACCGTATCGATGGAACAGCTTCAGACGGCCGCTACGGTACAGGGAGCCGGCGATATCCGCGTACCGCTGGCCAACGACAGCCTGGTCGAATTGGTAAACGGGGGACTGAACCTTCCCAAAGGGGTCAGCCAGGAGTTTTACGTCGTTGCGGACAACGCTGTGAGCGGAAGCGGGAACAACGGAATGAACGTTGAACCGAACAATGAAAATGAGAAAAGATAAGGATCTGCGATGATGAAACGAACCATTACCCTTTCCCTGCTGGCATCGGTCTCTTTGATGGCCGCCGCACCCACGACCGGAGACATCCTCCGCCAGGTGGAACAGCCGAAGCTTCCTGAGACACCCAAAGCGCTGCCAAGTGTCGGAGCGGGGGAATACAAAGCGCCGCTTGAAGCCAAAGACACGGTAAAAGTCTTTGTAAAATCGTTCAAATTCAGCGGAAACACCGTTTTCGGATCGGACGTTCTGGCTGAACTGGTCAAACCCTACGAGGGAAAAGAACTGGGAATCAACGCTCTCAAAGAGGTCGCATCGGTAATCACCAAATACTACCGTGATAACGGCTACTTCGTAGCCCGTGCGTATATCCCCGCGCAAAGCATGGAGAACGGCATCGTCGAGATTGCGATCATCGAAGGGACGTACGGATCGTTCGACATGAAAAACAGCTCTCTGGTCGATACCGCCGAAGTACAGGGATTCATGGACCATCTCAAGCAAGGTCAGATCGTCTCCACGATGAGCCTTGAGCGCCAGATGCTCCTCATCAACGATCTCTCGGGTGCGCAGGTGACCAACGCCGAAGTTTACCCGGGAGAGGCAGTCGGAACCAGCGACTTTCGCATCACCGTCTCCCCGACGCCCAAATACAACGGCTATGCCATAGTCGATAATTACGGAAGCCGCTACACCGGAGAGAACCGTCTGAGTGCGGGTGGTTACATCAACAGCCTCACCGGAATCGGCGATACCCTGAGTATAACCGGGCTCGTCTCCAACACCGCCGATCTCAAAAACATCCGCCTGGGGTATGATCGCCCGCTGGGATATTCGGGACTCAAAGGCGGGGTGAGCTTCAGTATGACCGACTATACCCTTGATGAGATCGAGAACTACGACGCGTACGGACGGACCGACAGTTACAGCGCCTATGTCAGTTACCCGACAATCAAGACCCGCGTCCATACGCAGACCCTCGAGGCATCGTATGACCACAAGGAGATGAAGGACAGCAGCGGAACCCCCGGCAGCGTCGATGAAGCGAAAAAACAGCTCGACGCCCTGACGCTCAAGGCAAGCGATAAACGTAATACCTCGCTCGCCGGCCTTCCCGGAAGCCTGTATGCTTCGGCGGGATACACGATCGGCCATCTGGGACTTAAAAACGGTACGGCCATCACCAACGATGCGGGGCTCAATTCGGGAGGCAACTACACCAAACTGGCCCTGAACGCATTGCACAGCCAGTACCTCAGGGACGGAATGACCCTCCAGAGCACTTGCAAAGCCCAAAAAAGCTTCGGTAACAACCTCGATTCTTCCGAAGATCTCTCGGTAGGCGGAACCAACGGCGTTCGGGCTTACGAAGACAGCGAACTCAGCGGCGACCAGGGGTATGCGATCAGCCTCGATTTGATCTACGCTCTCCCGTCGCTGCGGCAGATCAGCCATAGCACCAGCATCTTTTTGGACCATGCCAAAGTATGGAAAAACGATATGACGTTTAACAGTGACGACAATATCCGCACGCTCAATGCCGTCGGGGTAGGGTATGCCATGAATTACGGCAATTTTGACCTTAAAGCAACCCTTGCGCACGGGTTCGGCGATGAACGCCGCCCCCAGAGCGAAGCGGAATTCCACACCAACTCCAACAAATTCCTCCTGCAGGGAATGATGCGGTTCTAATCCGGAGGGAAGAAGAAATTTTCTTCCCGTCCGCCTCTCCTTGCCTCCTCCTTTTCACCCCCTTTGATTTTTCCGTTTACGCGATATTTCATGCAAATAAAACCGAATCCAAGCATTTTTGCGCTATAATCAGCCAATTTTTAGTTACAAGGGATTAGGTATGGCTTTCGATAACGAAGCGTTCGAAGAAGAAAATTTTGCCGAGATGTTAGAGGCGTCTTTCAAAGAGCAAGAATCTACTCGCATCACCGAAGGTGAAATCGTAGAAATCCAGGAGGGTGACAACCGCGCGTTGGTAGGCGTCGGCGAGAAACTCGAAGGGATCATTTCACTCGACGAGATCCGCGATACGAGCGGCAAACTTCTTTTCAACGTCGGCGACAAAATTACGGTAATGATTACGGGACACTACAACGAGCGTCCGAAAATCTCGTATAAAAAAGTGCTGGAGCAGGAGAAAACGCTTGCGTTTATCAATGCCCACAAAGACGATTTCGAATCGGTCATCGTCGATGCGGTCGTGACCAAGAAAAACAAAGGGGGATACCTCCTCGAAGCGGACGACGTCCACTTCTTCCTCCCCCGCTCGCTCGCGGCGTTCAAAGAGAGCGACAACGTCATCGGCAAAACGGTCAAGGCCCAGGTCGTCAAAATCGACCCGGCGGAAGCTTCGATCGTCGTATCGCGCCGCAAGCTTTTCAATGATGAGCGCAAACGGAAAAAAGAGGTGATCGACGCCCTGATGGAAGAGGGTAAAATCATCCAGGGAACCGTCAAAAAGATCACCAGCTACGGTATGTTCGTAGACGTGGGCGGAATCGACGGTCTCGTTCACTACAACGAAATCAGCTACAAAGGGCCGGTCAACCCTTCCAAACTTTACAAAGAGGGTGACGAAGTAACGGTCAAAGCGATCGCGTACGACAAAGACAAACGCCACCTCTCCCTCTCGATCAAAGCGGTTCAGCCCGATCCGTGGAAAGAGGTCGAAGAGGCTCTGGACGAGGGTGATACCATCACCGTTACCGTCAGCAACATCGAGCCTTACGGCGTATTCGTCGATCTTGGGAACGATATCGAAGGGTTCTTGCACATCTCCGAAATCACGTGGGACAAAAACATCAAGCACCCAAAAGACTACCTCACCGTCGGTCAGGAAATCGACGTCGAAGTGATCGAAATCAATTCGAAAACGCACAAACTGCGCGTTTCGTACAAACGCCTTCAGCCTAAACCGTTCGAAGAATTCATGAAAAAATGCAAAGAAGGCGACGTGGTCAAAGGGACCGTCACCTCTCTGACCGATTTCGGCGCATTCGTCAAAGTAGGCGGCGTCGAAGGGCTCCTGCACAACCAGGACCTGTCATGGGATAAAAACGTCAAATGCAAAGATACGCTCAAAGTAGGCGACGAGATCGAAGTGAAAATCGCTAAGATCAACGCCGAAGACGAAAAAATCTCGTTGAACCGCAAATCGCTCGAAGAGTCTCCGATCGATCAGTTCGCGACAAGCCACAAAATGAACGACGTCGTCAAAGCAACCGTCCGTGACGTCAAAGATTTCGGCGTGTTCGTTTCGCTCGAAGGGGGAGTCGACGCCCTGATCCGTAACGAAGACCTTTACCCCCTCGTTGCCGAGGAGCTTCAGATCGGACAGACGATCGAAGCGGCGATTCTCGTGATCGATGCCAAACGCGACCGTATCCGCCTCTCGGTGAAAAAACTCGAGCGGATCAAAGATCAGGAAATGCTCAACGAAATCAACGACGACGAGTCGAACAGCCTGGGCGACCTTATTAAAGACCAATTGAAATAAGACCGATGGGACGGGTTGCCTACTGGCTGTTTCCTCTTATAGCAGCTGCTGTAGCCGCGTTCATCGTCATTTTCATGATTCAGATCAATCCGTCGGTTCCCCTCTCGGAACGTTTTACGGCGGAGGGAGATGAAAAATCCTCTTTCAGCGCTTCTTCCGAGGAAGAGGGTTGGCTGGAACGTTTCTCCCGAAGCGAAGAAAAAGACTACCATTATCCCGTCAACGAGGTCCATATGGTACTCGACGCGGGAGAACATCCCGAAGTGCCGGCGTACCGGATGACGGTACCGCTGAAAGATTCGTACGAACTTTTTTGCGTGAAACAGGAGCTTTACAATAAAGCGCTCCCGTATTTTCTGCAAAAAGAGGGTGACGCGATGACCCTCCTGGTCGACTCGAACGACCGAAACGTGCTCGCATCTCTTGTAACTAAACTAAAAACCTACCAAATCACGGCGACGGTGTCGCCTTATACAGAGGAAAAGTAATGGAAAAATATAAAATTGTCGTATGTGACCATATCCATGAAGAGGGGCTGAACATTCTGCGCCGCGACGATAAAATCGATATGATTTTTGCCGCGGACATGGACAAAACGGCTCTGCTTGACGTCATCAAGGACGCGGATGTCGCAATTACCCGCAGTTCGACCGATGTCGACGACAAATTTATCAATGCCGCAAAAGGCAGAATGAAAGCGATCGTTCGTGCGGGCGTGGGTGTCGATAACGTAGATATCCCCGGATGTTCTAAAGAGGGGATTATCGTCATGAACGTCCCGACGGCGAACACGATTGCGGCAGTCGAACTTACCATGACCCACATGCTTTCGTGCATGCGTATGTTTCCCTATTCTCACGACCATCTCAAAAACCAGCGTATCTGGAAACGGGAAAAATGGTACGGTTACGAACTCAAAGGGAAAAAACTGGGGATCATCGGTTTCGGTAACATCGGAAGCCGCGTAGGTATCCGCTCCAAAGCGTTCGAAATGGATGTTATCGCATACGACCCTTATATCCATCCTTCCAAAGCGACCGATGTGGGCGTCAAATACACGACGAATTTCGAGGATATCCTTGCCTGCGACATTATCACGATCCATACTCCCAAAAACAAAGAGACGGTCGGGATGATCGGTGCGGATGAAATCGCCAAAATGAAAGACGGCGTCGTCCTCATCAACTGCGCACGCGGCGGATTGTACGACGAAGAAGCCCTCTACGACGGCCTCAAATCGGGCAAAATCCGTTTCGCCGGAATCGACGTGTTCAACAAAGAACCCGCAACCGATCACAAGCTTCTCGACCTCGACAACGTCACCGTCTCTCCGCACCTGGGGGCGAACACGTTCGAATCGCAGTACAACATCGCCGTCGAAGCGGCACAGCAGGCGATCGAAGCGGCCAAAGGGATCGCGTATCCGCACGCCCTGAACCTCCCGATCGACGAGACGAAGATCCCTCCGTTCGTCAAACCGTTCCTTGAAATGGTGCAGAAAATCGGGTTCCTCAGCGCCCAGATCAACAAAGCTCCCATCGTATCGATCAAGGTGAGCGGCCGCGGCGAGATCGCCGAGTATCTCGCATCACTCGCAACGTTTGCAACCGTCGGTGCGCTGGCGGAGATGTCGGGTGAGACGATCAACTACGTCAACGCCGATTTCGTCGCCAAAGAGCGCGGCATCAAAATCGAAACGGAAGAGCTCCCTGAAAGCCCTGTGTATAAAAATCTCGTTACCGTGAAGCTCACCACCGACAAAGAGGCGTTCGAGATCAGCGCGACGATGTTCAACGAAGACGTACAGCGTATCGTTGACATCAACGGCTTCGGCGTCGACGTCGAGCCTACGGGTAATCTGATCCTCTTCAAAAACACCGATGTTCCCGGAGTGATCGGACAGGTCGGCACACTGCTGGGCGCCCACAACGTCAACATCGCCGACTTCCGCCTCGGACGCAACAAGAGCGGCGAAGCGCTTGCGGTCATCATCGTCGATTCCGCCGTCAGCGACAAAACCCTCAAAGAACTCTCTGCCCTTAACGCCTGCATCAGCGTTTCGTACGCAAGAATCTGATTTGAACGGCTAAAGGGGCAACGCTCCTTTGGTTACGCGTGCCGTTGGCACTAAAGCCTGCCTCTTCGAGGTAGGCATCCTCCTGTAAATATTTTCCGTATAGTCTTTCTTTTAGCCCCCCTGAGTTATAATAAAATACTTTCATTTTCACGCGGAGAAGCTATGAGTATCGAAGAGATCGGGGCAATACTGAATGACAAAAAAAAGCTCCTCTCCGAAATCTATTTCGAGCTCCAGGCGGCGTGCGAAGCAAAATACGGCCCCGACACCCTCGTCATCATCGAGGTCGGCTCGTTTTTCGAAGTGTACGAAGTCAACAACGAAGAGATGCAGATCGGCAAGGCGAAAGAGGTCGCTGAATTCCTGAACATTCAGCTCACCCGCAAGAACAAGACAATCCTCGAAAACTCGATTCAAAACCCTCTTTTGGCAGGGGTGCCGACCGTCTCGATCGAACGCTATCTCGCGCGGCTGGTACAGTCGAAAAAATACACGATTGTACTGGTGCGCCAGCAGGGGGAACCTCCCCATATCCGCCGCTATATCTCCAACATCATCTCTCCGGGGACCAATTTCGATTACATCGCCGAGTCGAGCGAAAACTATATCGCGTCATTGCTGATTGACCAGAACAACGGCGTCTATTCGGTCGGGTATGCCGCCATCGACGTCGGTACGGGCAAAACGCTCATCAACGAGATCCACGGCACGCGCGAGGACAAAACGTTTGCGCTCGATGAAGTGTTCACACTGTTGCAGAGCTATCAGACCTCCGAGGTAGTGGTAACGTTTTGCGACGCTTCCATCGATACCGAAGAGGTGTCGCGTTACCTCGAGCTGCGATCCCACCACCGCAGCAGTACAAACGAGAAGCGGCTTCGGATCGATTACCAGAACGAGCTTTTCGCGCGGGTGTACCAGATCCGATCCCTTCTCAGCCCCGTCGAGTATCTCGATCTGGAGCGTTATCCCTATGCCTCCGAATCGCTGGGGGTGCTCATCAACGTCATCATCGACCACGACAGCGCGATCATCGAGAAGATGAACCGCCCGACGTTCCTGGGGACGGCGCGCTACATGTACCTGGGGAACAATGCCGCCGAACAGCTGGGGATCATCTCGCGCGACAGCGATGAGATGACGCTGCTCAAACTCATCGACAAGACCTCCACGGCAATGGGAAAACGGCTGTTGCGGGAGCGGCTTCTCAACCCGATCTGCGATCCGAAGCTCCTCGAAGAGCGTTATGACCTGATCGAAAAGATGCAGCGCCATATCGCCCCTTTTGAAACGCGCCTCAAAGAGGTGTACGATCTCGAACGGATCCTTCGGCGGTTGAAGCTGGGGAAACTCCACCCCTTCGAACTGGCCTATTTCCATACGTCGCTGCGGGCCGCGGAGAACCTTTTTGACGAGGCGAAGAAACTGGGGATCTCGTATGATCGTTCCAGCGCCGTTGAATGCGCCCAGTGTGCGCAGGAACTCAACCGGATTTTCGTCATCGAGCGGTGCGCGAAGTTTCGCCGCGATCAGGTTGATGAAAATATTTTTCATGAAGGGATTGATCCGCAGATCGATGCGCTCGAAGCGCTTCAGCGCTCCAACGAAGCCAAGATCGGTGGGATCGTCGAACACATCGGCACCTTTTTCGAAGGGGAGGGGGGACCGTACGCCTCTATCGGGTGGCTGGAGAGCGAAGGGTACCATCTGCTGATGACCCGCAACCGCTATGTGAGCGTCGAGGAGAAACTCCATAACAGCTTTTTTACGGTCGGGGAAGAACACCATTTTTTCCGCGATTTTCAGGTCCGGAAGCTTAAGACGACCGTCAAACTCACCTCGACCCTTCTCGACGAACTCTCCATCGAGAACGCGGGGGCCAAATCGCGGATGCTTTCGCAGGTGCGGGAGCGTTATCGCGAACAGCTCGAACAGATCGAACGCCGTTTTTCGCACGCGATCGAGCATCTGATCGGTTTTCTGGCGGTGCTTGACGTCGCGCTCAGCGGTGCCAAATGCGCGCAGCAGTACCGCTACGTCC
The DNA here is from genome assembly GCF_004347735.1 of Sulfuricurvum sp. IAE1. NCBI lineage: Bacteria > Pseudomonadati > Campylobacterota > Epsilonproteobacteria > Campylobacterales > Sulfurimonadaceae > Sulfuricurvum > Sulfuricurvum sp. IAE1. The sequence continues at coordinate 131,898 of NZ_SLTI01000007.1, read as the reverse complement.
GCCCCGAGATCGTAACGGACGCGAAAGAGGCGTTCATCGAGGCGGTAGGTTTGCGCCATCCGCTGATCGAGTCGCGCGAGGAGAACGGGATATTCGTCCCCAACGATCTGTATCTGGGAAAGACGGGGCTGCAGAGTTTCGAAGAGCACACGACACTCGAGGCCAGCGGAGGCGAGGACGTCAAAGGGGTACTGCTGTACGGGATCAATTCCAGCGGGAAATCCTCGCTGATGAAGAGTATCGGCCTCTCGGTCGTGATGGCGCAGGCGGGATTTTTCGTCCCGTGTGCCGCGTTGCGTTTTGCCCCGATCGACAAGCTCCTCACCCGTATCGTCTCCAAGGACAATCTCTACAAAGGGCTCTCTACATTTGCGGTCGAGATGCTGGAGCTGCGCAACATCTTTAACCGTGCGACCCCCAATACCCTCATACTCGGAGACGAGATCAGCCACGGCACCGAAACCGAATCGGCGCTGGCCATCGTCGCCAGCGCGATCCTCAAACTCCGCGAGATCGGGAGCCTCTTCATCTTCGCAACGCATCTGCACCAGCTCTCAAGCTTGAACGAGATCCAGAAGGCCAAGGGGATCGTACTGCTGCACCTGGGGGTCTATTACGACGAAGCGGCCGACCGTCTCGTCTATGACCGCAAGCTCAAAAGCGGGAGCGGTTCGACGCTGTATGGTCTGGAGTTCGCCAAATCGCTTCATATGGACGAGACTTTCCTGAAAAAAGCGTACGAAATCCGCGGCCGGATCACCGACAAGACCCACGAGGCCTCGATGCTGAAGAGGGAGAAAAAGAGCCGCTACAATACGAAGCTCTACCTTACCAAATGCGCATTGTGCGACGAGGCGGTTGACGAGGTACACCATATCATTCCGCAGGCGAACGCCGACGACGGCGGCGGGGTGGGGCATTTTGGCGTTAACCATCGCTACAATTTGATCCCGCTGTGTGCCAAGCATCACCGCCTCGTGCATGAGGGGAAAATCGCCGTTCACGGGTTTGTCATGAGCGAGGAGGGGCTGCGCCTGAGCTACAGCGAAAACACGTTAAAGGATGATCTATGAGCGTATTACTCGAATTCGCGATGTTTCCCACGAGCGACGAATGCCGCAAAGGTGCTTCGGTGTCCCATCAGGTGGCCAGGATTATCGATATGATCGACCGCTCCGGGTTGGCGTATCAGCTCACGCCGATGGGGACGATCGTCGAGTGCGCAAGCGTCAAAGAGGCGCTGGGAATCGTCGAAAAGGCGTACGAACGGCTCGAGGAGTGCGAGAGGGTTTATTCGACGATCAAGCTCGATATCCGCAAGGGGGAGCTCGGACGGCTGAAGGGGAAAATCGCATCGGTCGAAGAGAAGATCGGCCGCGAGGTGCGGCACTGATCAGGCCATTACGCGGCTGAGCGGACGGGAGTAGGGCTGTACGAGCTGGCCGTAGATTTTCGGGACGTCGATGATTGAGATCATTTCGTTGCCGAAATCCTCGGCGCGGTCGGGGATGATGACCGCTTTGGTCAGCGAGTTCTCGTTTTTGAGGACGTTGCTGTAGTGGCTGATCGACCGCAGCGGGATCTCGGGGCTGCTGAAGATCGCATCCACCGCGAGCCCCAGATGAAGCAACTGCCCGTCGATGTCGGCTTTGACGACGATGATCGTATCGCGCTCTTTGTCGTACTTTTTCTCCATTCCCATCAATTTTGCGAGGGAAATGACGCTCACCATCCGTTTATCGAAACCGATGACGCCGAGATTGTATTCGCTGGCGTGGAGGATCGGGGTCAGTTCCTGGTGCATCAGCGAACAGACCACCTCTTTGGATTCGACCGCAAAGAGGGTGTTCCCGATAAAGAACGTTGAAATTTCGCACGTCTCCTCAAGCCCGCTGGGTTTGGGGTAGACATATTCCCGGCGCATCTGCGTTTCTTCTTGGGCCATTGTACATTCGCCGATCGGGCGGAACAAGACGGCGATGATGTCGTTGCGGTATCCGTCGCTGTGTTTGTACTCGCGGTAACCGCTCGAACACGTCGCCCCCAGTGCATAATATAAGCCGTTATAGGCGATCATCTGGGCATGGCTGCGGCCGCAGGGGAGGTTGAGGACCGATTCCCCCAACGCGATCGTGCTTCCCACCTCGATCGACTCGTCGGTCGAAGAGAGGACGCGTCCGCGCCGGTCGACGAAGAGGGCGAACATCCCCTCTTTGATTTCCCCTTCTTCGTTTTTTGGGAGGATATCGTCGAGCATTGCCTGAAATTGCGGTCTCGAATCGAAAACGATCCCGATCCCGCCGACGCTCTCTCCGGCAAAATCGCGGATGCAGGCGTTGTAAACGTAGGTGTGGTCATTGTCGTAAAAGGGGCTCGGTTCGAATTCCGAGACGATATATTCCTGCGTCGTCTGCAGGCGAAGGGCGTCGGCGGCCCACGAATGTCCCACTTTTCTTCCGACGTAATGCTCGTGCGCACCGTTGGAAACAGCCTGGATCGTTCCGTCTCGGTCGTATACGAACATCGTCGCATAGACCGTGTAGAGCGAATTGATGTACTCGAGGATCGATCCCATCTTCGAGCGTTCTTCGGGAGCGAGTTCGCGTTGCGCCAAATATTCGCGGAACGTCGTCGTCAACGCCCACCAGCGGCAGTCGTTGGCCCGTTCGTAGAGGTTGCGGTCCATGATATCGATCGCCAGGGACGACTGGAACCGGAGGTCTTCGAGATAGCGTTCGAGCATCGCGGTGTTGAGGTTGGTGACGGTTTGTTCGAACACCTTTTTGGTCTCTTCGCCCGTTTTGGAAATTTCGCTCAGCAGCGCTTTGGTAAAAGGGTTTTCCTTGTTCGACGCATTGGCGATCTGGACGTTACCGTTCCAGACGGTGATATCGAGCTCGGTCTGGATCTTTTTGGCTTTGTCGAGGATATCTTTGAGTTCCTGCGGGAAATATTCGGTTGTATTGGCGACTTTGTCGAACATCGGGTCGTTCGAGAGGGACGAGTGCGATGATGAACGGAACGCAAGGTGCATCGGAACCATCGCGTGGCCGATCCAGCCGGGGCCTGTATATCCCTGGTATCCGGTCGTTTTAACCGCTTTGTAGAGGTATTCGAAACCGGCGTAGTAGGTTTGATGTGTCGGGGAATTGCGCGCTTCGAGGATTGAACCCACCGGAACGTGATAGGGGGAGGAGGATGCGATGACCTGTCCGTCCTGATCGAGCAGTTCGAGTGCGATGTAGGGGTTTTCCTGAGTCAGTTTGCGGAAAATGCTCCGAAGCTCGTCCTCGAATCGGAAAACGAGGCATAAGACGCCCAGCGCTTCGTCGGTCGAGGGGTCGCTGACGCGGTAGGAATAGATCAGCGAAGGTCGGTTGTGGGTCAGGTCGCTGGGACGGAAGGTCTCGACGTAGCCCTGGTGGGTCTGGAGCGATTCACCCAGCAGCGGATCTTTGGTCGCACTTATAGGGTTGTCGTGATCGAGCTGCACCAGTACGCGTCCTTTGGTATCGAGCAGGATGATGTTCTCATAGACGCTGTATTTGGCAACGTATTCGGCGAAGCGCTGCGTCAGCGCCTCTTTTTTCTCCATTTTCAGCTGACGCAGTTCGTCGGAGATCGAAAGCTCCGCCATTTTCAGGAACTGGAGGTAATGGCGGATGTCGTCGTCGGTTGAGAGAAAACCGATATCGGCGGTTCTCTCGAAGAGGTTGCGGATCAGGATGTCGATCGCCGATTGGGCTTTCGACGAGAGCTCGTCAAGGCTCTTGTTAAACGTCTCCTGGATCAATCGTACCAGCGGCTCGTCAAGCAGGTCTTCAAACGCTTTGCGCGTTTCGCTGGTGTCCATCCCGATGTTGGACATACTGCCAAGCAGGGTCAGCAGGTCCCATTTGTCGGAAAGGGAACTCATGTTTTTTTCAAAATTCTGTACATCGGACATATAGCCGATGAGGTGGTCGCGGTGCATCAAAACTCCTCGTTATTTTGCTGCGACAGTATAAAAGCCAATCAGGACGAATAAGCGACTTGGTTGATTAATTATTAAACAGTTTCATGATTATTACACCGCGGTTACGGACAAAACCGTTATAACTAGAGATGCCGAATCGGGTCGATTCGACGATGCGGGGCAAAGTGGAAGCAATATGATGAGAAAATAATCAGTTTTGGCGTGAACGATTACGACGAACAACTCAGTTTGAGATTCGTCAGGCTATGGGGCGTCGGGCGCGCGAAACGTTCGAATCCCGGATGTTCCCCGTACGGGTCGCGGGCGAGCTGAAGCAAGCTCTCTACGAGCGTAAAATCCTCTTCCTCGGCTTTTTCTATCGCTTCTTGGAGGATATGGTTTTTCAGAACGTATTTGGGGTTGGTGCGGAGCATCTCCCGGTGCCGCTGCGCCGTCGTGCCGCTGTTATCGGCGAGTCTTGCTTCGTAGGCATCGAGCCAGACGTTGAGTTCGTCGGGGGTGAGAGTGAGGGCAAGGAGTGTTTCGCGCTCACCGTCAAAACGGCTGAGGATGCGAAAAAATGGAGTCATATCCACCCGACCGCTTTCGAGGATGCGAAACAGCGATCGGAAGAGTTCGGGATCGTCTTCACGGGGCTCTTCAAGCCCCAGCTTGGCGCGTAAGAGTTTCATAAGCTTCGCAGTGAACCATGTCCCGTAATGTTGCAGAGATTCTTCGAGTTTCGCCTGCGGTATGAGGGGAGAGAGGGCGTGGGCGAGGCGCTGGAGATTCCACAAGCCGATCCCGGGCTGGCTGTCATAGCTGTAGCGGCCGTAGGTATCGGTGTGGTTGCAGACATAGCCGCTCTCGAACGTATCCATAAACGCGAAGGGGCCATAATCGATCGTGATCCCCGCGGAGGACATATTGTCGGTGTTCATGACGCCGTGGTTGAACCCCACCGATTGCCACTGTGCGATGAGTTCGGCGGTACGCCGGACGATTTCGCCGAACATCGCGACGTAAGGCTCTTCGCCGTGTGCGAGTTCGGGGAACGATTCGTTCAGCAAAAAATCGGCGAGCTTTTCGAGCTCGGCGTGACGGTTCGAATGAAAAAAATACTCGAAGCTTCCGAAGCGTATCCACGAGGGGGCCATCCTCAGAACGATTGCCCCTTTTTCCCACCGCTCCCTCGCCACCGGCTCATCGGAGGTGATGATGGCCAGAGCCCGCGAGGTGGGAATCCCAAGACCCGCCATCGCCTCGCTTATGAGATATTCCCGGATCGAAGAGCGCAACACGGCCCTTCCGTCCCCCTGTCTGGAATAGAGGGTTTGCCCTGAACCTTTGAGCTGAAGGTTCCACCCTTTTGTTTTGCCCAGGTTGATCGCGCGCCCGTCGCCCAGGCGCGGGACGTAGTGGCCGAACTGGTGCCCCGCGTAACACATCGCGTAATAACGGGCTCCATCCGGGAGGAACCGACCGTTAAGGAGCGACACGAGTTCTGCCGCTTCCAGGGTATCGGGCGAGAGTCCTAAAAGACGTGCCGCGTCGGGATTGCAGCTGACGAGTCTCGGATTTTTGAGCGGAGAGGGGGGTGTCTCATGGTAAAAAATCGGATCGAGATCCAGATAGGGGGTGGTAAAAGTGAGGTCGGATAATTTCATGCAAGAGTTTTACCCCAAAAAGATAAAACTACGAGACGCTGTTTAAACGAGATGAATCGTTTTAGGATTCTACGAGGAGCTGTTTTTCGTCCCCTTCGAGCCGCAAACGGATGTGGGTCGCTTTACCCTGCGGGGTAAGCGCGTATTCCTCGGAGGTTTTGGAATCGATAAAACTGACCCGTGTATGGCCGTCGTAGACTCCGTGGTGGGTGATGGTCGCGTGCAGGTCCGCTTCGTAGAGTTTTTCGAGCTCTTCACGCAGGGCATGGAGATGCTCGTTGTCTTTGTTCAGCCTCTCTTCCTCGTGCTTGAGGTTTTCGGCTTCGACACGGTACTGTTGAAGCCGCACGATATCGGCACGCATCGGTGCCTTACCGCTTTGGACGGCATTTTTGATCCGTTGCTGGAATACTGTGATCCGGTTGCTTTTCTCTTTAAAGGCGACCTCTTTGGCGATCAGCTCTTTACTTTGCTGTTGGAGTCGGGAAGTTTTGGTGCGGATATCGAGTTCGAGAGATTCAATCTTGTTGTGGTAGGTTTCGATCGCGTGCGGATTGATGATCAGGTTATTCCCGTCCCCTTCGATCGTTTCGACCGTAATCGATTCGAGCGCGGTGATTTTCGCATTCGAATAGAGGGTTTCGACTTCGACGATGCGGCCGATTATTTCTCCCCCCACCATTTTTTTGACCCGGACGATGTCGGCTTCGACTTTTCCGATTTCAAGAATTTCGATGATCGCCTCTTTGGCCTTGAGATTGCCCCGATGGAGATGGATATTGGCCGTTTCGGTTGCCTGGATCTCCGATTTTTTGTGGGTTTGCGCACCGATATGGAGCTCGCATGCCTGGATTTTGGCGTTGGCACCGACGGTACCGCTCACTTTGAGCTTCTGGACGTCGATGTTGACCCCCGTACCGACCGAATCTTCGGTCGCCTCTTTCTTTTTGATGCTCAGCGAGATCTCTTTGTCCGTTCCCGCTTCGATGGAACCCGTTTTGCGCATCGAGGCCGCTTCGATCTGCAACTCCTGGGAGATGCTGAAAACCCCCTGCTTGCGCTGGAGGTATCCCGAAACGCTGGCGTAGAAACGGACGCTTCTTTCATCTTGTTCGGTCACGATGGTGTTATCATCGATCATGATGAGGCCCGCGTGGCGTATGAGGGGCTCGGGCATAGCGATATGCTGCCCGTCGCATCCCCTGCCGTCGAGGCCGTTTTTCGGGAGGATGTATTCGAGCAGCAAATCGCCGGGATGAATCCCCTCGATCATGCTGTTGTTCTTTTTGAGGTTTTTGTAATGGAGGATCACTTTGTCGTCCACCGGAGGTACGGGAGGATAAAACTCGCCGACGGGGAGACGGTAGGGGGCATTGAGCCCCCCCTCTTTCTGAAGTTTGAGGAGGAGCCGGTTGATCTCTTTGTCAAGATTTTGCTCGTACAGTCCGATCAGGAAGCCGTGCCGGAGCTGACGGTTTCGGAACGCTTCCTTGATCCAGTCCTGGACCCCTTTTTTGAGAGGAATGACCGATTTGGGATCGATGATGGCGACGACTTTGCTTTTGTATTTGTCGCTGGCAAGGCTGAAGCGAAGGTTGAGCAAGGGGTGGGGTTTGGCTTCGCGGATACGGATCTGATATTCCTGACGGAGTAAAAAGGTGCTCGAACGGATCTCTATTTCGGTCGTTTCGGTCAGGAGGTCTTTGCCTTTGAGAAGCTGCCACTCCTCGTCGACCGTCCCCTGATAATAGGTCGTATACGACAGGAGGTCGAAGTCGAAAGCATCGGCCGAAATCCCCTGTTCGTTCGCTACTTCCAGCAGCGTATTCATGACGTTATCGGTAAGTTTGACGACCGGCGAAAAGGTGGACAATCATGGCTCCATAATCGAAACTGCTTTGCGCTCCTTGAAATCGAAATGGCGTTCAAGATCGGAATTGTCGATCAGGACGGGTACGACGACCAAGGATGCGATGACTGCCGCTATTGTACCAAAAATAAGTGAAACGCCAAGCCCTCCGAATACTGCGTCGCTGGCCAGAAGCGTCGATGCGAGAATGATCGCCGCTGCGGTCAGGAAAATCGGTTTGGCACGCGTTGCCGTCGCATAGGCGATCGCCTCTTTTTTATGCATCCCTTTATCGACCATAAGCGATTTGGTAAAATCGATAAGCAGGAGCGAATTACGCGAGCTGATTCCGATGAGGGCGATGAAACCGATCAGCGACGTCGCGGTGAGGAAGAAGGTATCGGCGGTGAAGAGATCGACGATGCCGTGTCCCACGATGACCCCGATGATCGAGAGAAAACTGCCCAGGAGCACGATGCCGCTGAGTACGAAGCTTTTGTAATAAACCACCATCAGCAAGAAGATCAGCACCAGCGCGGCGATAAAGGCACCTCCGAGATCGACGAAGGTGTCGAGAGTGACTTCCATTTCGCCGTCCCAGAGCAGTTCGTAGATTTTCCCCGTTTTTTTGTCGGTCAGTTCGAGATTGAAAAGGCCGATTTTACGGATTTCGTACTCGTCCCCAAACGTATCGAGGATAACGTTGCGGGCATCCATGAGCGGGTAGACCTGCGAAACCATGTCGGTTTCGGCGAGGACATTGGTCATCTGGTGCAGGTTCTTGGACATGATCATCGGGTTGGATTTGACCGGTACGATCTCCACCACTTCGGTGATCGGGACCATCATTCCCATCTGGTTCATCAGCTTGAGTCCGGCGAGTTTGTATTCGATCGCCGTTTTGTCGCGTGACGCGAATTTTTTCCCCTCGGGGGTCAATGTGAGGAAAATAGGGATCTGGTCGGTCGCTTTCTGCGAATTCTTGACGGCGACCCCCATCCCCTCGAACGCGAGGTACAAGACGTCGTTGACGTGTTTGACGTCGAGGCCGGAGAGGCTGATTTTGTCGGTGTTGACCCGCACTTCGAACTTGTCGTAGATCTCGTCTTGCATGATGTCGATGTCGACGAGCCCTTCGGTCTGTTTGAAAACCCCTTTGACCCGTTCGGCGAGGTGGCGAATCCCCTGGGTGTCGTTTCCGTAGATTTCGGCCACGACGGCGGCCATGGTCGGAGGGCCTGCGGGAGGCTCGATGAATTTGATGCTGGTTCCGGGATAGAGGTTCTCGCACTCTTTGACGATCACCGGGCGCAGGCGCTGCACCATCATGTAGGAGGGCTCGTCGCGATCGTGTTTTTTGGTGAGGTTGACGACGATTTCGGAGACGTTTTCGCTGCTTTTGAAATGTGAACCTTTGATGAGTCCCGCGAAATCAAGCGGCGAACCCGTTCCGAGGAATACTTCGGCGTCCAATGCCTCGGGTTCGTTTTGCAATACGCCCACGACGCATTCGCTCACTTCGCGGGTCTGCTCGATCGAACTTCCGCCGGGCAGGTCGATGTAGACACTGTATGTGTCGTTGTTTTTCCCCGGAAGCATTTTTGCCAGAACGAGTTCCGTGGGGATCAGCGCGACCGAAAAGACAAACGCCCCGAGGGTTCCCCACAGCACCTTTTTCTTTTTGGCGGGGTCGTTGAGGATAGAAAGCAGATAATTTTCAAATTTTTTATACATCAGTGAACCTCTGCGTGATGGTCGGGTTTTTTAAGAAGCCGCACGGCAAGGTACGGGGTGAAAATATAGGCTACGAAGAGCGAAGCGATCAGCGCGACGGGGACGTTGGCGGGGATCGGCTTCATGAACTGCCCCATCATCTGCCCGACAAACGCCATCGGAACCATGGTGAGAATAATCGCCAGCGTGGCGATGTTCGTCGGCGCACCGATCTCGTCGGTCGCCTCGATCATCAGTTCGTCGGCATCCTGGTCGGCCGCGTGGGCGGAGTGGAAATGGCGATGGATGTTTTCGATGACGATGATCGCCGCATCCACCAGCAGCCCCAGACTCAGCAAAAAGGCGAACAGGGTAATCCGGTTGACCGTCTGTCCGGTGATGTAGGCGATGAACAGCGTGATCGCCAGGATCGCCGGAACGGTGAAGGTGACGATGAGCGATTCGCGCCACCCCAGCACGAAAATCAGCAAAACGGCGATGATGACGATCGAGAGGATCAGGTGAAAGACGAGTTCATTGACCGCTTCGTTCGCCCGTTCGCCGTCGTTGCGGGTGATGACGTAGCTGATCCCCTCTTTTTTCATCTGTTCTTTGTACTTTTCGAGTTCTTCTTTGACCGAATCGGCGATGACGACCGCATTGGTCCCCTGGAGCTTCGAAACGGTGAGGGTGACCTGGTCTTTGAGCGGTGAGAATTTCCCGTCTTCGCCGCGTACGGTCACGAGGGCCGATTTGAAGTTCTGGATATCGCTTCCGGCGGTGACGGTGGCGACGTCACGCAGGTAGATGGCCGATCCGCCGTATTGGGCGACGATGATGTTTCCGACGTCTTCGACGTTTTCGATCGCGTTACGCACGCCGATCATGACGATTTCGTTTTTCTCGGTTTTACCCTTGATTTCGGGAACGTTGTAGGCCAGAGACTGGGTCGCCATGACGATCTGTCCGAGCGAGAGGTTGTAGCCCGCGAGGCGGTTCATGTCGACGAGGACGTTGAACTGGTGTTTTTTGGCCCCTTTGATATCGGTGACGGCGACGTTTGGAAGGCCGTTGATATGGTGCTGGATCGCCTTGACGTGGTCGTAGAGGACGGTCGGGTCCATTTTCGGATCGTTGGCGTAAAACGCGACCGAGAGGACGGGGATGTCGACGTCGATGTCGAGCGGTTTGATGATCGGCTGCATTGCCCCCTTGGGGAGGATACTCATGTTCTGCATGATCTTGTCGTAGATTTTGAGGTTTGAGTCCTCTTTTTCCTCACCGATGTAGAAGGCCGCGTTGATCACCGCGACGTTGTCCATCGCCATCCCGTGGATGTGCTCGATCCCTTTGACCTCTTTGAGTTTGCGCTCGAGCGGTTTGACGATGACGTTCTCGACTTCGCTGGCGGTCGCGCCGGGAAGGGCGATGATGACCGTAGAACCGCTCACGACCATCTGCGGGTTCTCTTCGCGCGGCATCATGATGAGGGCGATGTAGCCGATCACGAGGAGAAATACCCCTAGGATCGGGGTGAGAGGATTGCGGATAAACCCTTTGGCGAGTTTTCCGGCAATATCTTTGGGCTGGTAGGCGTTCGGTTGCATCGGCTACCCCTTACTGGATCTCGACGGTAGCGTACATACCCGGATAGACGGTTTGTTTGGCCGAAAACGATACCTTGATGCGGAACGTATGGGTCATCGGGTTGGAACTGGGGATGATGGCGCTTACTTTTCCGATACCGCTGTATCCGACCGAGGGGATCGATACTTTGACCCGCTTCCCTACGGGAACGAGCTTGAGGTTGTTTTCGGCCACTTCAACTTCGATTTTGAGCGAGTTCAGATCGGCCAGAACGATCGCGGGCATCCCCGGCATTGCCATTTCGCCGACTTTGATGTTCTTGGAGATCACCACGCCGCTGTTGGGGGCGGTGATGCGGAGGTAATTGTACTGGTTATTGACTTCTTTGAGGCGAGCCTTGGCCTGATTGACCTGGCGTTCGGCGATTGCGATCATGTTCTGGAGGTTTTTCTTGGAGAGTTCGAGGTTTTCCACTTCGTATTTACTCACCATGTCCTGCTGCAACAGTCGGCGGTTACGCTCCAGGTTCAACTCCAGGTTGGCGTATTGGTTTTGGTACATCTGCAAAGAGAGTTCGGCCTGGGCGATCCCCAGCTCGACCTGCGTTTTGGCCGAATCGATTTCGCGCGAGTCGATCGTGTACAGCAGCTGTCCTTTGGAGACGCGGGAACCTTCGGAGACGTTGACGCTGGTGACGAAGCCCATGTTACGGCTTGTGATCATTTTCTGGTTGTCGCTGATGACGCTTCCAGAGAGGTTCAGTCCCGCTGCGGCGAGGGAAGAGGCGAGGGCGATCGTAGTGATGAGAAATTTCATTATTTGACTCCGTTGCTAAGTTTTTCGAGGGCGAAAATACGCTCGTTGCGCTGGTTTTTGACCATTTGAAGGTTCAATACCTTTTCAATCTGCTGGGACTGTTTGACGATGACGTCGCTCATCGAGGCAAGGTGTTCGTGGTAGCGACCTTCGTAATTTCGGTAAATCTGGCTGGCGAGTTCGAGCTCTTTTTCAAGGCTTCTCACCTGCGCGTTGAGGCTTTCGATTTCGGTGCGGATCTTGTCGTATTGCAAAGCGATCCCCTTGCGGGCGAGTTCGACCTGCGTTTTTGTTTTGAGGCGCTCGATACGCGCTTTTTCCAGCGATGCGCCGTCGACGCCCCCGTTAAAGAGGTTCCAGGTCAGGCGGGCCCCGAACGTGTACCCCTTATGGTCTCCGAAATCGCCGCCGAAGGTGTCGTCCGCGGTGCTGGTTTCGGCGAATGCGCCGATCTGGGGGAGGAAAGGGGCATAGGCCAGATCGACCATGCTTTCACGTACTTCAAGCCCTTTGGAAGCTTTTTGAAGGTCGATGTTATGGGCGAGAACATCGTCTTCGCCGACGGCCGAAGCGGGGTAGTCGCTGCGGGGAAGCTCGATTTCGGCCACGTCGCGGTTGAGAAGAAAACTGATGTAATGGTACAGCAGCTTTTTGTTCGCTTCCATTTCGCTCAGGCTCCGCTCGACGTTCGCTTTTTTCGCCTGCACTTCGAGAAGGTCCACTTTTTTGGCATACCCTTCGGTGATCATCATCTGTGTCGTCCGCTCAAGGGTGGCGATGTTGTCACGGATGATGCTCATGTGGTCGATGCTATTTTGGAGCAGGGCCATATCGTAATAGCTTTTGCGCAGTTCGTAACTTTTTTCGGTTTTCACCTGCTCGGCGTCGAGTTTTTTGATTTTTTCCATTTTTTCGGCGATGTCGCCGTACGCGCTCAGTTTGCCTCCGGTATAAACGGGGAGCATGTAGGTGAGTTTTGTCTGGAAATAGTTATGGTAGCCCGGATAGTTGAGGTGTTTGGGGGGCTTGGTGTAAAGGTCGGGCGCACCCGCCATCTGGTTGGCGACGAACTCGTCGGCGCTGAAATCGCCGAATGTCGCTTCCCGGGAGCTGAGTTTGAAACCGAAAACGTTGCTCGGGTCGTTGGAACGGCTGAACGTCTGGGTCAGGTCCAGCGAACCGAAGTGGTAACCCCGGGCGATGTCGACGTCGGTTCCGGCCGTCTTGGCATCGAGGTCGGCCGTTTTGATTTCGAGGTTTTGTTTGTGCAGAATATCGAGTGCTTCGCCCAAGCTCAGCCCCGCCGCCTGCAGGTGGCAGGAGGTAAGCAGCAGCGATGCGGACAGGATACGGGATAGTGCTGACATGAAGGTTATCCTTGTAACTATTTGTGTTAATAATCAAATGTATAAGTATTATTATACACGTTTGCGTATTGGACGAAACTAAAATGAAGGCGGAACAAACCGCTCAAACGGATGAATAGTGTACCATAAGTTACACCCGGTTTGAAATTCGTCGCCGTTTCGGGTAAAATTCGCCCATAAAAGAATCGCAAGGAATCAGAAAATGGCAACAATCGGTATGGGTGATATCAAAAAGGGCGTACGTCTGGAAATCGACGGCAACCCGTTTAAAGTTGTGGAGTTCCAACACGTTAAACCGGGAAAAGGGGCGGCGTTCGTCCGGATGAAAATCAAAAACTTCAAAAACGGCAAAGTAATCGAAAAAACGGTTCATGCCGGGGATAAATTCGAAGTGCCGAACATGGCGCACAAAACGATGCAGTTCCTCTACGACGACGGCGAAATGCTTCAGTTCATGGACAACGAAAGCTACGAGCAGCTCGGTCTGACCTACGATCAGTGCGAAGAGGCGATGAAGTGGATCAAAGACGGTACGAACGTCCAGATGGTTTTCCACAATAACGAAGCGATCAGCGTCGATGCTCCCGAGATCATGGAACTCAAAATCGTCGAAACTCCGCCGAACTTCAAAGGGGATACGTCAAGTGCCTCCAAAAAACCGGCTACCCTTGAAACCGGTGCGGTCGTTCAGGTCCCTTACCACGTTCTGGAAGGCGATATCATCAAAGTCAACACCGTCGAGGGCGAATACCTCGAAAAAGTGAAATAATTTCTTCTTTTCCTTCTTTAGGGCGGGGCTTGACCCCGTAACTTTCTTTTTGTATCATTCACCCTATATCTGAGAGATAAGTCATTTCAGCCGACAAAGGACCTCCCATGCCCAAAGTTTTAGTTCCCCTTGCCGAAGGATTCGAAGAGATTGAAGCGGTCAGCGTTATCGACGTGATGCGACGTGCGGGCATCGAGGTCGTTTTGGCTTCCCTGGATGAACGGATGAACGTGAGAGGAGCCCACGGTATTGAGATTCAGGCCGATCGGAGTATCCAGGGGATCGATGCGGACGATCTCGACATGATCGTACTTCCCGGAGGATGGGGCGGTACGAAAGCTCTTGCGGCCGATGAACGGGTTCAGGCGCTGCTCAAAGCGATGGATGCGAAAGGAAAAAGGATAGGGGCGATCTGTGCCGCTCCGTTTGCCCTTGAAGCGGCGGGCGTGCTCAAAGAGGGCTACACCTGTTATCCCGGGATCGAATCCGAAATCAAGACGGGCGGATTTACTCCGCAAAACGACGTCGTGACGAGCGGTAACGTTATGACCTCCCGCGGCCCGGGAACGGCGATCTGCTTCGGTCTGGCCATCGTCAAACAACTGGTCGGACGCGAGGCGTGCGAAAAATTGCGTAACGGCCTGCTGGCGGGTTATTGTGCGGATTGTTAATCTTGGCTGGGTGCTCGGCATCGCCCTGTGTGCCCAGGCCGAAAACCGTTTTTCCGCTACCGAAACCCTGACGCAGGAAGAGGCGATCAAATATTGCCGGGAACTCGGGCCCGGCTGGAGGGCGATGGAGATCGGCGAACTCTTCGCCATGCCGCGCGGGGGTGCGTTTAGAGAAAATTTCAGCTATTGGTCGGCAAACCAGGGTCCTTCGGACAATACCGTCATCGGCAGCGGCAGCGAAGGGGACGGCGGGATCATCGCGACGGTGGGATATGCCTTCTATCCCAAAGAGCGCAACATCACCCTCTCCCCTCCTGGAAAACGGATTGCCGCGGCATGCACCGACGTTCCGAAGAAGCTGCGCCAACGTGATTACGTCCTGACTGCCGAAGGGACCCTTGATCGGGAAAACGCTTTGCTGTGGCATGCGTTCGATGCGACCGACAAACGACTCAAATATACGTTCGAAAAAGCCGAAGAGATGTGTTCGAACCTCTCGTTGCACAATCGCAGCTGGCGTCTTCCGACCCTGGACGAACTTTACGGAATCGTCGATTACTCCCGCTTCCGCCCTACCGTCGACATGAAATTTTTCGGGCCGATGATGCATCGGTATTACTGGACATCCGATACGCTTAGTTCCCAGGAAGCGTATGTGGTCGGTTTCAAGCTCGGTTCGGTCGCCACCGTCCCCAAAAGCGAAGAAGCCCACGTCCGCTGTGTGAGCGAATAGCCAAGATTTTGGCTATAATACGCCTAATAAACGGAAAATCCGTAAAGCTCTCTGATCTCTGCACTTGTTCTCCGCTTTCCAACACCTAAAGGAACTCAAAACCCAATGTCATTTACCAAACTTAACCTTTCCGCACCGATACTTAAAGCGGTTGCCGAAGAGGGCTACACAACACCGACCCCCGTACAGGCCCAGGCGATTCCCTATATTCTTGAAGGACGGGATATGCTCGCCGGCGCCCAGACGGGGACCGGGAAAACGGCGGGGTTTACCCTTCCGATGCTTGAACTTCTGGCCCGCAACAAACCTGCCAAAGGGCCACGCCACGTACGGGTTCTGATCCTCACCCCGACGCGTGAACTCGCCGCGCAGGTGGGGGAGAGCGTCAAAACATACGGGAAATACCTTCCCTTCAAAAGTGCCGTCATTTTCGGCGGCGTCGGGATGCAGCCGCAGATCACGACGCTGCGCAACGGCGTCGACATCCTTGTCGCCACTCCCGGACGGCTGCTCGATCATGTCTCGCAGGGAACGGTCGATCTG
The DNA here is from genome assembly GCF_004347735.1 of Sulfuricurvum sp. IAE1. Classification (NCBI taxonomy): domain Bacteria; kingdom Pseudomonadati; phylum Campylobacterota; class Epsilonproteobacteria; order Campylobacterales; family Sulfurimonadaceae; genus Sulfuricurvum; species Sulfuricurvum sp. IAE1. The sequence continues at coordinate 116,228 of NZ_SLTI01000007.1, read as the reverse complement.
CGCCACGTCGAGATGTTCGTCCTCGACGAAGCCGACCGGATGCTCGATATGGGATTTATCCGCGACATCCGCCGCGTCATCGCCATTTTGCCGCCCAAAAAGCAAAACCTCCTTTTTTCAGCGACCTACTCAGATGAGATCAAAAAACTGTGCGAATCGATCCTCCGTAACCCCGCCGTTGTTGAGGTGGCCCGCCGCAACACCTCCAGCGAACTGGTCCGCCAAAGTGTGATCCTTGTCGATTGCAAGCGCAAAAGCGCGCTGCTGGGGAAACTGATCGCCGACAACAAATGGGAACAGGTACTCGTATTTACCCGCACCAAGCACCAGGCGAACAAGCTCTCCGACTATCTGGGTAAAATCGGGATCAGTGCCGCGGCGATCCACGGGAATAAAAGCCAGAATGCCCGTACCAAGGCGCTGGCCGATTTCAAGAGCGGTGCGGTGAAAATCCTCGTTGCGACCGATATCGCTGCGCGGGGCCTGGACATCGACCAGCTCCCGCATGTTGTCAATCTCGAACTTCCCAACATCGCCGAGGACTACGTCCACCGCATCGGACGTACCGGACGGGCGGGAAATGCCGGAGAAGCGGTATCGCTGGTGTGCGTGGACGAATACGACTACCTCAAGGGGATCGAGAAACTGATCAACCGCAAGCTCGAACGCAGCATCATCGAAGGGTTTGAACCTGATCCCTCCATCAAAGCCGAACCGATACAGCAAGGACGCGGCGGACGCGGCGGCGGGGGAGGGCGCGGCAACGCCCCTCGTTCCAAGCCGCAGGGGGAGAAGCCGCAAGGCGGGCGCAGGGAACCGCAGAAACGGGAAAACCGCACCCACCACGGCGAAAGCCGTCGGGGACGCTAAACGGTGAAAATCCTCGTCGACGCCGACGCGTTCCCCAACGCCCTCAAAGAGATTTTATTGCGGGCGGTACTTAAGCGTCAGATTACGACCGTTTTTATCGCCAATAAGAAAATCAGCGTTCCCGATGTGCACCACGTCTCAATGGAGATCGTCGCGCAGGGGCCGGACGAGGCGGATCACCGCATTGCCGAACTGTGCGAAAAAAGCGATCTCGTCATCACCGCCGACATCCCTCTGGCCGACCGTGTCGTGACCAAGGGCGCCGTGGCCCTCGATCCGCGCGGGACGATCTACGATGAGAACAACGTCAAACACCTGTTAGCGATGCGGAACCTGATGGAGGAACTCCGCAATGCGGGGGAGATCACCGGCGGACCGAGTGCCATCGGGGAAAAAACGGTGAGGGCGTTCGCGGACGGGTTGAATAGAGTGCTTTCAAAACGCTAAGTTAAAACTTCATTCCGACGTAACCTATTGCTTGGATCAAGTTTTCTTTTTTCTCGTATCCACCATAATCGACCGTGAGAGTTCCGGTCGTGAGTCCAACGCCGAGAGTGAAAACGGGAGTCAAGTCGTAATGGATCATGCTTCCCCATGTCATACCGTCAAATGCATGGTCGTTTCGCCCTGCCGTACCGAAGGCATATCCCGCTTTAGCGTAGAGATAGAGATCTTTACTGATTCTGTAACCTATCATAGGGGAGAGATCCATCAATATATCAAATGATGTGTCAGAATTGGTTGAGCACCCTGTACTGTTGAATGCGGTTCCACCGATTTGCATCCCTATATAAACGTTATCAATAATAGCTGATGAAAAAGCAGCGTTTATTCCGACACCGCCGAAATGGTTGCTTCCGATTGCAGTTTGACCGGCGCCGAAAGAAATGACGGTACGTTGCATACTTTCGGCATATAAAGAGAGTGCAAAAAAGCAAAAAAGAGCAGCAAAGCGCATCGGTTATTTTCCGTTGACAATATCCCATGCGGCTTGAGCATCATTAAAAACTTTTCTATCTCCACTTTGTTTCGCGAGTCGCAACCCTTCCGAGGCTTTTACCTTGGCTTCGTTAAGATGCCCCTCCTCATAGTCGATTACGGCAAGAATACTTAGTGCGTGTGATTCATCGTCTATCGCACGTACTTGACGTGCTAGGATTAGTGCTTTTTCGAGAGTTTTACGCGCGTCGCCATATCGGTTTTGTGTGAAATAAAAAGCTCCTAAATTTTTTTGAAAGGTTGCCAAGCCGTTTAAGTTTCCAGTTTTTTCAGCTATCTCGATGGATTTTTGGTACATCTCTTCTGTTTTATAAGTATCGTTTAACTCCTGATAGGCGAGTGCTATATTTGCATATATGTTCGAGTGTTCATTCTCGTCTCGATAATCGAGTGCTTTTTCATAATATTCTATGGCTTTTTTTGGTTGGCCATGATCGAAAAAATATACTCCAAGATTACTATATGCTCTGCCAATTTCATCACGGTTTCCTGATTTAAGCATCAAATCCAGACTCTTCATCCGATAGACAAAGGTTTGCTCGGAATCGCCCATAGCACCGTAGCATGTACCTAACCAACTGTAAATAATGCTATAATCAAAGGAAGTACGTGCTTTTTTCTCCGCTTCTTTGAGAAAGGGGAGTGCTTCTTTGTAGCGGCCTTGTTGTACAAAAGAGAATCCCACGCCTTTTAAATTATAAAAAGAGCGGTCTTTTTTCAGTTGTTGACCGAAGCATTGGGTAGCCTGATCGTAATTTTTCGCTAGATAAGCGCCATCGCAGGGACTGTTTGCAAACGAGGCCGTACTGATTATACCTGCATAAAGAAGAAAGAAAATGGGATGTTTCATTGTCCAGCTTTTCCCTTATGATAGGATCGAATTGCATAGATGGTTTGTGTGATTTGTGTTTGAATAGATACGCGATCGGTTCGCTTTTTATATTCTGCATAAATACCATATCCCAAACATCCTGCCAGTATAGTCGCAGCGATGGCTATTGAATATACATCATTGGTTTTCAAGTTGGAAAGCGATGAAATACGATTACCAACCAATGCAACCATCATGGCCCCCAATGCTACCAATAAAGTGATGATGGTTAAAATATCACTTACTCCATATTCTAAATCAATTTGTTTGGAAATCAGTTCTTGAACTTTGTGTTCTTGAAAAGCCAACTGCGTATCGTTTTTAATCTCGGTAGAATCGATGAATAGGGAATCTATAGCCACTATTATCCTTTTAATATTGGTTTAAGATTATTTTAGCAGAGAGAGAGAGAGAGAGAAGTCAAGGCGTTTCCAGGGATATCCGGAAAAGTCAAATGACGATGATATTCAGGAACGGTTGCTCCAATAAAACGGTTTTTGATGCTGGTGCATAATGGCGATGATAATGATTTCGTTATTGCGCTTTTGATAGACGATGCCAAAAGGGAAACGGTTCGTCAAACACCGTCGTGTTTGTTCCGTTATCGGTTGCCATGCGTCGGGGAAGTCGATAATGCGGTGGATCGTAGCGTAAACTTCTTGTGCAAATTCAAGCCCCAAGTTTTTTTGACACTCTTCGTAATAGTCGATGGCATGGTTGAACTCGATTTCTGCATCGGGATGGAACCGGAAATTCATTGCTCAAAACGGGCTTTGATTTTTCGAAAAACGTCGTTTCCGTCGATAAGGTTTATCTCTCCTTTTTCGATGGACGCGACGCGGGAATCGATCTCGCGTTTCCAGAGAGTTTCGACATCATGATGCGGAGGATTGAGGCTGCTCAAAAGCTTGTCGATCAGCTTGGTTTTGAGATCAATCGGCATCGAATCGATTTCGGCCAAGAGCTGCTGGGTGTTCAACGCGAGCATGATCTACTCCTTTTTCCAAATGGCATCATTATAACATGTATTTTACACCTGCTTTTCTTCCAACACCGCATACGTTCCCGTAGCAAAAGCGACGAGATTTTCCCCGTCGTGGAGTTCGATGGTGACGAACGACGTCTTTTTCCCCTGACGGAGTACCTTCCCGAGCGCGCGCAGATGCTCGCCCGAGGCGGGCTTGAGGTAGTTGATCTTGATCTCCATCGTGACCGACGTAAAACCCTCAGGGAGGTTGGAGACGGCGGCGTACCACCCCGTGTTGTCCATCAGGGTCGAGATGACCCCTCCGTGGATAAACCCCAGATGCTGCAGATGATAGGGCATCGTTTGAAGTTCCACCTCGGCGCTCCCTTGTTCGTAGCGGATCAGTTTGCCGCCGATGTGTTCCAGAAACGGGAATTTAATCTCATGCATATAGTCGTTCCTTTTTGTCTTTGTACGCTTCGTAGGTCCGGGAAATGATTCCGATCCCACGCCGCATCTGCTCGGGGGTTGTCCCTGAGAAATTGAACCGTGCTTCCGGACTGATGGGAGCACCGGGATAGAATTCTCCTCCGGGGACAAATACCGCCCCCTCTTTGAGACACTCCATCGCCAGCTCCTTCGCATCGATCCCCTCGGGAAATGAGCCGTAGATGAACATCCCCCCTTTGGGCTTCGTGAAACGAAAATCGCGCAGCTGCGTTTCGAGTTCATGCGCGAGGGCATCGCATTTTCCCTTGTAGGTCGCGCGGACGGTGCGGAGGTGCCTGCCGAACAGCCCGCTCTCCCAGAAGCGCTCCGCCAGCAGCTGCGAGAGCGTCGAGGTGTGCAGGTCGGAGCGCTCTTTGAGGGCCAGGATCGGTGCGAGGAGCGCCGCGTCGCCGCGGATCCACCCCAGACGCAATCCCGGAGCGAGCGTTTTCGAGAACGATCCGACATGAAGGGTGCGATGGGGGGCGTACAGCGCCATCGGCGCGAGGCGCTCCTCGAAAAAGAGCTCCATGTAGGCGCCGTCCTCGACGATGATTCCCTCGTGTCGGATCGCGATCCGGGCCAGCTCCTCGCGCTGCGAGGTGGAATAGCTGAAACCCGTGGGATTTTGGAAATCGCACATTACATAGGCCCGCTTGGTGATGGCGAAACGGCGTTCGAAGGCCTCTAGATCGATGCCCTTTTCTCCGAGTCGTACCGGGGTAAGAGAACACCCGTTGGCACTGAAGGCGTTGAGAGCCCCAAGATAGGCGGGAGACTCGACGAGCGTGCCGAAGCGGAAATAAACACGGCTGATCAGATCGAGCGCCTGCTGAGCCCCCGTCGTGATCAGGATCTCTTCGGGCTTGGTCTCCAACCCCATTGCGGTGTAATACGAAGCCAGTTTTTCGCGCAGCGCCGGGATCCCCGCGCTCACCGAATACTGTAGCGCGCCGGGGGTGGCGAATACATCGGCCGCAGCTTTTTGCATTGCTTCGAGGGGAAAGAGGCTCTCATCGGGGAGCCCCCCGGCAAACGATACCGTATCGCTTCCGATTACTTCGAGAATTTCCCGGATGAACGAGCGTTTCATAGGTGATCCTTTTTTTTTTCGCCATTGTAGGGGAATCGGTTGTTTTATTCTTTATCCAAAGGTACATAAAAATTATCCAAAATAGTCATTATTTTTATTTAAATATGCTAATATTGTTTATCTCTCCTGCATCCGAAAGATGCAGGTAGCTTTAGGGGGTTGCAAGGGACAAACCTGTCCCTGCCATCCCAACCGGCTTTGCCGGTAGGGATGAATGAAATAATATGAAGCGGGAAACAAAACATCTTCATTCCGACATTGTCAACAGTGTGTTGTCGTACATCTATCTGCACATCGACACGGAACTGAACGCCGCCGAGCTGGCGCGCCGCGAGAGTCTGAGCGTCTATCACCTGCAGCGGATATTCAAAGAAGAGACGGGAAAAAACCTCTACGAGACGGTCAAATCGATACGGCTCCAAAAGGCGGCCAGCCTCTTGCTGACCAACAAGTACGCGACCGTCTCCGAGATCGCCCGGATGTGCGGCTACAGTTCCCAGACCTCGTTCATCAAGGCGTTTCGGGAGCGGTTCCATACGACGCCGAAGGTGTGGAAAAGCGGCGCGTACCTGGAATATTCCAAAAAAATTCTCGCTGGTTCCCCCTACGGCGCGCAGGAGCGCGATTTTTCCGGGACGATCCCCCGCATCGTGAAAGCTCCCCCCATCTACGCCGCCTATATCCGCCATCGTGGCTACAACATTTCGATCAAGAACAGCTGGAACCGCCTGAGGGGCTGGAGCATCGAAAACGGCCTGGGCGAGAGTGCCCGCCAGATCGGGTTCCACCACGACAACCCGACGATCACCCCGCTGGACGAGTGCGCCTATATCGCCGCCATCGAGGTCCCCAAGGGGAGCCATCCCCACGGATCGGTCGCCTATTTCGAGATCCCCGCGTCGCTGTGCGCCGTGTTTCACATACAGGGCAAATACGGCGACGTTCTGCATTTCATGCGCTACGTCTATCAGATATGGCTCCCCGAGAGCGGGTTTGAGACGAAAACGCTCCCCCCCTACGCGATCTACCGCAAAAACCATTTTCTGGACGAATCGGAGGAGTTCGATCTGGAGTTCTATCTGCCGATCCGCGTCCTCTGAGCCGTCCCCGATTTAAACCTTTTGTTCTTCCTATTCACTACATGTTCATTTTTTAAAAATGAACTCCGATGGATAACCGATTTTTTTTTATAAAAATAGGAATGTGGTGGTCGATAAGCACCCCAAAAAGCAAAAAATTATGGTGGGATATTAAAAAAACCCTGACGGGGTCGAATGGTATTCAAACGAGGGGGCTCTAGTTGTGTGGGAAATCCTGATGCAGAACAAAACGGCGGTGGACGCTAAATTGTGGGAATACCATTGTGAGGATTTGTCATTTTGATTCTTGCTTATGATATGATTAACAATATTCATAAAAGGAAATAATTTTGAAAAGACATTCTTGGATAGAAAAAGATGATATTATGACTTTATACATTTATAAATTTGGCTTACAAAACATACCATTTAACAAACAAGATATTGCTAATAAAATTGGAGTTTCCGTTGGGAGCTTAAATTTTAGAATAGGAAATTTTAAAGCTATCGAAGGAATAGGGAAAGCAACTCATTTTTCGAAACTATCATTACAAATATATAACTTATACGGTCATACAAAAGAAAATGAATTGCGTTCCTTGGCATTTGATTTATAAGTTATTTACAATCTACTTGTTCAGTTGAAATTTTATATTGAAAGTCCAAGGGTTTCTCAAGATTCATCCTATTAATAGTTTGCTCAATCATAAATTTATACAATTTATCTTTATCACACTGCTTTTCATAAGTTGAACCCATTACAAAAAATCTTCTTTTAGATTTTGACTCATCAAACCAATGAGTCAAAAAATAATATCCATGCACAATATCGTTTTTAGTGGAATACCCAACAACACCATAGGATGTATTATTTGTTGTAGTACAATTTATATTGCTTCCAATTGAATTACAATCAATCCTTCCTATGCCATTATTTATTGTTCCGTAATCAGCTGAGGCATATTGGTATGAATCCATTTTCTCTTTTAAAACTATCACAACTGTATTTTTAGGTTCGTAAATTTTAAAAGTATCTTTTCCATAAACATTGCTAAAACCAGCATTTTTAAGTTTTTCAATAACATATTTGACATAATATTTTGATGTCAAATCATCATCCATTGCAGTTACCAATAATGCTTCATCTTTATTAATTTTATAATCAGGATCGACTTCAGAATAATAGTTTCCACTCACATATTTAGCGCATCCACTTATTAAAAACATCGAAACTAACATAAGAATAATCAAACTAAATTTTTTCATTTTGTATCAATTTTCCTTCTCATCTTAACGTTTCATGCCAACAATAATATCATAGAGTTTAGATATTAAGATAACACTTTTTAACATAAGTATTGGATCCTCATACCCTTTCGGTACTTTTGAAGTAATTTCACTATCTGACATTTAAAACTATGGGACTCCATCTATTTTTTCAACTTGTCCATTTCAATTCTGGCTCCACATGCCGCTTCGCACAATCGGTTAAATAGGAATTGATGAGCGTTTGATAAGGTAATCCCATTTTGGCTGCCAGCTCTTTGAAATACTCAATCGTATCAACATCCACATTGAGTGAAATTTGCTTTTTAACCTTTTTAGCATAAGGGTTTTGGATGGATTGTGAAAAGTCGTATTCTTCTCTCATGGTAAAAACTCCTTGTATTGTCGTTCCTCGTTTTTGGTTGAAGCTCTGGCGGAGATAATCCGTATCACTCCATAATCGTCCCTGTAACAATGAACGACCGTTAAAATTTTGAGGGTATAGCTCATCCCCAAAAGGATAAACCTCTCCTCACCCTCTGAATGATCCGGATCCGGTATCAACCTTGCAAAATCATCATCAAAAACCGTTTTGGCTTCATCAAATGAAATGCCGTGCTTTTTTATATTCGATGACGCTTTTGCCGGATCCCATTCAAATTTTAATGACTTCATAATGTTATTGTAATGATTGTATCATGATATGTCAAGTGTCTGTCATAACTTTAAAAGTTTTAAAACCCCAAGTTTCATGGGATTTTTATTCATTTTTAGAGCCGCATAGCCTTTTTTCACGCATATGCCGTTTTGAAACCTTTTGAGCGTTGTTTGAACAGGGTGAAAATAATATTATAAACATAATAGTTATTATAATAAGTATTTAAGGCGTATCGCTCTACACTTCCGCCAATTTTTACGAAGGAGGGATGCGATGAGTTTCGAATCGGACAATTCGGTCGCGTTTTTGATCGCCAAAACACGCAACATTCTCAAAAACGAACTCGAAAAAGGGCTCAAGCCCTACGGCCTCACTTATGCCCAGCGGGTCATTCTGATCCGGTTGTGCGAAAAAGACGGCCTGACCCAGAAAGAGCTGGCGCAGGACACCTATTTCGAGCAGTCGAACATGACGCTGATGCTCGATAAACTCGAACTCAAAGGGCTGATCGTCCGCGAGCCGAAGGAGAACGACCGCCGTGCCTATCTCGTGCGTATCACCCCCAAAGGGCGCGAACTCTATGAGCCCCTCGTCGCTCTCGGCGACGCCATGATCGAAAAAGCCTTCTGCGGGATCAGCCATAGCCAGAAAGAGGAACTCTCCCGCGTCCTCCAGACCATTTACGAGAATCTTCAAAGCCCAAAATCATGAACCCCTTACCTCTTGCAGGGCTTTTTGCCGCCCTCGTGTTCCTCGGCGGGTGCGTCCCCAAAACCGATACGGCCACGCCGCTTTCACTCGCGGAAGTCAATGCCGATCTCGAACGCGAACTCGCTGACTTCGACAAACAAACTCTGGATGAGGAGTGGTGGAGGGGATTCGGCGATCCGCAGCTGAACGCCATTATGGCCGAAGCGCAAGAGCACGCCCCGAGCCTCAAGAGCATTCAGGCGCGTTACGCTCAGGCCGAGAGTATCATCCGCTCCGCGCAGTCGCGCAATCTGCCGAGTGTTTCGGCCGACGCCTCGGTTTTGCGGGAGCGGTTCAGCGAAAACCATATTTTCCCCGCCCCTTTGGGGGGGAGTGTGAACACTCTCTATCACCCCTCGCTGGGGATGCGGTACGATTTTGATTTCTGGAATGCTCGCGAGTCGCGGATCAATGCGGCCAAAAACGGCGCGTATGCCCAGAGGGCGTATCTTTCGGCCGCACGGCTCACACTCTCAAGCGCGATCTGCGAGACCTACCTCGCATGGCACTACGACGAAGAGAAGCGTCGGGTGCTCGGTACGCTGGAACAGAGCGCTCTCGAAGAATATTCCATCGTACGCCGCCGATATGCTTTGGGGCTGTGCAGCAAAACGGAGGTTCGTGAAAGCGAGCAAAAACACGCCCGCATTCAGCAGCGCATTGCCGCACAGAGGGTGCTCATCGAAGGGCGGAAAAAAAGCCTCTGCGTCCTCGCCGGGTTCCTCCCCTCGCGTGCTTCGCAGCTTCGGGAGCCTCGCGTTTCGGAGACCTTTCGCGCTCCGATCCCCAAAGAGATCGTGCTGAATCTCCTCTCCCGCCGTCCCGATATTGCCGTCGCCAAATACACACTCCTCTCCAAAGGATACGGAATTGAGCACGCCAAGGCGCAGTTTTATCCCAACATCGTCCTCTCGGGCAATCTGGGATTCACGTCGTTCGGGCGCTCGTCATTGCTGGAATACGCCTCAGCTACCCCGGGAATCGGGATTGCCGTATCGTTGCCGCTGTTTGATGGGGGGGAGCGGGAAGCGAACCTCCAACACGCCGCGAGCGACTACAACGCATCGGTCTACGAGTACAACGAAGCGGTGACCCGTGCCGCAAACGAAGTGGTGGGGCTCCTCAAGCAGTCGGTGTGGCTGGAAGAGCAGCTCCGGTTCCATCGCGAGGAGCTTGCCTCACGCGGGATGAACGAAGAGAATGCACGGAAAAAACACCGTCTGGGACTCAGCGACAAACTTCCCGCTCTGGCCCGCAGAAGCGAGGTACTGGAAGGGGAACTGGGGGCACTGGAACTCGAGAACGTCAAAGTGTCGCTGCAGATCGCGCTCGTACGCTCCCTCGGTGGCGGCTACAGAGAGGGCAAAGAGTAGACTATGGCAACGTTAGCACGAACCACGGCCTCCTATCGCCTTTTTTGGCGTACGTTCGCCGAATGGCGCACACAGGATGCTCCCGTCCTGATCTACATGGTCAAGGCGGCCCTTGCCGGATTGCTGGCGCTGTCGGTCTCGATGATCCTGAATCTCCCCGATCCCCGAACGGCGATATTTACGTCGTTTATCGTCATGCAGCCCCAGAGCGGGCTTGTGTTTTCGAAAAGCTATTACCGGATTCTGGGGACGGTGGCGGGGGTGGCCGTCTCGCTCGCGCTGATGGGGATGTTCGCGCAGGAGCGGGAGTGGTTCATCGCGCTGTTTGCCCTGTGGATCGCGATCACGACCGCCGCGGGGCTTAAATACCGCAATTTTCAGTCGTACGGATTCGTCCTCGCCGGATACACGGTGTGCATCGTCGCGTTGCCGGTCATCGAGATGCCGCTGCAGGTGTTCGAGATCGCGACGTCGCGGTTTTCGGAGGTGTTGGTGGGGATCATGTGCGCGACGCTCATCAGCGACCTGATCTTTCCCCGCCACCTCTCCGATTCGCTCCTCGCCGCGGAGCGGGAGCGGTTCGGCGGGGTGCTCAAAAGCCTTTCGAACCCCAATGCGCTGTACTGCGGCGAAGCCGCCACGGGACGTTTTGCCAGCGGGGTCGTGGGGCTGAACGCGACGCAGGTGAACACCGCGTTCGAGGGGAAAAACGACCGCAGGATGCGCCAGCTCTACCAGCATCTCAATATGTCCTACATGAACCTCTCCACGACGTACCATTCGCTCCGGACGCTCCTTTCACGGCATAGCGGCTCTGATGCGTTTGCGGAGGGGATAGGTAGAGTCTACGTACCCGTTGCCGCGGCACTGGCGGAGCTTCCCCAAATGGCTCTGGAGAGCGAAGAACTCGCCGCAGCGGTAGAGACCCTCGAAGCGCTCAAACGCTCCCAGGAGGGGCTGATCGAAACACAGCGCGAGACGATGGATGCCGGGGAACTGGAGCGTTTCGATGCGGCCTCGCACCTGCTGCGACGGCTATTGAGCGAACTGCACCACTATTGCGTCACTTACCTCTCGCTGCTGCGTCACCGCCGATTCGGGGACAGTTCTGAGGAACTGAGCCGGAGTGTCCGTTTCAAGAGCCACACCGATCCGCTCCTCGTCGCTCTTGCCGCACTCCGCGGGGCGTCGGTGCTGCTGGCCGGAATGGCACTGTGGATTTTGAGCGGATGGGCGCTGGCTCCGCAGAGCATCATGCTCTCGGTCGTCATCACGCTGCTGATCGCGACGCTTCCCAACCCCCTCGACACGGTTATCAACTTTTTCAAGGGGGGGATCGCAGCGATCGCGTTTGCGGCATTGTACGATTTTTACCTGATACCGCGGTTTGCATCGGACCTTTTCAGTTTGTGCCTGATCCTGTTTCCGCTTCTCGCTATGCTGGCGTGGTGGACGACGCGTCCGAAGTGGGGCGGTTTTTCGCTCGGATTTATTTTCATGTTCATGTACCAGACCGCCCTGGACCCCCATTATAAGATGACGGCGACTTTTTTTCTCGAGAATGCGTTGGCCAACCTGATCGGGATCATTCTGGCCGGGTCGGCGTACTATCTGATCAATTTCTGGTCGCTTGCCTGGACGCAGCGGCGGGTCGCCTCGGCACTGCGCCGCCAGATCGTCTTGCTGTGCGACGGCCCGCTGAACGTTCAGCGCTCAACGCTTGAGAGCACGGCCAGGGACATGGTGCAGCAGTTTTCAACCCACGGGCGCCTCAATGAACGCTCCGCTACGCGGATGTTCGAATGGCTCCTCTCGACGCTTGAGATCGGCCGCGCCGTGATCGCCATCCGAAGACAACTCGAGCGTGGGAAGGTGCCCCACGAATCGGAGCGCAGGGCGCTCGGAGCGCTCCGTGAGTATTTTTCGGCCGCGTCGGAGGCGGAATATACGGTCCTCACGCGGCGTCTGGACGTGGCGCTGCATGAGCTGCACGAAGTGCTGCAAGGGGAGATGGCCTCCGAAAGGCTCCGGAGACTACGCGATGAACTCTCCCTGATCCGCATTCTGGTGTCGGAGAAAGAAGCTCTACCGATCCTCAAGGAGTCATGATGCCGCTGGATATCACGCTGTTCGGGATTCAGATGCCGACGCTGCTTCCCGTATTTTTCGTCACGGCGCTGTTTCAGATCCTCATCGACCGCGCTTTCGCCGATGCGGGGGTCTACCGCCACGTCTGGCATCCCGGGCTGTTTCGGACGGCGGTGTTCGTCTGTTTGTTCGCGATCCCCTGTATCGCCATTTACCGTTAAGGAACCCGTTATGAATAAAAATACCCGATTGAGCAAATTTTTCCGTTTCGCGATCACGTTTGCCGTGGTCTCGCTGGCCCTGTTTCTGGGGCTGATGCTGTGGGAGTCGTACATGAACTCCCCCTGGACGCGCGACGGACGGGTGCGGGCCGACGTGACGATGGTCGCTTCTGACGTCAGCGGGCTGGTGAGCCGCGTTGCGGTGCGGGACAACCAGCACGTGAAGGCAGGGGAGGTGCTCTTTGAAATCGACTCCGAGCGGTTCCGCCATGCCCTCAGCGAAGCCGAAGCGACACTGGAGGCGAAAAAAGCGGTACTGGCGATGAGAGCGCATCAGGCCTCCCGCCGGGCTGCGGCGGGTGACGAGGTCATCTCGCGCGAAAGCGCCGAGGATGCGGCGTATGAGGCCGTGATTGCCCGTGCCGACGTCGAAGAGGCGCACGCCCGCGTCGAAACGGCGCGGCTGGAGCTGGAGCGCTCTTATGTCCGCGCCCCGTGCGAGGGGTGGGTGTCGAACCTCCTGCTGCGCCGGGGAGATTACGTCAGGGCCGGGGAGAACCGCCTCAGCCTCATCGAGAGCGGGACGTTCTGGGTGTACGGTTATTTCGAGGAGCACAAGCTCTCGAAAATCGGTGTCGGCGACGCGGCGGTGATGAACCCGCTGGGGACAAAAGTGTGGCTCCGGGGGCACGTCGAGAGCATCGCGCGGGGGATTACCGACCGCGACAATGCTACCGGAGAGCGGCTGCTGGCCAACGTTAACCCGACGTTTACATGGGTGCGCCTTGCGCAGCGGATCCCCGTGCGGATCAAAATCGATCATATCCCCGAGGGGTTCACCCTCGCCGCCGGGATGACCTGCTCGGTCCGGATCAATCCTGACCAAGGAGCGCGATGAATCACAAACGACAAACGCTCTTTCTCAAACCTATAATCATACCAAGGAGATATCCATGAAAAAGCTACTGAACCTGATCGCCATCGCGGTGGTCGCAATCCCGTGTTTCGCCGACGGATTGGGAGAAGGAAAAACGGCGTTGGAATTCAACGATTACGTCAAGGCCGCAGAAGCATTCGAACGCTCGTGCACCGGGGGAAACGCCCAAGGGTGTTTAGAGCTGGGAGCGCTGTATGAACAGGGGGTGGGGGTAGCCCAGAACCCCTATAAGGCTTCGAGCCTCTACGCACAGGCATGCCGGGAAGGAGAAGCCAAGGGGTGCAGCCGCATGGGCTTAACCGTCACCCCATGACCCTTTTAAATGAGTTCTTAACCCTGGGGTGACTATAATCCTTTTAGATTTGACTGGAAGGTTTTTTTGATGAGCATCCCCCCCTTTACCCACCTGCACCTCCACACCGAGTACTCGCTTCTTGACGGTGCGAACAAAATCTCCGCGCTGGCGAGCCGGGTAAAAGAGCTTGGGATGAGCGCCGTGGCGATGACCGATCATGGCAACATGTTCGGCGCGATCGATTTTTACCACCAGATGCGGGGGGCCGGCCTCAAGCCCATCATCGGAATGGAAGCCTACATCCACAACAGCGACGACCTCTCGGATAAGAGTGTCAAGCAGCGTTTCCACCTCTGCTTGTTTGCCAAAAACGAGATAGGCTACAAAAACCTCATGTACCTCTCCTCGAAAGCCTACATTGACGGCTTCTACTACTTTCCCCGGATCAACAAGCAGCTCTTGCGGGAGCACTCCGAGGGGCTCATCTGCACCTCGGCGTGTCTTCAGGGAGAGGTGAACTGGCATCTGAACACCAACAACGAACGGAATGTCCGTAACGGGGCAGGGGGATACGAGGAGGCAAAACGGGTCGCCCTCGAGTACCGCGAGATTTTCGGGGACGATTTTTACATGGAGATCATGCGCCACGGGATCGGCGACCAGCTCTTCATCGACGAACCGGTGATCCGCCTCTCGCGCGAAACGGGGATCAAGCTCGTTGCGACGAACGACACCCACTACACCTACGCCGACGACGCCCAGTACCACGAGGCGTTCATGTGTATCGGGATGAATAAACTCTACGACGATCCCAACCGCCTGCGCCACTCGGTCCATGAGTTCTACATCAAATCCCCCGAACAGATGGCGAAACTTTTCGCCGACATCCCCGAAGCGCTGCACCATACCCAGGAGATCGTTGACAAATGCCAGCTTGAACTCAAACTCGGCAACCCGACACCGCCGAATTTTAAATTTACCCGGGAATATGCCGCCGCCGAGGGATTGAGTATCGATAACCAAGGCGACGACGAGAGCGTCGAACCCAAAAAACGGCTTACCGCCGCCGATAAAAACGACGCGGAGTACTTCATCCACTGCTGCCGAAAGGGTCTGGAAAAACGGCTCGAACACGTCCCCGAAGCCCGTCATACCGAATACCGCGAGCGCCTCGAATTCGAGATGGACGTCATCAACCAGATGAAGTTCCCCGGTTATATGCTCATCGTCTGGGATTTCGTCCGCGAAGCGAAAAATATGGGTATTGCCGTGGGCCCCGGGCGGGGATCGGCGGCGGGAAGCCTCGTTGCGTTCGCCCTCGAGATCACCGACATCGACCCGATGAAATACGACCTTCTTTTCGAGCGTTTCTTGAACCCGGAGCGGGTATCGATGCCCGATATCGATATGGACTTCATGCAGGCGCGACGCGGGGAGATCATCGATTACGTCGTCCGCAAATACGGACGCGAACAGGTGGCGCAGATCATCACGTTCGGTTCGCTGTTGGCCAAGGGGGTTATCCGCGACGTCGCCCGTGTCCTGGATATGCCCCTCTCGCAGGCGGACATGATGGCCAAGCTGATTCCCGATGAGCTTGGGATTACCCTCAACGGCAAAACCAAAGGGGGAGAATTCAAACCCGGGGCATTTCAGAAAGAACCCAAGATCAAGGAACTGATCGAAAACGATACGCAGGCGGCGCGCGTATGGGAATTCTCCAAAAAACTCGAAGGACTCAAACGAAACGCCGGGATGCATGCGGCGGGGGTCGTCATCTCCAATGAACCGCTCTGGAAGAAAACCCCTATCTACAAACCCTCGGGGGAGGAGACGTTCGTCACCCAGTATTCGCTCAACTACCTTGAAGACGTCGACCTGATCAAGTTCGACTTCCTCGGCCTCAAAACGCTCGACGTCATCGACAACGCGATCAAGCTGATCCAGAAACGCTACGGCAAAGTTATCAACTGGCACGAGATCGACGAAAACGACCCCAAAGTGTACGAAACGATCCAGAGCGGGGAAACGATCGGGATGTTCCAGATCGAGAGTTCGGGGATGCAGGACCTGAACAAACGGCTCAAGCCCAGCTCCTTCGAGGACCTGATCGCGGTACTGGCGTTGTACCGTCCGGGACCTATGGAGTCGGGGATGCTCGATGATTTCATCGAACGTAAACACGGCCGTCAGGCGATCACCTATACCTTCCCCTCGATGGAGCCGATCCTCAAACCCACCTACGGGGTTATCGTCTACCAGGAGCAGGTCATGCAGATCGTCCAGACGGTCGGGGGCTTTTCACTCGGCGGCGCGGACATTGTACGGCGTGCGATGGGGAAAAAGAAGATCGAGGAGATGCAAAAGTACAACAAAGAGTTCTCCGAGGGGGCGGCCAAGCAGGGACTCGATTACCAAAAAGCGTCTGAGCTGTTCGACCTGATCGAAAAATTCGCCGGCTACGGGTTCAACAAATCGCACTCGGCGGCGTATGCGATGGTCACCTTCCAGACAGCGTGGCTCAAGACCTATTACCCGCAGGAGTTTATGGCGGCATTGCTCACGTCGGAAAAAGACAACACCGATAAAGTGGTCAAATACATCGACGAAGCCAAGCGGATGAAAATCTCCCTCGGTGCCCCGGACATCAACGATTCGCAGCTGGAGTTCTCGGCGATCACCAAAGACGGGGCCGATCAGATCCTTTTCGGTCTGGGGGCAATCAAAGGGGTTGGCGAAGCGGCGGTCGAATCGATCCTCGAAGCCAGAGCCGAGGGGGAGTTCACCGACCTCAAAGACTTCATCAACCGCATCGAGCCGCAGAAGGTGAACAAAAAGGTTATCGAGTGCATCATCAAGGCCGGAGGCTTCGACCGCTTCGGCTACTCGCGCCGCGCGCTGCTCGAGCAGGTCGAAATCCTCGTCGAGGCGGCCAAGCAGGGATCGACACTGAAAAAAGAGTCGCAGTTCAGCCTTTTCGGAGACGATGCCGAGGTGACGACGGTCGATTTCAGCATCAAAAACTACGACGAATACGACCTCAAAGCGATCCTGGATTTCGAAAAGGAGACGCTCGGATTCTACGTCTCGGGCCACCCGCTGGACGGCTTCAGAGAGCAGATCGACGCAATCAACTACACCCTCTCCAGCGAGATCGAGAACATTGCCGACGGCTCCAGCGCCATTTTCATCGGAAAAGTCGAAGAAATTACCAAAAAGATGTCGAAAAAAGGGTCCATGTTCGGCCTTGTCAACCTCATGGACTTCCACGGCAACATCGAAATGATGCTCTTCTCCGACAAGCTTGAACAGCTTGAGGGTATGGACCTCGACGAGCCGATCGCGTTCAAAGTCAAGGTGACCCACACCGAGATGTTCACCCGCATCAGCGTCACGAAAATTATGACGTTGAACGAAGCGAAAAAAGAGGCGAAAAAGGTGGAGACGAAAATCGTCGAAAACCTCCCTCCCCCCGAACCGCTGAACCTGCGCATCCGCCTCAGCGACGACCTGGAGAGTCTCCAGAAGCTCTACACGCTCGTCCGCCGCCACCCCGGCCGCCGT
Organism: Sulfuricurvum sp. IAE1; assembly: GCF_004347735.1. Lineage (NCBI taxonomy): Bacteria > Pseudomonadati > Campylobacterota > Epsilonproteobacteria > Campylobacterales > Sulfurimonadaceae > Sulfuricurvum > Sulfuricurvum sp. IAE1. The sequence goes on along the minus strand of NZ_SLTI01000007.1, from coordinate 98,708 downwards.
CCGATTAAGCTCACGATCGTCTCCAAACTCGTCGACGTCGTTATCGATTCGGCGATACGGGTCGATGAGAAGGTGATGGAAGAGTTAAGTGTTTTGGAAGATGTGGATGTGATTTGACAAAGCGTACGCTTTTCGGTACGATTTGTTACTAAGGAGCTAACTATGACCAAAGTTATAACCGCCTCTCAAGCTCGATCAGACATCTACAATCTCATCGATGAGACGGCACAGAGCCACGAACCGATCATTATCACGGGCAAACGCCACAATGCCGTCATGGTCTCGCAGGAAGACTGGAGAGCGATCGAAGAGACCCTCTATCTCACCTCTATCCCCAATATGGCCCAATCGATTACACAGGCCATGAACGCACCCGATAGTGAATTCAGCGAATCGGTCGAATGGTAGAGTACAAAATCCTCTACAGCAAAGAGGCGCAAAAAGATGCGAAAAACCTCTCTGCCGCGGGATTGGCTGATAAGGCGAAGGAACTCATTTCCATTATTGCAAAAAATCCGTTCCAAACCCCTCCGAGTTATGAAAAACTGGTTGGAAATCTCAGCGGAGCTTACTCCAGACGCATCAATATCAAACACCGTCTCGTCTATCAGGTGAACGATGAGAGCAAAACGGTGAGAATCTTGCGGATGTGGAGCCACTATGGAGAATAAGCTGCTATCACTCGCAAGGGTTAAAGAGTGATCAAAGTTTAGGCGAACCTATCACAAAAATATTACAAATAATAATCAGCCCCTCTTGAATTTTATGTTTTTATAATGATCAGATATTCTTTGCTCAGGAGGGGTCGTCATGAATTCGCCTATCCGTTCCGCAATCGTCTGGTCTTGTACCGGATCGGCCGTTTACTCTGTTCTGCTTGCACTTTCGTTTGAGGCCGTACGCATCATCTGGTTGGCAACGCCCGTTTATCAGTGAACTTTCGGCGGGGAAGCCGCTGAAAGGAATGTATTTTGCTTGTCACGGTTATTCTCAACGGGAGGTGAACCGTGAAAGTCGAATGCAGTTCCATCGCGATGGAGTCCAAACACGAATCGAAGCGTGAAGTCCAAAGCAGTTTCGAAGCACTGCTTGAAACCGATGCCCCTTCGCCGCAAGAGGTCCAACGTGTTAAAAGCGAGCAGGAGCTGATCGAACAGTTCCATTTCACGCTCCTGTTACGGTTGCTCGATATGCTGCAGGGGCGAACGTGCAAACGCGAGCGGTTTCGCATCGATGAAGCAGACGATGCGCTGGATATCGCCCCTTTCCGCAACATCCGCGAACGGATCACCTATACCGAAACCGTCGCCTCCTTCGAAAAACTAGAAATCTCGATGAAGGGGTGCGTCAAAACCGATCGCGGAGAGATTGCGCTGGATCTGAACCTCTCCCTCTCTCAATCGTTCGTTCAGACCCGCCGGATTTCCAAAGAGGATTTTATCGATCCCCTGGTGATCCACATGGGAGGGGAATTTCCGTCGCTCTCATCGACGACGTTTCACTTCGACATCGACAGCGACGGAGTCTTGGATGAAATTGCGAGGCTGGGTGCGGGGAGTGCCTTTTTGGCACTCGATCGCGACGGAAGCGGCCGGATCGAAGAGGGCAGCGAACTGTTCGGCACGAAAAGCGGCAACGGTTTTGGCGATCTGGCACAGTTCGACCTCGATAACAACTGCTGGATCGACGATGCCGATCCGATCATGAAACAATTGAAAGTCTGGATGGTCGACGAAGAGGGGGAGCGGTTGTTGGGGATCGCCGAAGCCGGTGTCGGCGCCATTTACCTCGGGCAGGTATACTCTCCATTCATCCTGCGCGATGAAGAGGGAATACCCCTGGGACGCTCAAAATCGAGCAGCCTGACTCTCAACGAAAACGGCACCGTCGGGACCGTCGCGCAGCTCGATCTGTGCAAACGCGCCTCGAGCGTCCAAATCGAGAAACCCGCCGAGCCCCTCGCACAGGCACTGATGGCGGTTTGAGCCCAAAATACTTTTCAGGATAACGGATGAGAGAATTCAACGAAGAACTATTAAGCTTTATCGACGCTTCCCCGACCCCTTTTCATGCGGTGGAATGGATGGCCAGAACCCTCGAATGCCGGGGGTTTCACCGTCTTGAAGAGGATGAGGAGTGGACGCTTCTTGAGGGTCAGGATTACTACGTCACCCGTAACGACTCCTCGATCGTCGCTTTTACCTACCCTCCCTGTGCCGAAAAAGGGTACATGATCGTAGGGGCCCATACCGATTCTCCCCATCTGCGTCTCAAGCCCCATCCCCTGACCGAGTCGGCGGGGGTCAAACGGCTGGGGGTCGAACCCTACGGCGGGGTATTGCTCAACCCGTGGTTTGACCGCGATCTTGGGATCGCCGGACGCATCGTCTATCTGGAGGGGGAAGTGCGCAAAGAGGCACTGGTCAACATCTCCCGCCCCGTTGCCATGATCCCCTCGCTGGCGATCCATCTGGACAAAGAAGCCAACACTTCCCGCTCGATCAACGCCCAGACCGACATCGTCCCGATCATTGCGACCGGAGAGGTCGATTTCGAAAGATTCATCCTCTCCCAGGTTGCCGAGGATACCTCTCATCTGAGTCTTCTGGCCCATGAACTGAGCCTCTACGACCTGCAAAAAGGTTCGTTTGTCGGCGTTAACGACGATTTCATCGCATCGGCGAGACTTGACAACCTGATGAGCTGTTTCGTCGGGCTTCACGCGCTGCTTGATTCGACCTATCCGATGATGCTGGTGTGCATGGATCATGAGGAGGTGGGGAGCGAAACCCATGCCGGTGCTGCCGGGACGTTCGCACAAGAGGTATTACAGCGTATCGGTGGGGATCAATATTCCGTTTTGATGCGCCGCAGCCTGATGATCTCGTGCGACAACGCCCACGCCCAACACCCCAATTTTCCGGCCAAACATGAGAGCGAACACGCGCCGCGACTCAACGGCGGGGTCGTGGTCAAAATCAACTCGAACCAGCGATATGCCACCAATTCGCGGACGCAGGGGCGCTTCGTGCAGTGCGCACGGGCGTTGCACGTTCCTTTACAGACGTTCGTGACCCGCAGCGACCTGGGGTGCGGATCGACGATCGGGCCGATCAGCTCGGCGCGTTTGGGGGTCGAGACGATCGACGTGGGGATCCCGCAGCTGGGGATGCACTCGATCCGTGAACTGGCGGGGACGCGCGATGCCTACGGGCTTTACCGTGTCCTGATGCAACTGGGGGATTTTTAGGAGATGGCGGAGATCATTTCGGCCGACGAACTCAGGGCGCTGATCGACCAAACCTACCGTGTCGAAGAGGAATACGTCGCGCTGCGCCGTTCGTACGAGCACCTGCAGAGCACCATCGAACAGGTGATCGAGTTTCTCCCCAACGCGATCTGGATCGTTGACCCCGACGGGCGGATTTTTCTTCAGAATTCGCAGGCCAACGCACTGGAAGACCTTTTCGGAATTCTGCGGCTGGATGAAGAGGATTACGAGATTACCTTCCATGATCGCTCCTACCTGATAAAATCGGCGCTCCACAACGACAAGCGGCTCCTCAGCGCGACCGACATCACCGAACAAAAACGCAAAGAGAACCTGGCCACGATGGGGCAGATGGCGGCGCACCTCTCGCACGAGATACGAAACCCCATCGGTTCGATCGCACTGCTCACCTCGACGCTGCTCAAACGGGTCAAGGAAGAGAACCGCCCTATCGTCGAAGAGATCCAGAAATCGCTCTACCGGATCGAGCGGATCATCAAAGCGACGTTGATGTTTTCCAAAGGGGTCAGCGCACAAAAAACTCCTTTACGGTGGCTTCAAATCCGCGAATCGCTCGAAAACGCCATCGGCTATTACAGCTACGGGAAAAAGATCACGTTTTCTTTTCCGCATGAGGACTTTGAGTTGCAGGGGGATCTGGACCTGCTGGTGATGTTGTTTAGCAATTTTGTTTTCAATGCGATCGACGCGATCGAGCTGGATGAGGAAGAAGAGGGGCACGTCGAGATCGTCCACTCCGAAGAGGGAGCGTTTCATCTCTTCGAGATTTACGACAGCGGGATTCCGATCGAAAACAAAAAATGGCTTTTTGAAGCGTTTCGCAGTACCAAGCTCAAAGGGAACGGACTGGGACTCGTCCTCTCCAAAAACATCGCCGAATCGCACGGCGGCGAGATCGCATTGTGCGAAGGGGAACGCAAAGGGTTTCGGATCAGTCTCTTACGCTAGGGGATGGGGAGGGGCGATGTAGTAGCCCTGGAGATAATCGACCCCCAGTTCGCGGCATTTGTCGTAGACTGCTTCGTTGTGGACGAATTCGGCGACGGTTTTAAACCCGAGGTGCTTGGAGAACTCCGCAACCGCGTTAAGGATCGTCTGGGCGTTGGGGTCGGTGTCGACGTTGCGGATCAGGCTGCCGTCGATTTTGAGAATGTCGACGTCGAGTTTGATAATGTGGGCGAAATTCGAATACCCCGTTCCGAAATCGTCGATGGCGATTTTGCATCCGAACCGCTTGGCTTCGGTGATGAACGCCGAAACCTCCTGGTAATTCTCGATCCCCTCGCTCTCGAGGAGCTCGAAAATCAACCGATCCGAATGGATTGAATAGCTCAGTTTTTTCATCAGGTACTCGCGGGTGTGTGAATCGATAATGTCGTCGACGGAGAGGTTGATCGCGTAATTGTACGAGGTTGTTTCGAGCATTTTGAACACTTCATCGATCACGAAACGCGAAATCAGGGGATAAAGGCGCGATTTTTTGGCGGCCGAGAGGAAATAGGCCGGCGAGATGACCGATCCGTCATGGTCGATCATCCGGATCAGCGCTTCGTACTCGACGACGGTACCGCCCTTATAATCGACAACGGGCTGGTAGTGGAGGGTGAAGCGGCGGTCTTCAATCGCCTCTTTGACTTTTTTGTTCCACAGGATATTTTGCTCGTACTCTTTTTTGATCTGCATCGTCTCGTCGTAGAGAAGATAGCTGAGGTGGCGTTTTTTGGCCGATTTGAGGGCCATGTCGGCATTGATCAGCAGCGCGATGCGGTTGGTGCTGCGGCTGCTTTCGGCAATGTCCATTCCGACGGTCAGTGAAATATAGATGGTTGCGCCGTCAAGGTCGTAGTTTCTTTCTTCGAGGTGGTTGACGATGGTGCTGCGCGCCTGTTCGAGCTTCGTGCGGCTCAGCGGCTCGGTTACGACAAGCGCAAATTCGTCCGAGGGCATTTTGTAGAGTTTTATCGGAAAATGACGGATGACGTCCGCAATCGAATCGGCAAGCCGTAAAAGGGTTTTGTCGCCCATTGCATGGCCGTAGAAATCGTTGATCTCTTTGAAATTGTCAATATTGAGGAGCATCAGGGCGTAGAAACGGTCTTCGTGGATGTCGCGCAAGAGAGCCTGACGGTTCGGCAGCGAGGTGAGATGGTCGACGTAGAGCTGCTGTTCGAGACGATGATTCAGGGCTTTGGTGATTTCGGCATCGCGGTTGATGCGGCGGATCAGCGCCGAAAATCCGTAATGCAGGGCGATCCCCATGCCGATGAGCAGCAGGGCGCTGGCGATGAGCAGATTGCGGAATTCCTCGCGGTAATACTGGACGTCTTGGGTGATATCAAAGGCGCACGTCATCATCGCAATGGTTTCATTTTCGTAATTTTTCAGCGGGCGCGAAGCGATGACGTAATCGGCATCGTTGATGTGGTACTGGTCGCTTTTGGTGAATGTAAAATGATCGGGCAGGTGTTCGAAGAGAGGATCGTTCGAAGAGACGAGTGAGTAACCGCGGTAGTCGATTGCGTCCGAATCGGGGAGAACCTGCTTGAGGCGCGCCGTATCGAATACGATGGCGCTTTTGACACCCGAATTGACGTCAAGCCGTTTCTGGACCCGGTTGATTTTGGCGACGGTCTGGACGATACCGATGAACTTTTCGTCTTTGAATACGGGGATGATCGCCACGACGGCTACGTCGTAGATCGTGACGTCGAGTGACATGATCGGTTTTTTCGATTCGATGGCGCGGGCGAGGATGGGACGTTTATGAACGATGTTGTCACCGTATTTGGCGGGGTCTTGAACCCGTAAAAAGTGTATTCCGTCCGCACTGATAAATCCGGTGAGGTCTGCGTCACCGTGTTTTTTCGCTTCCTGGAAATAAGGGAGGCTGTAGCGGTAGAGAGCTTCCCGGTCGCGTGCTGCGAAGGCATCGACGACGTTGCGGTCGCCGGCGAGTTTGTAGGCAAGCGTGTTAAGCCCCGCATACGTGTCGGCCATGGCGAGATCAAACGAGTTTTTGAGAAGCTGACGGTGAGCAAGGGTTTTTTCTTCGAGGACGTCTTGTTTGTCTTGGACGATGGCAAAGGTAAACATGGCGATGATGACGAGGACCAGGCCCATGGCGATCAACATTGCCCTCGTTCTGATTCTGTCCATCCGTGACCCTTACATCGTTGTTGGCATTTGCCTAAGCAGATGATTATAGCACAACCCTTCCCGATTGCGGGAGAGCGGATAAAAAAATGTTATCTTGGAAAGAGAATTGATCCCAATCGAACCATGTTCGAGCCGCATTCGATCGCCAGTTCAAAATCGCCGCTCATTCCCATCGAGCAGACGGATGCGCCCTCCAGGCGGTCGAAAAGGGAGCGGGTCGTTTCAAAACTTTTACGGATCAGGGCGGGATCATCGACGTGCGCCCCGATGCTCATGATCCCCTGCAGTTTCAAACGGGGGCACTCATGGGCGATCTGGTCGTAACGTTCCAGGAACTCTTCGGGCGCAAAGCCCGCCTTGCTCTCTTCGCGAGCTGAATTGACCTGCACCAGCGCCCGTAGGGTTTTCCCTTCGCGTTCAAGCCGCTCGTCGAGGGCGCGGGCCAGTTCGAGCGAATCGATCGAATGCATCAGATAGGGGTTCAGGGAAAGGAGATGGTTGATCTTGTTTTTCTGCAACGTGCCGATGAAATGCCACTCGATCGGGAGGTCTTCAAGCGCTTCGGCTTTGGAGAGCAGATCCTGCACGCGGTTTTCGCCGAATGCGCGCTGTCCGATTGCGTATAGGTCGCGAACGGCGTTTGCGTCGACGTATTTGCTCGCGGCGACGATCTTGACGATATGGTGGTCGTTAACTCGGAGCCGGGCTTTTTCGATCCGCTCGATGATCCGGTCGAAATGGAGTTTGTATTCCAAAGAGGTCATTGCATCATCCTTGTAATGTCGTTGTAGAGACCAAGGCCCATCAGCCCGAGTAAAAAGATCCACCCACCAAGGGTGAGGCGGTAAACAGCCTCGTCGCTCGGGGCTTTTCGGACGATCATTTCGTAAAGGTTGAACATGATATGACCGCCGTCGAGCGCGGGGATCGGAAGGAGATTGAGCACTCCCAGGTTGACCGATATAAGCGCCGCGAAAAAACACAGGCTCATCCAGCCATACGCCGTCGCGTCGGCTGTGATGGAAACGATGCTTACCACCCCTCCGATCTCTTCTGCGGGGACAACTCCGGTGATCAGTTTCTGCACGCTTTGGAAAATCAGCAGTGATGCGGCATAGGTCTCCTCGCCGGCATAGGCGAGTGCTTCGACGGTCGAAAGCCGCATCGTATGAACTTCCCCGGATGGGGCGATTCCCACCATCGGCTGGCGGATCGTCTCTTTGAAGATGTTTTTGCTTTCGCTGATGCGCGGGGTGACGCTCAGGAAGTAGATCGCGTTGCCCCGTTCGACCTGAAGGCTCAGGGGGGCTTCGGAACTTTTGATGATGTCGGAGAGCTCGTTCCATGTCGCGATCGGTTCGCCGTTGACACTCAGTACGCGGTCACCCTGCCGCAACCCCGCCGTTTGGGCGGGAGAATCGGCGACCACTTTGCCGATTACGGGAGAGAGGGCTTGCGGCCCTCCCAGGGCGATCGCGAAGTAAAATACCCAGGCGAGGGCGAAATTGGCCAACGGTCCTGCGAGTAGGATCACAATGCGCTGCCAGGGTTTTTTGGTGTTGTAGCTGTCGTCGTCGCCGCTGCGTGCCGTGGGATCGGCATCGTCCTGGCCTTTCATCTTGACGTATCCTCCCAGCGGGATCGCGGAGAGCTGCCAGCGGGTATTCAGCCAGGTAAACGAAGCGATCTTTTTACCGAATCCGATGCTGAAAACCTCGACATAGACGCCGAAATAGCGTGCGGCGACGTAATGGCCCAGTTCATGGAAAAAAATCAGGGCCGAGAGGACGAGGAGCGCGACAATCCACGACATGAATTACATTTTCCCTTTGTAGGCTCTGGCGAATCCGACGAGGTACTCCGCACCCGAATAGACGGTGAGGGCCACCGCGATCCACAGCAGTGCGTCGGCAAAAGGCCAGTGCATCAGTAAAAAGCCGATGGCGATCATCTGCGCTACCGTTTTGACCTTTCCGGCCAGTGAAGCGCTGACGTCGATCCCCTCGGAGATTGAAAGGGTTCGGAGCCCGGTGATGAAAAGTTCGCGGACAATGATGATATAGATGGCCCATGCCGAAGCCGCACCGCTCATCATCAGCCCCAAAAATGCGGCAAGTGTGAGCATTTTATCGGCAAGGGGATCGAGGATCTGTCCCACAATCGTGATCTGGTCGAGTTCACGGGCGATGTAGCCGTCGAAAAAATCGGTGACGCTGGCGATGACGAACAGCAGCGCCGCGGCGTAATAGTTCCAGCTCACGTGCCAGCCCGCATCGGTAAAAATCTGCGGGTTCAGGATGATCCAAAACATCACAGGGGCAATGAGGAGGCGGATAAACGCCAGGATGTTGGGAAGGTTGATCACTGGAAAGTGGTCCCGCCGTCGACGACGATGGTCTGTCCGGTCACCCACGAAGCGCCGGGACCGCAAAGGAAGAGACACGCCCCTGTCAAATCTTCGGCTTCACCCATGCGAGAGAGGGGCGAGCGGGCGACGACTTCGGCTTTTACTTCTTCGTAGTTGGGGAAGGCGCGGAGCGCGTCGGTATCGATCGGTCCGCCGCTGACGGCGTTGACGCGGATCCCTTTTTCACCAAGCTCGGCCGCCGCGTAGCGCACCATCGCTTCGACGGCCGCTTTGTTCGTACCGTGTCCGGCGTAGTTAGGGGTGTAGACGAGGTTTCCGGTCGAACTCATCGAAATGATAGAGCCACCGCCCGTTTTTTCCATCCGTTTTGCCGCTTCCTGAGCCCCTACGACGAAGGCGTTGACGGTTGCGGTGTAGATGTTGTTAAGCCCTTTGGGCTTGAGGCGCATGAAGGGACCGAATCCGCCGACGACGGCGCGCCCGGAGATGATCGCATTCGAGATGAAAAAGTCGAGGCGCTCATAATCTGCGTCAAACTGTTCGAAAACCTGTTTGTACTCGTCGGGTTCGAGGATGTTGAGAGCGTATCCGCGACATTTGACGCCGTAGGTTTTTTCGACGTCGTCGGCGATCTCTTTCGCGATTTCAGCATTGGAGTTATAGGTAAAGGCGACGTTGCACCCTTCTTTGGCGAAAGCATAGACGATTGCTTTACCGATACCGCGGGTTCCGCCGCTGATGAGTAGAGTTTTTCCTTGAAATGACAAATTAGGCTCCTTTGATGGTGTAGTTTTTCATTACCTCTTCGAGGCGTTTGAGGTTTTCTTTGGCCGGCGGCACGAGAGGGAGGCGATATTCGAGGGTGTCGATGAGTCCCGCGACGTACATCGCCGCCTTTATCATGATCGGGTTTGATTCCAGAAAGAGGGCTTTGTTGATCGGGTAAAGAGCATCGTTGAGGGCTTTGGCACCTGCAAAATCGCCGGAGAGAGCTTTGGAAACGAGTTGCGCTTTCATGTCGGGCAGCAGGTTGGAGGTGACCGAAGTGATTCCCGCCCCACCGCAGGCAAGAATGGCGTAGTCGATCGCGTCGTCACCGCTGAACACTTTGAGATCGGGGCGGCGGGAGAGCAGCTCGATACTTCGTTCGATGCTCCCCGTCGCCTCTTTGATACCGTAGATGTTGGGGACGTCGTCGAAAAGACGGATCACGGTATCGGCACTGATGTCGACGACGGTGCGTCCTGGAACGTTGTAGAGCATCATCGGAAGCTCCGGGACCGCTTCGGCGATGGTTTTGTAGTGCTGGTACAGCCCTTCCTGCGAAGGTTTTACGTAGTAGGGGGCAACGGAAAAAAATGCGTCCACACCGCAGTCGCGGGCCATTTTAGCCGCCTCGACCGCTTCGGCGGTCGAGTTGCTGCCCGCCCCGGCGAGAACTTTCGCACCGGTTCCGCGGCATACTTCGACGGCAATCTCCATACAGCGGCGGTCTTCATCGTAGGAGAGCATCGCACTCTCTCCCGTCGTTCCGACCGGGCAGACGGCGTCGATGCCGTTTTGTATCTGCCTTCGGATCAGTTCCGCATATTTTTGCTCGTCAAGTCTTCCGTTTTTAAACGGTGTGATCAGTGCGGTAGTGCTTCCGGTTACGATGTTCATTTCTGCCCTTTTCTCAAAATAAGTGTGGTTGATTTTTCAGGTATAAGATAGGTTTTGGCAACCGACTGGATGTCGGACGGTTCGAGTGATTCGATCGTCGCTTCGTAGCGTTCCAGCGGCGCGAGGTCGCCTCGGGCGAGATAGCTTCCGAAAAGGTCCGCGACCGACGTCGAACTCTCGAGGGAATAGATGAAGTCGGCTTTGGTGTTGATTTTGATCTTGTCGAGTTCGGCTTTGGCGACAGGAGTTTTTTGGAGCTCTTTGATGATCGTCCATATCTCTTTTTCGACGCTTTCGGCTTTGACGCCGTTGTTGCAGACGGCGAGGAAGAGAAAAACGCCCGGATCGATCGTCTCCATGTTATAGGCGTAGATCTGGTTGACGAGCCGTTTTTCGTCGACGAGGATACGGTTGAGACGCGAACTTTTCCCCGAACTGAGGAGCTCACTCAACGCCGAAAGTTTGGGCTGGTCGGCATGGCGGAAGTCGGGGATCGGAAAGGAGAGGGCGAGCATCTCCACTTCGCTCTCCTTGTGCACCTCGACGCGGCGAGCCCCGTCCTGGACGGGTTCGACCGTCTTGACCGAAGGGACGGTGCGGGCGTTGGTGATGGAACCGAAATGTTTTTCGGCCTCCGCGAAGACTTTGGCAGGCTCGATATCGCCCGTGACGAGAAGAATCGCATTCGAGGGCTGGTAATAGGTCTCGTGAAAATTTTTGATGTCTTCGAGGCTCCACGTCTGGATGTCGTTCATGAAGCCGATCGGCGTCCAATGGTAGGGGTGGTACACGTAAGCGGTATTGAACAGCCGGAAATACAGATACCCCATCGGGTTGTTGTCGGTGCGCCAGCGCCGTTCTTCGGCGACGACGTTGCGTTCAGGCTGGAACTCGTCGTCTTTGAGGTTGAGGTTCTGCATCAGTTCGGCGAAAAGGGACAACGACTTGGGAAGGTTATCTGAACTGGACTTGATGTAATAGTGGGTGAAATCAAACCCCGTCGAGGCGTTGTTGAGCCCCCCGATGCTTTTGACCTCTTCGTCGAATTCCCCGGCTTTGAGGTTTTTCGTCGATTTGAAGTTCATGTGTTCGAGCATGTGGGCTATCCCGCTCTTCCCCATCACTTCGTTACGGCTTCCGACTTTGTAAAAAATATCGGTCGAGATGACGTTGGTGCCGTTGTCCATCGGGATGGCGACGACCTGTAGTCCGTTGGGAAGCGTCCGCGTTTCGTAGCGGGGAAGGGATGATGCCATTAGGGTTCCTATCGTGAAAAGTGTCGCGACGAGAAGTCTCATCGCCGATCCGCACCGATTGCTTCGGTGATCGAGGCGTAGCCGTCGCTTGCGATCAGATCGATCAGGCCGCTGTTGATCTCTTCGACCACTTCGGGTCCTTTGAAAACGAGGGCGCTGTAGAGTTGGACCAAAGACGCCCCGGCGCGGATGCGGCGGTACGCCTCTTCGGGAGTGCTGATGCCGCCGACGCTGATGAGGGTCGTTTTGCCGAAGAGTTCGCGCGCGATCGCGTCGAAAATGTAAAAGCTCCGTTCGCGGAGCACTTCACCGCTCAGACCGCCGATCTCTTCGGGTTCGGCGACGAGGGAATAGTCGATCGTCGTGTTCGTGGCGATGATCCCGTCAGCCCCGCTCTCGACCGCGTGTGCGCACAGCGAAACGGCCTGGTCTTCGGACATGTCGGGGGCGATTTTGAGAAGGATCGGCTTGGACGTGAGCGATTTGGCTTCGGCGAAGAGGCGGGTAATGAACTCCTCGTTTTGGAGGTCGCGGAGCCCCGGGGTGTTCGGCGAGGAGATGTTGATGACCATGTAATCGGCGTAGGGGTGCAACGCTTTGATCAGGGTCGTATAGTCGCGCAGGGCATTCTCTTCGGGGGTGATTTTGTTTTTCCCGATGTTGACCCCGATGGGGGTGCTGAAGGGATAAATGTTTTTGAGGCGGTGGCTGATGCGGAAGAGACCGTCGTTGTTGAATCCCATCGCGTTTTGGAGCGACTCTTCTTCGATGTGGCGCCACAGCCGCGGGCGCGGGTTCCCTTCCTGCGGTTTGGGGGTGAGGGTGCCGATTTCGGTGAAACCGAATCCCATCGCCTGGACGCCGTGGAACATCGTCGCGTTTTTGTCGAATCCCGCTGCGAGGCCTACGGGATTGAGAAACGTACGGCCGAAGAGTTCCTGTTTCAAGGAAGGGTGGGTGATAAAATGTTTGGCGGTCCACCCGTTGAAAAGAGGAGGGCAGAAACTTGCTCCGCGGAGTACGACGGCCGCAAGAGTATGGGCGCTTTCGGGTTGAAGTTTAAAAAGCCAGGGTTTCAAAGATTCGTAATCAAACATGCCGTCTCCGCCGATTTAAAGTTATCGGGATTATACACAAACTCGTGTTAACCCGTGTTTATTCTTCCATTTTTCCCGCAAGCCGGCGGTAGTTTTCGGAGCTTTCCAGAAGCTCTGCATGGGTACCGCGTGCTATGATCCGTCCCTCTTCGAAATAGAGGATCGCGTCGGCGTCTTCGACGGTACTGAGCCGGTGGGCGATCGTAATCGTGATCTTGTCTTTCGTATAGTTCGCAAGCGCTTTTTGGATCCGTTTTTCGCTTTCGTTATCCAGCGCACTCGTCGCCTCGTCGAGGATCAGCAGCGAGGCATGCTTGTAAACGGCCCGTGCGATCGCGATCCGCTGACGCTGTCCGCCCGAGAGGTTGGAACCGAACTCCATCATCATCGTATGGATCCCCTCGGGAAGTGATTCGGCAAATTCGAGGGCGTCCGCCGTTCGCAGCGCCTCCCGGACACGTATTTCGTCTATTTCACTGCCGTAGGCGACGTTTGCGGCGAGGGTGTCCTGGAAAATATAGACCCGCTGCGATACCGACGCTATCTGCGAACGCAGGGAATGCTGGGTGTAGTCGCGCAGGTTACGGCCGTTGAGGTAAACGTTCCCCTCGTCCGGATCGTAAAAACGCAGCAGGAGGTTGACAAGCGAACTTTTTCCCCCTCCGCTCTGACCCACAAGTGCGATGTTTTCTCCGGAGCGGACGTCGAGGTTCAAGCCGCTGAGGGCCGTTTTCTCACCGAAGCGGAGCGTCACGTCCTGGAAGCGGATGTCGCGGATCGGTTCGCGAAGTTCCGTATCCCCGTCCTTGATTGCATTGTCAAGATCGAAAACCGCAAAAACCCGCTCGCTCGCGGCCTGGGCATCCTGGATACGGCTATAGATTGCGCTGACCCGGCGAAGCGGCTGAAATACCAGCCCCACCGCCGTGAGGAACGCGGTAAACTCTCCGACGCTCATCGCCCCCGAATAGACCTGCTGCCCCCCGACGAAGATGACGCACGCCAGACCGGTCGCGGCGATCATCTCCATCAAGGGAGAGACGAGTTCTCCGGTGTAGACGGCTTTCATGTTCAGTTTGAAAAAGCGGTCGTTCTCATCGCGGAAACGCCCCATTTCGTACTCTTCGGTCGCGTTGGCCTTGATGATTTCGCTGTTGTTGAACACTTCGGTCAGCCGGGTGATGACGTCGGCGTTTTTCTCCTGGGAACGGTGGGAGAGGCGTTTGAGCCGTTTGGTGATTTTCAGTAGCGGGACGATGATGAGGGGCATGACGAACAGCGCCCAAAACGCCAGCGTCGCGTTGAGATAGACGACGTAGACCACCAGCGCGACGACGGTGAGGCTTTCGCGGATCAGTTCGGGCATCATCGTCGAGACGAAATACTGGATGCGGGAGATGTCGTTGGTGATGCGCGAGATCAGCTCCCCGCTGCGGTTCGTGTAGAGAAACTGCATGTCCATCCGCACCATTTTGTCCAGCAGGTCTTCGCGCAGCCGCGAGACGATGTGAAGGCCGATATGGGTATTGTAGACCGACTGCAGATAGCGGCCGATCGATTTGATGACGTAGATTCCGACCAGCAGGGCAGGAATGACGTAGAGCATGTGGGGTTCTTTTTTGATGAACATGTTGTCCATCAACGGCTGCATGATGTGGGCCGTCCCCGCGGTCGCGGTGACCGTGAGCAAAATACCGATGAGGACCATCGCGTACTGGAATTTGTACCCTTTGATGTAGGGCCAGTACCGTTTATAGATTTCGTTGAATTTCACCCCTGCATCTCCCAGAAGGTCCCCGAGGGGGTATCCATGATCATCACCCCCATCGCGACCAGCTCGTCGCGGATCGCGTCGGAAGCGGTAAAATCCTTGATTTTTTTGGCTTCGCCGCGCCGCTCGATCAGTGCGTCTATTTTCGCTTTCGTCGCTTCGTCAAGGCCGAACTGGAAATACTCGTACGGATTCTGAGCCCCGAACCCCATCACCTCTTCGATCACCGCAAGCGATCCCAAGAGGTTCTGCCGGTAGGCTTTGTCTTTTGGATCGGTGTCGAGCTTTTCGTTTGCCGCGGCGATCAGCTCGTCGATGAGGGCGTAGGCCTTAGAAACGTTGAGATCGTCTCCCAGCGCTTCGAGCAGGGCGGATTTGAACGCGGCGTTCGATGCCGCGCCGCTCATCCCGAAGAGCCGCTTTTTGAGACGGTAGAGACGGTCGAGCCGTTTTTTCGCCGCGATAAGGTCCTCTTCGTTGAAGTTGAAATCGCCGCGGTAGTGGGTGCTGAGGAGATAAAAACGGATCACTTCCCCGTTATAGGCGCGTAGCGCATCTTTGAGGAAAAAGCTGTTTCCGAGGCTTTTGGACATTTTTTCCCCGCCGATCGTCACAAAGCCGTTGTGCATCCAGTAGCGGGCGAGCTCGCGGTTGGTGGCGCAGCGGGTTTGCGCCGCTTCGTTCTCATGGTGGGGAAAGAGGAGATCCGCGCCGCCGCCGTGGATGTCGATCGCGTAAGGGGTCCCTTCGCGGGCAAGGTAGGATTCGATCATCGCCGAACACTCCAGGTGCCATCCGGGGCGTCCGGGGCCGAAAGGGGAATCGAACGCGACGCCGTCGTCGTTTACCGCTTTCCAGAGGGCAAAATCGGCTTCGTGGCGCTTTTCGCTTACTTTTTCGACGCGACTGACGTTCTCGCTGCTTTGGCGGTTGGAGAGGGAAAGATAGCCCCCGTCGCTTTGAGTGTCGAAGTAGATGTCGCCGTTGGCGATCCGGTAGGCGTGGCCGGTGTCGAGCAGTTTTTGGATCATCGCGCTCATTGCGCCGATCGATTCGGTCGCTTTGGGTTCGAGGGTAGGGGGACGCACGCCGATAGAAGCCATATCACGATGGTACGCTTGGGTGTAGCGCTCGGCGATTTCGGCGGTGGAGAGCCCCGATTCGATCGCTTTGTTGATGATTTTATCGTCGATGTCGGTGATGTTGCGGGCGAATGTCACCTCGTACCCTTCGGCCTCCAGGACGCGGCGCAGCAGGTCAAAGACGAGGGCGCTTTTCGCATGCCCAAGGTGGGCGTCGTCATAAACGGTGGGGCCGCAGACGTAGAGGGAAACTTTTCCCTCTACTTGGGGTTCAAATCGAAGTTTTGTTTTCTGAACGCTGTCGTAGATAGTCATGAAAATCCTGTCGTTTTATCGGATCAAGTGTATCAAAAAGTCGTTTAAGGCGTAGAATGCCGCTCCGAATGCCGCCGTTCCCGCAACAAAATAGAGGCTGTAACGGCTTTTGAGGAGGTCGAAAAAGAGTTTCCATCCGACTTCGCGGACGGTGAGGATCATCTGCACCGCACCGCCGATGCTTCCGGCCAGAGCGAGTCCCGCCGCTCCCATCGACTGCATCAGTATAACCGAGAAAATGACGTTGACCACGAGCGAGATAACGGCAATCTTGGCGGCCATCAGATGTTTGTGCATCGCGTAGAGGTACATCGAAAAAAGTTTGGCCAGCCCAAAGGGGATAAGCCCCACCATGTACATCATCAAGACATCCGCGGTGTTGCGTGTGTCCTCGATGTCGAAGGCCCCCCGTTCGAACAGCAGCCAGATGATCGGTTCGGCCAGCAGCATTCCACCCAGTACCGAGAGCCCGAGCAGTGCGCTGAGGAGCCAGAACGATTTGTGGAGATTCTCATAGGCGAGGGTATGGTTGTCGTTTTTGATCGCTTTGGCGATTTTTGGGAAAAGGGCGGTCGTGATCGCCAGCGCGATGATCGCAAACGGCAGCTGGAAGATACGGTTGGCGTAAAAAAGATACGATACCGACCCGGCGGCGAGGAACGACGCGAGGCTTGTATCGATGAACGATGCGATCTGGGCGGTGGAGTTTCCCAGTACCGAGGGGAAAAAGAGGGAGCTGAACTTTTTTTCTTCGGCTTTGACGTCTTTGGTACGGCGGTATTTCCACCCCCCGATCAGAATTTTCATCAGCCCCTGTTTACGGATGGCGTAGAGATGGGTCGCCACCTGCAGCAGCCCTCCGATGAGGATCGAGAAGCTCAGGGCGTAGACGATGGTGGCGGGATCGGAGTTGGTGAAGAGGATCAGGGCGACGATCATCGCGATGTTGAGCCATACCGTCGAGAACGCGGTCGTAAAAAAGTGCTCTTTGTGCTGCAGCAGCGTCCCCAGGAAGGTCACGATGAAGATGAGGTCGAGGTACCAGAAATTGATCGCGGTGAGCGGTGCCGTCTGGGCGATCAGCTCTTTTCCCCAGTCCCATGCGAGGAGTTTGGTGAAAAATCCGGGAAAAATGGTGACGAGGAATGACAGTGCGACGATAAACGCCATGAACCGGATGAAGATCGCCACCGCAAAGACGCTTTTTTGATTTGATGCGATGTAAGAGGGCATGAAACTCTGGGTAAAAGAGCCTTCGGCGAAAATACGGCGGAAGAGATTGGGGAATTTGAACGCCATCAAAAAGACGTCGCTCCAGACGCTGGCACCCAGCGCCGAAGTCATCATGATGTCGCGTCCGAGCCCGGTCACACGGGAAATGAGGATGCCGAACGAATTGGAAAAAATCGATTTGAACATCGGATCGGGAAGCGCCTTTTTTAACTTTTACACAATTTTAACCGATATGTGATTAAAATAGGGCCACATTAGAAAAGGCGGTGCAATGGCATTGTTCAGCAAAGAGGGGGGCGAACAGCCTTCCGATACACAGCTCAAGCCGATTATCGTGCGGACGTCGAACGTCGCCAAGGAACTCCTCCAGACGGCCGCAAACGCCCAGTGTCCCGTACAGACGCTCGATTTCAACCTGCTCGAAACCCAGACGTTCAGTCGCAAGGACGCCAAGGAACACGAGGGATGGAACGAGATGAGCGACGACGAGGTGCGCGACATCGCCGAAGAACTTTTTCTCGATCCGGGCTTCGAACTCAAGCAGGTCCATGAGATCGAGATATTCCAGTCCGTTGAAAAAGGGCCGCTGGATTCCATCGATATGACGATCGGCGGGAATCCGACGCTGTGCAAAGTCTATCTTACGATCAAACCCGGCAGCGTAGCCCGATATTACGACGGGTTCCGTCAGGATTTCCTGCAGGCGGTACGGAAAAAAATGCTGCGCGCCCATCTTATGATTAACGTTTTCGATTCGATGATGGCCGAAAACCTCAAAGAGCTGATCGCCAGAATCCGGGTGCAGGGGACCTATACGTTCGAGAAGCCCGAGCGGTATCTGATCGCGCAGGCGTACGAACCGGTTCCGACGGTCAACGATGCCCTTGTCCTTCACTACGAAGCCAAACGGAAAAATCAGGATGAGCACGGGCGGATCGATTACGCCAAGCGCGGATACGTCATCAGTGCCGTGGCCGATGAACTTTTGATCGAATACGTTAAGCCCAAAATCGGCGAGAACGGGCGGAATTGCCGGGGCGAGTTCCTGACCCCTCCCGAGCCGACGGTCAAAAACGAGCCGACGTTTACGGTCGGTGAACACATCGCGGTCGTCGACACCCCAAACAGCATCGAATATCGCGCGAAAACGGGGGGATACGTCACGTTCGAGGGGGGAATGTACGACATCAAGACCGAAGTGGAAGTGACCGAAATCAGTTTTAAAACGACCGGTTCGATCAACACCGAACTCGATGCGGATGTCTCGATCAGCGTCAAAGAAAAAGATTCGCTCAAAGACGCCATCGGTCAGGGGATGGAGGTAACGGTCAACGTCATCCACATCGACGGAAGCGTCGGTGCCAACGCCAAAGTCACCGCGAACAAGGCCGACGTCGAAGGGCAGGTGCATCAAAGCGCGCTGATCCGTGCCGAAGAGCTCAACATCAACATCCACAAAGGGACCGCCTACGGCAAAACGGTACACATCACCCGTCTCGAACACGGCACGGTCGAAGCCGACGAAGTCTTCATAACGCAGGCGATCGGGGGGAAAATCAAAGCCAAAGAGATTACGATCGAAATGCTCGGTTCGCATGTGAAAATGACCGCTTCACGCAAAATCGAGGTCAAAAAACTCGTCGGCGGGGAGAATCAGTTCGTCATCGATCCCCTGATCAACGAATCGGTCGAAAACCTTTCGGAACGTTACGAGAAAATGGAACAGGCCAAACGTACCATCCAGGAGGTCAAAAAAGAGCTGGCGGGGTACGAGCAGATCTGGCAGGAAAACGCCGCATCGATGGAGGACCTCAAACGCAAACTCGCCCATTACCGCAGCAACGGGGTGAAACTTCCGACCGCATTCGTGCAGAAATACCAGCAATTCGTCCATTTGAAAGAGAAAATCGACGCGCTGCGCGAAGAGCTCAAAACCAAAGAAGACCAGTACGACTGGCTGGCGCAAAAACATATCGCGCTGCAAAGCGAGATTTTTGACGCCCGTATCATCAACCACGACGGGTGGCACAACCACAACGAGATTATTTTCAAACTCATCAATCCGCAGATGAACGTCAATTACGTTCCCCATGACGAAGATGACGAAAATATCCTGGGACTCTACCAGGACGCGGACGGAGAATTCAGTATTAAGGTGATGCCCGAATGATTGTCGGATTGGAAGGAATTATTGAACACAAAGAACCCTCGCTGGTGCATCTGAACGTCAACAGCGTGATTTACGAGGTTTTCATCTCGCTCCATACGTTCAGCTCGATCAGCCACGACCGGGCGCGATTGCACATCAGCCACATTATCCGCGAAGACGCTCAGCAGCTTTACGGTTTCACCCAAAAAAGCGAAAAAATCCTGTTCGAAGGGATGCTAAAAATCAACGGAATCGGTCCGAAAGCGTCTCTTGCCATCTGTTCGACCTTTACGCCGGAGCAGTTTGCGGGTATTATTTCATCCAAAGATATCAACGCGCTCAAAAAAGTTCCCGGCATCGGTCCCAAAAGTGCGGGACGGATTATGGTGGAGCTGGCCGGTTTCGACGCCGTATTGCTGGGAAACACAACGACGGCCAATACGGCGGTGAGCGAGGCGACGATGGCATTGGAGTCTTTGGGCTTCAAAAAAGAACAAATCGCCAAAGCATTGAGCGGATCGTTAGCGAACGATACCGCAACGCTGGTCAAAGAGGCGTTGAAACAGCTTCAAAAACTTTAACACAAAAAGGAATATCCATTGAAATTAGCCATTCTTTTCGGCGGAGCCAGTTTTGAACATGAAATCAGTATCGTCAGTGCCATAACGGTCAAAGAGAAACTCGGGGCGTTCGATTTGCGGTTCATTTTTTGCGATCAGGATCATACGTTCTACCTGATCGAACCGTCCAAAATGAAAGCGGTTACGTTTTCGCGCGGCGAGCACCGCAAAATGCCCAAACTGAGTATGACCAACGGCGGATTTGAACAACGCTCGCTGTTCGGATCGACCAAGCATGACATGCCGGTGCTCAACCTGATCCACGGCGGGGACGGCGAAGACGGCACTCTCGCGGCGATGCTCGATTTCTACGGAATCCCTTTCATCGGTCCGCGTAAAGAGGCTTCGATGCTCAGTTTCGACAAGGTCTACACAAAATGGCTGGCCGCGTCGCTGGGCGTCAAAACGCTCCCCTACGAAATCCTCCGGAAGGACGGCGCGCGCAGCGTTTCGACGGCGTATCCTTTCATCGTCAAACCGGCCCGTTTGGGCAGTTCGATCGGGGTGAGCGTCGTACGCGAAGCGGGCGAGCTCGATTATGCCCTCGACGTCGCGTTCGAATTCGACGATACCGTTTTGATCGAGCCGTTCATCGCAGGGGTCAAAGAGTACAACCTCGCCGGTTTTGCTGCCCGGGGCGAGATTACCTATTCGATCGTCGAAGAACCCCAAAAGGCCGATTTCCTCGATTTTGAGAAAAAATACCTCGATTTCTCGCGCAGCGGTACGGTAGCCGAAGCGGACGTCCACGAAAAACTGGTCGCACATCTGCGTGAAGCGTTTGCGGCCATCTATCTCCCTTTGTTCGAAGGGGCGTTGATCCGCTGCGATTTCTTCGAGATCGAAGGGGAAGTTTATCTCAACGAGATCAATCCGATCCCCGGATCGATGGCCAACTACCTGTTCGACGATTTCCAGGGTGCGGTGCAGAAACTCCTCGGATCGCTTCCCGATAAACGCGCCATCCGCGTAAAATACGATTACATCCACTCGATTTCTCAGGCCAAAGGGAAATAAGTGGCACTCAAGTCGGTCCAGTATAAGAATCACACGTTTTCGATCAGTTACGAGATACTCAATCCCTCCGCCCACTACGACATTATCTTTCTTCACGGGTGGGGATCGCATAAAAATCTGATGAAGCACGCTTTCGGGAACCATTTGCGGCAGTTCCGGCATGTCTACATCGACATGCCCGGATTCGGGAACAGCACCTGCAACATGCCCCTTGATACCGAAGACTACGCCAACATCCTCGAGTCGTTCATTTCACAGATCAACGTCTCCAAAACGATCATCGTCGGCCATTCGTTCGGCGGGAAAGTGGCGACGCTTCTTAACCCCGACATGCTCGTTCTCGTCGCGTCGGCGGGGATTCCCGTCCCCAAACCGTTTAAAGTACGGGCCAAAATCGCCCTGTTCAAACTGCTCAAATTCAGCGGGCTTGCGGGTCTGCGCCGTTTCTTCGTCGCACCCGACGCGCAGGGGCTCTCTGAACCGATGTACGAGACCTTCAAGCGGGTTGTCAACGAAGACTTCACCGACGCGTTCCGCTCCTTTAGCGGCAAAGCGCTCCTGTGCTTCGGCCGTCAGGACACCGCGACCCCGTTGTGGACGGCCCATAAAATTGCCGAATTGATCCCCGGATCGAAAGTCGTCGAGTTCGACGGCGATCACTATTTCTTCCTGGAACAGAGCGCGACGGTCTCCAAAGAGATCGAAATCACATTCCTTAAAACACTGGAGCACTGACGTACAATGGATATCCTGCATCTTCTGGACTTCGTCACCAATTTTTTCTTCGTCATGGCACTGGGATGGTATCTCATTACCAATCTCCAGTGGTACGACTACAAAATCGAACGGGTGGTTTTCCGCCATCACAAGAGCTGGTGGCACGCTCTTTATTTCTTTGTGCCGTTTGTTCTGTATTACGTCGCGTCGGAGTATTTCAGTGCGATTTTCTTCCTGATCGTCCTCCCTTCGCTGATCCTCTGGCACCGCAAGCTGGATAAAAAGCTCGTCCTTACCTGGCGCGTCAAACGGTTTTTGATCCTGCTGGGGTCGTTGACCCTGCTGGTGAACCTGATGATCGCGCTCAAGGGATGGGGAGAGACCTACAGCGTTCTGATGCCGCTGGTTGCGGCATACCTCCTTTCCGGCGGGGCTGAAAAGTTCCTTTTCCTGGCGTACAAAAAACAGGCCAAGCAGAAAATCGCCTCGATGAAGGATCTCACCATCGTCTGCGTAACGGGGAGTTACGGGAAAACGTCGATGAAAAACTTCATTGCGCAGGTTTTGGGGACGAAGTTCAACGTTTACGCGACGCCGCGCAGCGTCAATACCCTCGGCGGGATCATCCGCGACGTCAACGAGTCGCTCCCTTCCGACACACAGGTGTACGTGTGCGAAGCGGGAGCACGGGAAGTGGGCGATATCTACGCGATCGCGCAGCTGCTGCATCCCCAGATCGTCGTGGTCGGAAAGGTGGGGCCGCAGCACCTGGAGTATTTCAAAACCCTCGAACGGATCAAACGGACCAAACTCGAGATTATCCATTCCGATCGGCTCAAACGGGCTTTTGTCCACACTTCGGTGACCGACGAGCCGCATGAAAAAGTGACGTTTTTCGGCAATGAAATCCAAAACCTTGACGCCACGCTCGAGGGGACCGCATTCGATATGGAACTGGGTGGCGAAACGGTCCATTTTCATACATCGGTGCTGGGGGGATTCCAGACGATCAATATCAATGCGGCGATTCTGATTGCGCAAGAACTCGGGATGAGCGCGCAGGAGATCGCTTCGGCGGTCAATGCCCTCAAAAGCGTCGAGCACCGCCTCGAACGGATCGATGCGGGCGGCAAAATCATCCTTGACGACGGGTATAACGGCAATATTGACGGGATGCTTGAGGGGATCCGGCTGTGTTCGCTCCATACCGGGCGCAAGGTGATCGTGACGCCGGGGCTGGTGGAGAGCACCGAGGAGTTGAATTCGCAGCTCATCGGCGCGATCAACGGCGTGTTCGATATTGCGATTATCACCGGCCAGCTTAATGCCGCCCAGTTTGACAAAGAGCTGAGAGTGCCGCAGAAAATCATGCTTGCCGACAAATCGCAGATGGTCAAAACGCTGGGTGAAGTGACCCGCGCGGGCGATATCATCCTCTTCGCCAACGACGCGCCGAATTTTATCTGACCCACTCTCGGGGCGAAAGGGAAACCATGCAAGAGATTTTGTACGCCCCGTGGCGGACCGAATACGTTTCGGGCGAAAAGATCGAGGGGTGCGTTTTCTGTCACATCAGCGCCCACCCGGACGATGACGCGCAGCTGCATGTCCTGCACCGTGACGAACACTGTTTTGTGGTGATGAACCGCTACCCCTATACTCCGGGCCATTTCATGATCATCCCCCACCTCCACACCGACGCCCTCGAAGCACTTGACCCGCAGGCATGGCTTCACATCACGGCGCTGGCCCAAAAAGGGGTTCGGATGCTCAAGGAAGGGTTCGGGGCACACGGGGTTAATCTGGGAATGAACCTGGGGAAGGCGGGAGGTGCCGGGATCGCCGAACACATCCATCTGCACCTCGTTCCGCGTTGGGAGAGGGATACAAATTTTATCACTTCGACCGCGCATACGCGGGTCTATTCAACCGATTTCGACCGGATATACGCCCGGCTCAAAGAGCTCGGCGAAACCTATTTTTAAACGTTCGCGCTATTTTTTTTTGCGCGTGAGGACGAATCCCATGATCGCGATCATCGCGACCATCAGCACGAGGTCCATTCCCGTCGTATTTAATTGTTCCATAATCTCTCCTCTAACAGTTTTTTCATGATCTCAATGTGGTAGCTCTCCTGGTAATTGATGAACTCGAAGAACGCCGAGAGTTTTTCATCCGTTACCGCTTCGGAGAGGCGGCGGCACTCTTCTTTGGCGTTTTCTTCTTCGACGATCCCGTTGCGGAGGAACTTCTCCATGTCCTCGATCACATATGTGCGTGGATGCAGTTCCCTCGGTAACGCCAGAATCCCCATTTTCGCCATCATTTCGCCGAACGATCGGAGGTGGAAATGGGATTCGTCGATGAGATCGGTGAACGAAGAGCTCTGTATCGCGCTCCCCGCCCGTACGAGACGATAGAGATAGATCAGGATCAGCTCGTATTCCTTGTACAGCTCTTCGAACAAAAAAAGGCTCAGGGCGTCGGTTTGTGCCCGATCCAGCGGTGCATCGCTCCAGACACGGCGGCGGTCGAATGCCCCGGCGATATCGAGGGAAAGAGGGCGGTATCCCTCGATAACGCCCTGAAAATAGCGTTCATCCCGGCGCATCCGCTCGCAGAGCAGGGAACCGTCGTAGAGGGTGTCGAGCGTTTGGAGCTCGGCCAGTGCGGCATCCACTCCATCGCGGAGGGTACTAAATTCGATCCCGAATGTTTTGTCACGGCCGTAATCGTAAGGGGTTGAGGCATCGTAGAGGTGTTGAGAGAGCCATTTGAGGTGGCGGAACTCGATTTGGGAAAATTCATAAAGGCGGCTTTTGATCTGCGGATCGGGTGCGGCGAACGAGAGAAATGCCAGGCGCAGCCACAGCTGGTGTTTAGCGCGGAAGAGTTCGGCGTCCATCACGGTTCCACCTCGCATTCCATAGCGATCTCGATCGCGTGGAGTTCTTCGCTCGACCCTTCGCGTCTGTGCCGTTGATGGATTTGCGCGGCGTCGAACGCCGTGAGGACCATATGGGCGCACGATTGTTGTTTGAGAGGCCCCTGTGTGACCTTTTCGCGCAGTTTTTCGGCGGCCTTGGCGGCGTATTCAAGACTTTCGCCTTTGACCATTTCGGTAAACATCGATCCCAGTACGACCGTGTCGTGGCAGCCGTTGGTCGCATAGCCGATATTTCGGATGATTTCCCCCTCGCAGTCAAGGTAGAGAATAACGAATTCGCCGCTTTGCTCGGAGTGTCCGACGCCCACTCCGGTGGGATTTTCGAGCGGGCCGTAATTGCGGGGGTGCATGAGATGCTCGATGATCTCTTGGTTCAGATTATTTTCCATTCGAAGATTATAACGTAGCTTGAACCTCTTTGTAAGAGTATGCGCCGTACAATCGCGTTATGAAAGTAACCCCCGAAACCCTCCGTTATCTCCCCACCACCCGTGCCGAAATGGATGCGCGCGGCTGGGAGCAGTGCGACGTCATCCTCATCAGTGGCGACGCCTACATTGATTCGCCGTTTATCGGCGTCGCGGTGGTCGGACGGATACTGGAGAGGGAAGGGTATCGCGTCGGGATCATCGGACAGCCCGACATCGCGACCGACGACATTATGCGGCTGGGGGAGCCGCGCCTTTTTTGGGGGGTGAGCGGCGGGAGCGTCGATTCGATGGTGGCCAACTACACCGCCACCAAAAAATTCCGCAAAAGCGACGATTACACCCCCGGCGGGGTCAATAACGCCCGTCCCGACCGCGCGACACTGGTCTACACCAACCTGATCCGCAAACATTTCAAAAACACCGTTCCCATCGTACTGGGGGGGATCGAGGCGAGCCTGCGCCGCGTCACCCATTACGATTACTGGTCCAACAAACTCCGTAAGCCGATCCTGTTTGATTCCAAAGCCGATTACCTGATTTACGGGATGGGGGAGGGGGCCATCATCGAGCTGCCCAAACGGCTCGAGCGCGGCGAGTCGCCACACGATATACGTGGATTGTGCTATATCGCAAAAACCCCCGTCGAAGGGTATCTGACGCTTCCCTCACACCAAGAATGCCTCGATAACAAAGAGCGCTATATCGATCTGTTTGATCTGTTTTACGACAACAACGACCCCATTTCGGCCAAGGGGCTGTGTCAGGAGGTGGACGGCCGCTACGCGATCCAGAACCCTCCCGCCGATTATCTTGATGAGAGCGAGATGGATGCCGTCTCCGCACTCCCTTTTACCCGCGAGCTCCATCCCTATCACCGCCCACAGGGGGGCGTGAAGTGTCTTGAAACGATCAAGTTCTCCATCATGACCCATCAGGGGTGTTGGGGGGAGTGCAACTTCTGCGCGATCGGGGTCCATCAGGGGCGTACCATCCGTACCCGCAGCGAAGAATCGATCCTCTCCGAGGCGAAGCAGTTCACCGAGTATAAGGATTTCAAAGGGATCATCAGCGACGTCGGGGGACCGACTGCGAATATGTACGGCTACGAGTGCTCCAAAAAGCTCAAACACGGCACCTGCGATCATCAGCGCTGCGTCGACGACACCCACCTGTGCAAGAAAATGAAGGTCGACCACACCCGGGTCATCAACCTCCTGCGCCGTCTGAGGGAAGTTCGGGGGATCAAAAAAGCGTTCGTCGCCTCCGGCGTTCGGTACGATCTGATCAACGAGGACAAACGCCAGGGGTACGAGTACCTCAAAGAGATGGTGCGCCACCATATTTCGGGGCAGATGAAAGTGGCTCCCGAGCACACGTCGCCCCACGTGCTGCACCTGATGAACAAACCGGGTAAACAGACCCTCGTCGATTTCAAAAAACTCTACGACCGCCTCAACCGCGAAGAGAGGAAAAACCAGTTTTTGACCTATTACCTGATCGCGGCACACCCCGGATGTACCGAAAAAGACATGCACGACCTCAAGCGTTTCACGACGCAGGAATTGAAGATGAACCCCGAACAGGCGCAGGTGTTCACTCCGACTCCCGGAACCTATTCGGCGGTGATGTATTACACCGAGATGGACCCTCAAACGCGTCAAAAAATCTTCGTCGAAAAAGATACGGCGCGCAAAGAGAAACAAAAACAGATCGTCGTCGCGAAAGATACCTTCAAAAGCGGTTTTGCGAGTTAGAAGCGAAAATCTGCTATCCTACCTCCTTATGAGAACGGCAAGGGGCGAAAGGGAGCGATGGTAGATCCGGACGTATTGAAAAAACTCCGCAAAGCGCTGCACAACTACCCTCTGCTCTACGTCGAGGAGAATTCCGCGCTGAACGCGCAGGCTTCCGCCTTGTTCAAAAACATCTTCGATACCGTCTACGCGACGTGCGATGCGACCGAGGCTCTGGACCTCTACGAACGCTACCGCCCGGCCATCGTTGTCGCCGACATCAAAACGCCGCTTCTTGAGGGACTCAAACTCGCCAAAAATATTACGGCGATCGATCCTTCGGTCAAGATCATCTTTACCTCTTCGCATGACGACAAAGCCCTTCTTCACGAAGCGATCCGGCTGGGGGCGTTCGATTACATCGTCAAACCGATCACGGTGCAGAGCCTCGTCGATGTACTGGTGCGGTGTGCTCGGGAACTGCGGCTTCAGATGCACCAGCGTCTTTTCAACACCTACCTGCAAAACATCTTCAACTACCAGCACAACCTGATTTTGCTGCTGCACCGCGAAACGGTCGTGATGGCCAACCAGCCCTGCCTGGATTTTTTCGGAGCCTCGAGCATCGAGGAGTTCGGCCGGCGTTTTCTCAATTTCGGGGATCTGTTGCTCGAACACAGCGGTTTTTTGTACAACCACGACAAGATCGAATGGCTCAAAGAGGCCAAAAACCGCCCGGGCAAACTCTTTAACGTCAAAATCGCCGACGCCGAGGGGAACAGCCACCACTTCGTCCTAAACATGCAGGCGATCCCCGACAAAGAGGACTACTATATTCTTTCGCTCAACGACGTGACCGAACTCAATTTGCTCAAACTCTTCGATCCGAGTGTCGCAGAAAAAGAGTCGATCCAAAAAGACAAACGGATTTTGCACGGTTTGCTGGAAATGGCCAAACGCAATAACGCCAAAATCAAGATCCACAACCTTTACAAAGGGCTCAGCATTACCAACGACGGCGTGATCGACGGACTTGATGACAATTACGTCTGGATCAAAACCACCTTCATGCAGCTCAAGGCGATGCAGTTTGAGCGCCGCGTGGTCCTCGTTTCGGACATTTTCCCGATGTTCATCGTGTCGACCGATCTGCTGCGGTTTAATTTCGACCGGATGACGGTCAAGCTGGGCGAATGCCGGATGACGACCACCAGCCCGACCCGGCGGCAGTATATCCGCGTCCCCCCCGATGCAGAGGCGAAAGCGACGCTGCTGTTCCAGGGGCGAAAATTTGAAACGGAGATCCAGATCGCCGATATTTCGATCAAAGCGATGCGTTTGATCCTGGCCTCTCTCCCGGCGGGGTTTCAGGCCGGATCGAAAGTGATCCTCGATTTCGTCCTTGGGGCACCGCCGCTCAAACCGATCATCATCAACACCGAAGCGGAAGTCTACCGGATCGGGGAACTCTACCATCAGTACGAAGCGGTTTTTACCTATGAGCTTCGGGGCCGCCACCATAAAGAACTCATCGACTATATCGCCAAACGGCAGATGCAGTTAATTCGGGAATTCAAGGAGAGACAAAATGAATAAAGAAACCGTATTATTCGAAGAGGGGGCGCACAAATGCGTTATGTTCAGCCTCGAAGACGAAGAGCAGGAAGAAAACTCACTGTCGGTCAACCAGTTTCTGATCGTCCAGGGGGATAGCGCGGTATTGATCGATCCGGGGAGCGGGGCGATTTTCACCGAACTCTACGACGCCGTTGCCCGCCACATCGATCCCAGGAAGATCAAATACATTTTCTTTTCGCACCAGGACCCCGACGTTGCGGGGGCAATTGCGGAATGGAGCGTCGCTACGAGCGCACAACTCGTTATTTCTGGGCTTTGGAGCCGTTTCATGAGCCATTACGGGCTGACCGATTCCTCACGGATCATCGCACTGCCAGACCACGGAGGACGGGTCCCGTTCAAGGACGGTTTCATTCAGTTCATCCCGGCTCATTTCCTTCACAGCCCGGGTAACTTTTCGCTTTACGACAGCCGTTCGAAAATCCTCTTTTCGGGGGACATCGGTGCGGCGATCCTTTCGCCTCAGAACCTGAACAAGCGGGTGGACGATTTCGAAAGCCACCGTCCGTTCCTGGAGAGCTTCCATCGCCGTTACATGGCGTCGAACGTTTTTTGCCGGGCGTGGGTCCGCGAAGTGAGACGTTATGAGGTCGATACGATCGCTCCCCAGCACGGTTCGCTTTTTCGGGGCGGGAACGCCGCGGCTTTTCTGGAGTGGTTCGAAAACGTCGAAGGGGGCGCCGAGCATATCGACGGGCTCTATCTTCCCAACGTGGAATAATGGCGCGACCCCTCGGGGGAGGAAGTGGAACATTTTTTGCGCTCTTACCTCCCTTTTAGTTTGAATCTCCTACAATAAACGCTTCAAATACAAGCATACGGATCACTCTTTTGCGAATTGACAAATTTTTAAATGCGGTCAATCTGACCAAACGCCGCGCCGTAGCACAGGACATGATCGCCGAAGGGGTAGTCTACATCAACTCCAAAGCGGTCAAAGCGTCCAAAAACGTGATCGTCGGCGATATTATCACGCTGGTCTACCTCGACAAACAGATGCGTTATGAAGTCCTCGCGATACCGACGGTCAAATCGACGCCGAAATCGGCTCAAAACCTCTATGTCAAGGAACTCTCATGAACCCCATGAAAAGCGATTTCGAAGCGCTCTTCGAACACCGCCTCAGCGACGAGGAGATGCGCGATTTCCTCCTTTCGCTGACGCTGAACGACGCGACATCGCCCGCTATGATCGCGACGGCTGCGGAAGTGATGAAGCGCCACGCCCTCGCGCTGGACGTTTCGGCCGAGCTCAAAGAGAAACTGATCGACGTCGTCGGAACGGGAGGTGATAAAAGCGGAAGTTTTAACGTCAGCTCCACCGTTTCGATCCTTCTCGCCGCATGCGGGGCGTTTGTCGCCAAACACGGGAACCGTTCGATCACTTCCAAATCGGGAAGCGCCGACGTCCTCGAAACACTGGGTGTCAAACTCGACCTTAGCCTGGAGAAAAGTGCCGAGCTTCTTGAAGAGACCGGGTTTACGTTCCTGTTCGCCCAGTATCACCATCCCGCCATGAAATTTATCATGCCGATCCGCCGTTCGATCCCGGAGAAGACGGTTTTTAACATTCTCGGTCCCCTCACCAATCCCGTCGGCCTCTCGAAAATCCTGCTGGGTGTTTTCGATGAGGTATTCGTCCCCAAAATGGCCGAAGCGGCACGCGAACTGGGGATGAAATCGGCGATCGTGGTGAGCTCGCGCGAGCGGATGGACGAGGTGAGCATCAGCGATATCACCTACGCCGCGCACCTTCGCGGCGGAAAAATCGATTATTTCGAAATCGATCCCGAAGCGCTGGGGATCAAAAAAGCCCCTTTTGAAGCTATTTTAGGCGGCGACGCGGCACTCAATGCGAAGATTCTGACCGATATTCTCCATAACCGTGCTACCGATGCGCAGCGCGATATGGTGCTGATCAACGCCGCCTACGCCCTTATCGCCGAGGGGATGGCACGTGACGCGCAAGAGGGGCTTGAAATCGCCCGTGACGCGCTATTCAGCGGAAAAGCGGCGGCCAAACTGGCCCAGATCGCGGACGTATCCTCAAAGCTATGAACGAATACCCTCTGGACCGGCTGGAAGAATTGTGCGCTCAGATCGCGGGTGAACTCCCGGGCGGCGGGATCGTGATCCTGCGCGGCGACCTCTCGAGCGGAAAAACGACCCTGACGCAGGCGTTTGCCCGCTATTTGGGGATGGAAGATGCGGTTACGTCGCCGACGTTTTCGCTGCAGCAGATGTACGGGGACAAATTGTACCATTACGATCTGTACAACTACGGGTTTGAAAAATTTTTGAGCCTTGGAATGATGGAAGAGCTCGAAAAACCGGGGTATCATCTCGTCGAATGGGGTGATGATACGTTGGTCGGATGGCTTAAACGGAGCGGTTTGGATACCGTGATCGTCAAAATTACGAAATGCGGCGAAACGTCGCGATGTTATGAGGTGTACCGTGCATGAATTAAAAGTCGACCGTCTGGTCAAAACGATCAAAAAACACGAAATCGTCCGGGGGATCAGCATGGAGCTGCGCACAGGCGAGGTCGTCGGACTGCTGGGGCCCAACGGCGCCGGAAAAACGACGACGTTTTACATGATCTGCGGCCTCGTCGAAGCGACGGAAGGGAAAGTATTCATCGACGGTGCCGACGTCTCGGACCTTCCACTCCACCAGCGTTCCAAAATGGGAATCGGCTATCTGCCGCAGGAAGCCTCTATATTCAAGGACCTTACCGTTGAGGAAAATCTGATTATTGCGGCCCAGGCGGGGAAACTCGATCCTCAGACGCAGGAAAAGCGGATCGAAGAGCTGCTGGAGATGTTCAACATCGAGCCGATCCGAAACCGCCGGGGGATCAACCTCTCAGGCGGCGAGCGCCGACGGGCAGAGATCGCCCGCGCGCTGGTCAATAAACCCCGATTTCTGCTTCTGGACGAACCGTTTGCGGGGGTCGACCCGATCGCGGTGATGGATATTCAGAGCGTTATTTCCCAGCTTGTCGAATTCGGGATCGGGGTGTTGATCACCGACCATAACGTCCGTGAGACCCTCGCGGTCTGCGACCGCGCCTACGTCATCAAAAACGGGACCCTTCTGGCGTCGGGTACCAGCGACGAAATCGCCCATAACAGCGACGTGCGTCAACACTATCTCGGTGAATCGTTCAAGTTCTAACCGCGCATGTTACGGGTAAAAACAAACGTCGAGCTTAAAAACAAGCTTTCCAATACGCTTCGCAACTGGCTCCCGATTCTTCATTCGAGCCTCAGCGACCTGGGCGAAGCGATGGCGCCGTTTGTCGAAAACAATCCCCTCATCGAGGTCAAGTCGGGATTTGAAGAGAACTTCGAATCCCGCATCCCCAAAAAAATCCAGTACGGCTACGTTCAGAATTCCCAATCCGAGGCGATCGAAGCGCTGACCGTCCGGCACAAAAGCCTCTACGAAGTGCTCGAAGAACAGATCGATGCGCCGCTTTTTCCGACCCCGTTGTCGCAGCTGATCGGACGGCACGTGATCGAAAACCTCGACGAGGGGGGATATTACGAAGGGGATACGGAGGCCTTTTGTGCCGAACACGCCGTTTCGATCGAACAGTTTGAGAAAATCCGGGGGCGCTTCGTCCACGTCGAACCTGTCGGAATCGGGGCGCGCAGCGTCTCCGAATCGTTTTTGTTCCAGCTCGAATCCTCCCAGATCAGCGACGAAGCCTATCCTCTGGCACGGGAGATGATTACCCACCTCGACGAATTGAGCCGATACCGCAAGGAAAAAGCGTTCGGCGAAGTGATGAAAGTGATCGCAAGCTTCAAAAACCCTCCCGCCATCGAATATCTCGAAGACTCGGCGCAGATCGTTCCGGACCTGATGATCTATACCGATCCCGAAGAGGGGATCGAGGTAAAGCTCAACGACCGCTATTATCCCTCCATCGCGATCGACAACGCCTACGGGGTCGATCATGCGTTCGTCAAGGAGAAAATCAAAGAGGCCAAAAGCCTCGTCGATGCGCTTGAGATGCGTAAAGCGACGCTCTATAAAGTGGGACTGATGATCGTCGAATACCAGTACGACTTTTTTACCGGCGGGGCGATCCGGCCGCTGACCCTCAAAACCCTCGCCGACGAGTTCGGTCACAACCCTTCGACGATTTCGCGCGCCATCGCCAACAAATACATCGCCTGTGACCGCGGGATTTATGCCATGAAAGACTTCTTCACGACCGCCATCGACGAGGATGTTTCCAATGCCGCGATAAAGGAATACGTCAGTGAACTGGTCAAAAACGAATCTCCCAAAAAACCCCTCAGCGAT
Organism: Sulfuricurvum sp. IAE1; assembly: GCF_004347735.1. Classification (NCBI taxonomy): domain Bacteria; kingdom Pseudomonadati; phylum Campylobacterota; class Epsilonproteobacteria; order Campylobacterales; family Sulfurimonadaceae; genus Sulfuricurvum; species Sulfuricurvum sp. IAE1. The sequence goes on along the minus strand of NZ_SLTI01000007.1, from coordinate 65,905 downwards.
ATGAAACTGCTCGAACTGGTGCAGAAAAAGTTCAATATCACGATGGTGCGCCGTACGATTGCCAAATATCGCAAACAGCTCGATATCCCCGGATCGAGCGAACGCAAGCAGCTCTATCTGCTCGGCGGATCGTGACCCGATGGAGCATGGAAGGCTGAAGGAACTTTTGGAGTACGAGGCGGCGGCGCGGAACTGTGAAGGGGAACTGTGCGAATCGCGCCCCGATCCGCTGATGGTCGCCCGCCGTTATCCCGACGAACTCCATGCCCTTACCTGCGCCCTGTTCGCCTACGGCAACGCCAAAGCGATCGTCACTTTCACCGCGTCGCTCGAACCGTCGTACATTGGGATGGAAGAGGGGCTTTTGCGTGAAAAACTGCGGGGAAAATATTACCGTTTCCAAAACGCCGAGGACCTTGTGCAATGGTTCGTGACGCTGGGGAGGCTCCGGGATGCGGGGGGTGCGGAAACGGCATTCATGCACGGCTACCGCAAAGACGGGGTGATCGGAGGTCTCTCTGCCCTGATCGAAGCGCTCTATCGTCTGAACCCCTATCGCTCCCGGGGGTATGAGTTTCTGATCGGCAAACCGATTCTATCCCCGGCAAAAGCCTCGGCGATGAAACGGTGGATGATGTACCTGCGCTGGATGGTACGCCGGGACGTACTCGACATGGGGCTGTGGAGCGGGGTGAAGCGTTCGGAACTTATCATGCCCCTCGATACCCATACGTTCAACGTTTCGCGTTCCCTCGGACTTTTGAAGAGGGGGCAATGCGATTTGCGCGCGGCGGTCGAGCTGACTGAAAATCTTCGCCTTTTTGACCCCGAAGATCCCCTGAAATACGACTTTGCCCTCTACCGTATCGGGCAGGAGAAGATGCTCGTAAAAGAGGACGGGAAAGCAAATATGGTACAATCACGTCACCAAGTAAGAGGGTAGTTATCGGATGAAGCGAATTCTGATCGTCAGCGACGGGGCAATAGGGCGCCATTTTATCGAACGGGTGATGGGCGCCTACACCAGCGAAAACGTCTACTACGTCGTTCAGACCTATGAAAACACGTTTCAGGGGTACAACCCCGAACGGTTCAAGTTTTTCCGTTTCGACCCCACCAGTGCCTATAAGATCAACGCCCTTCTTGATAACGATTTCTGGCAGGTAGTTTTGGTGATGGAAGACCAAAACGACCTGGAACAGACCATCAAAAACATCCGCATATACAAACCCTCCCTGAGGATCATCGCGCTCGATCTGTGGCACGCCAAGAGCCCCGATGACGACATCGAGTGGGTCAACACCCAGGAGCTGATCGCCGCCAATCTCATCGATTACCTTCCCAATATTCCGGTTCTGGCCAAAAACATCGGTCTGGGATCGGGAGAGATCATGGAAGTGCTTGTCCCGTTCGGAAGTTCGTTCGTCTACCGCCACATCGGCTCGATCGAGCAGAAAAACTGGAAAATCGCCGCCATCTACCGCAACCGCCAGCTGATTCTCCCCGCCGACAACCGTATGATCCAGCCCAACGACACCCTCGTCCTCGTCGGGGACCCCGGGGTGTTGCGCTCGATTTACCGGGCGATCAAACGCGAACTCGGGCAGTTTCCCGCACCGTTCGGGAGCCGTCTGTACCTCTACATCGACATGAAGAACGAACCCAAAAGCTCGATTATGGCGCTGGTGCGGCGGAGCGTTTTCATCCAGAAAAAACTGCGTCAGCCTCTCATCATCAAGGTGATCAATCCCGGGGACATCGACACTCTACGGATGATCAAGGCGTCGGCGGAAGGGAACGTCACGGTTGAAATCCGTTACGAAACCGACTGCGACGAGGGGATGATCCTCGATGATATCAAAACATATCATATCGGGCTGTTTCTTGTTTCGCACCGCGCGTTCGAACGCAAATCGATGCGTAAAAAGCTTTACGCGGGGAATGTTCCGGTACTCAAACTGGCCGAACGGTCGTTTTCGTCGGTGCGCGAAAGCGTCGTCGTCCTCAGCGAGGAAGGATATATCGAGAACATTTCGACGACGATTTTCGACGTTTCGTCGCAGTTCGGATTCAATCTCGAACTGATGGATTACACCCATGAAGAAGAGGGACGTAAAGGGGAAGTGATCGAACATTTCAACAACCTATCGGCCATTTTTTCCAAATCGATTCAGGTCGTTTCGCAGGAAGAAAACCCGATCCAGACGCTGCGCGAGAGGGAGAATTTCCTTCACATTCTCCCCTTCACCGAGAAAATGTTCATCAATCCCCTGCGCGCCTGTTTTTCAACCGATCCCGAGGTTCTGTACCGCAAACTGGGACGTTATCACCAGCTCTTTATCCCGACGCAGATCTAGAAACTCACCCGTTTTTAAGGCTGTTTCGAGTAAACTAGAGGTTATTTACCCCTATTTTTGTGACAGGCCAGTGCATGACGATCAATATCAACCTTAAACGCGTTGTCGACGACTCGTATCCCATCCATATCGGGGAATTGCCCCAGATCGTATACGACGGAAAAGTCGCAGTCCTCACGAATCCGAAAGTGGCGGGGCTGCATCTACAGCGTCTCCTTTCTTGTCTCAAAGCCAAAGAGGTCTACGTCATAACAATTCCCGACGGCGAGCATTACAAAACTCTTCAGACGGTCGAGTCGATTCTGGACCGTATGTTCGACCACCGCCTCAACCGCAAATCGCTTCTCGTAGCGTTCGGCGGAGGGGTTATCGGCGATATGGGCGGATTCGCGGCGAGCCTGTACAACCGGGGTATCGATTTCGTCCAGGTTCCCACCACGCTGCTCAGCCAGGTGGATGCGAGCGTGGGAGGCAAAACGGGAGTCAACAACCGTTTCGGTAAAAATCTCATCGGTGCATTCCATCAGCCCAAAGCGGTTTACATCGATCCCTCTTTCCTCTCGACCCTTCCCGCACGCGAGTTCGGCGCGGGTGTCGCCGAGATCGTGAAAATGGCGGTCACCTTCAATGCACCGTTTTTTGAATGGCTGGAGCGTAACGATCTCAGAGAAGGGGACAACCTCGTCTACGCACTGCAAAAAGCGGTCGAAACGAAAGCGGGCGTCGTCGAAGAGGATGAAAAAGAGCAGGGGCTGCGCGCCGCGCTCAACTACGGTCACACGTTCGGGCACGTTATCGAAAACGAGACGAAATACGAAACCTATCTGCACGGCGAAACGGTAGCGATCGGGATGGTGATGGCCAACGACCTCGCGTGCGAGGTCGGATTGATGCAGCCCGCCGAAGCGGCGCGCGTGAAAGCGGTGCTGGAACGCTACGGCCTTCCGCTGTCGTATCCGATCGCCGACATCGAAAAGTTTTACGCGGCATTTTTCCTCGATAAAAAAAGTGCCGACAGCGCGATCACCTTTATCCTCCCAAAAGGGATCGGAGGGGTGGAAATCACCGATAAGGTCGATGCACGGACCGTCAAGAAAATCCTCGCCCGATTCGCGGGAGACGCGTCGTGAAACGTATCGTCCGTTTGGCCCTTGCGGCCGTGATCGCCAGTACATGGGCTTTTGCCGCTTCGGATAAGAACGATACTCCGCCTGTGGAAATCTCGAAAGACGTACAGGTGCAGCAGGCCCGCGACGAAGTGGCAAAGATCCAAAAAGAGCTCTCAAAGGCGAGCAGCGTGTGGATCAAAAGCTACAACTCCTACATGGCCTACCAGGAGGCGCGCAAAAACCTTCGCCAAATCAAATGGCGGATCGAAGAGCTTCAGAATCGCCGCCAGACGGTCGAACGTAAACTCGAGATCGAAGCGTTGCAGGCCAAAGAGAAAATTCTCACCGATCAGGTCGAACTTCTCAAGGCACAGGGGACCAGTCCGTTCGTGTCGCTCCTCAAACCCGACGAAGCGGGGGAACAGCCCACCATCACCAACCCGTTCGAGATTGTGACGGGCCTCTCCTACATCAAGCGCCTCAACAGCCAGTACAAAGACTACCTCCTGCGTGAAGAGGAGCTTCAGGAGCTGATCGCGCTGCTCGAACGGCAGGTGGGACTTTACAAAGACCTTATGCGTCTCGATCCCAAAGGGGACTACGAGGTGGAACTCGAAGCGACGATGCTTCAGGTCGAGAAATTCAAACTTGCCCTCGAAACGCTTGTCTCTACCGCCGAGGTATACGAAAAGCGGATCGAATCGACCGAAGCCAAGATCAACGAAGAGATCAAAGAACAGATCAGCAAACTGCTTAACATCGTCATGATCGTCGTTGTTTTGTTCCTCGTGTCGTTTCTGGTCAAACGGATCCTCAAACGTTACATTGTCGACAACGAGCGCCTTTACATGGCAAACAAAATCCTCACCTTCGTCAACGTCACCCTCGTTGTCTTGATCCTGATGTTCAGCTATATCGACAACGTCGGCTACCTGGCGACGGTGCTCGGGTTCGCCTCTGCGGGTCTTGCGATCGCCATGCGCGACTGGTTTATGAGCCTGCTGGGATGGCTGGTGATCGTCGTCGGCGGGGCGATCCACGTCGGCGACCGCATCCGTGTGGTCAAAGACGGGGTCGAGTACGTCGGGGACGTTTTGGATGTATCGCTGCAGCGGATCACGATCATGGAGGACGTCACCCTCACTACCGTAGAGGTCAACCGGCGGGCGGGCCGTATCGTTTTTATCCCGAACAACTACATTTTCACGACGCTGATTTCGAACTATTCGCACGGATCGCTCAAAACGGTCTGGGACGGGATCGATATCGTCATCACGTTCGACTCGAACCACAAAAAAGCGGCCCACATCGTCAAAGAGATCACCCGCAAGTATTCGAAAGGCTACACCGACATCACCCGTAAGCAGATCAACAAGCTGCGCGACCGTTACAGCCTCAAAAACAGCAACGTCGAGCCCCGTATCTTTACCCTGACTGCCCCTTACGGAATCCGTATCAGCGGCTGGTATCTCACCAACGCCTACGCGACACTGACGCTGCGTTCGACGATTACGGCCGATGTGATCGACGCGTTCAACGCCGAGCCCGACATCACGATCGCTTATCCGACCCAGACGTTCTACACCGGGCCGATCCCTCCCAAAGCCCCCATGCCGGAGAACGGGGCGTGAAGCCGAAAGTCTTTTTCAAAACCTTCGGGTGCCGTACCAACCTGTTTGATTCGCAGGTAATGATGGGTGCCCTCCGCGACTACGACATCACCGAAAACGAAGCCGAAGCCGACATCGTCATCGTCAACTCCTGCACCGTGACCAACGGTGCGGATGTCAGTGTGCGCGGCTACATCAACCAGATGGACAAACAGGGGAAAAAGCTTTTTCTGACCGGATGCGGCGCCCATACCAAAGGGGAGAGCCTTTTTAACGCGGGAAAAGTCCAGGGGGTATTCGGACAGTCGGAGAAGACCAGGATCAATACCCTTTTGTCCAGCGAAAGCCGTTTTTATCAAATCGGCGATCTCAACTACGTCGACGATGCGATCGTCGAAGAGTTCGTCGGTAAATCGCGGGCATTCATCAAAATCCAGGAAGGGTGCAATTTCCGCTGCAGCTACTGTATCATCCCCTACGTACGCGGTGATGCGCGCAGTCTGGACGAAGCGAAAATCCTCGAGCAGGTTTCGCGTCTGGCGGCTAACGGTTTCGGGGAGTTTATTCTCACCGGGACCAACGTCGGCAGCTACGGGCAGGGGGAAGGGCGCAACATCGCCGAACTGATGAAAAAGATGGCGTTGATCCGCGGCGTTCGCCGCATCCGCGTGGGATCGCTCGAACCGATCCAGATCAACGAATCGTTTCGCGAGATCCTGGACGAACCGTGGCTCGAGCGTCATCTGCACATCGCGATTCAGCATGCGTCGGATGAGATGCTTCGTCTCATGAACCGTCGCAACCGCACCCGCAGTGACATCGAGCTCTTTGCGATGCTGCGCGAAAAAGGATTCGCCCTGGGGACCGATTTTATCGTCGGGCATCCGGGGGAAAGTGACGCGCTTTGGGAGGAGGCGATGGGGAACCTGCGGTTACTCGGGCTCACCCACATCCACCCTTTTACCTATTCCAAGCGCGACGGCACCCCCAGCGCGTCGATGAAGCCCGAAGTAAACGGAGCCATAGCCGCCGCGCGGATGGCCGAATTGAACGCCTTGGTCGCCCAAAACAACCGCGCGTTTCGTGAACGGGTGACGACCCCGCTCGAAGTGCTGGTCGAGAGCGGCGAGAACGGCATCTACAGCGGGTATGACCAGTATTTCAACAAAACGGTGATCGAATCGGCCGAAGACATTTCCGGCGACTGGATCACGTTAGAACATTACGAGGTGCACGATGAACATAACCTGGCCCGCGTTTAACCGAAATCAGATGATTCTCCTGGTATCGGGGGGGATCATACTGCTGCTGTTGCTTTACGCGCTGCTTCGCGACGGTGCCGATACGATCACACTCGATGAAGCGAGCCGCCTGATCGAGAGTGAACAGGTCGAAAAAGCCTACACGGACGAGGGATACACCTACCTCTCGACCAAAGAAGAAGGTGTCGTGCGGATCCCTACGTCGCAGCTGCCTTCCGAATTGACCGCCCATCTCGTCATCGAACCCAAAGGGGGAAGCGGATGGGGATGGTTTTTCCTCTTTTTCGCGCTGATCGGGGGAGCCGGATACTGGGCGTGGAAAAACCGGCTCGGTTTCGAAGACGACGAGGTCCCGACCCAGACGACGACACATGCCGCCGTGGCGGCCGAGACGCCCGAGAGCGCACCCTCGACAATCCAGCCGGTCAAATCGACGGTCCGCTTCAGTGATATAGGCGGGATTGGCGACGTCAAAGAAGAACTCGAGGAGATCATCGATTTTCTCCGCAACCCTAAACGCTATTACAGTTTCGGGGCGCGGATGCCGCGCGGCGTATTGCTCGTAGGCCCTCCTGGGGTAGGGAAGACGATGATCGCCAAAGCGGTCGCCGCCGAAGCGGACGTGCCGTTTTTCTATCAAAGCGGGGCTTCGTTCGTCCAGATATACGTCGGGATGGGGGCCAAGCGGGTGAGCGAGCTTTTCTCTGCTGCCAAGAAAAACGCCCCGGCGATCATTTTCATCGACGAAATCGACGCCGTCGGGAAAAAACGGGGCGGGGAACGCAACGACGAACGCGAAGGGACCCTCAATCAGCTTCTGACCGAAATGGACGGGTTTGAAGATACCAGCGGCATCGTCGTCATCGCCGCGACGAACAACATCGACGTGATGGACGCGGCGCTGCTCCGTGCGGGGCGTTTCGACCGTCGAATTTTCGTGGAGCTGCCTACCGCAAGCGAGCGTGAGGCGATTCTGAATAAATACCTTCGCAACATTCCGCATGACCTTTCGGTGGCGGAAGTGGCGCGCATGACGGTCGGGTTTAACGGTGCGTCACTCGCGGCACTGGTGAATGAAGCGGCTTTGTTGTGCCTGCGCCAAAAAGAGATCCAGGTGCGGATGGAACATTTTCTGGCGGTCAAAGACAAGGTGATGTTCGGGAAAAAGAAAGTAGCGATGCTCAGCGAGGAACAGCGGCGTTACCACGCCCGTTACCAGGCGGGAAAAGTGTTCGCCGCGACGTGGTTCGACCTGCCGTACGAAAAAATCAGCCTCAGCAACGACACGATCACCCCTCCAACCGCCGAACCGCTCCTCAAACACGAGATCGAAGCACACGTTCGGGTCCATCTGGCAGGTATCGCGGCTTCGAATCTCCGGTTCGGGGAACACGCCAGCAACGCATCGCACGACGTAAAGGCGGCCGAAGAACTTGTACACGCGATGGTCTACGAATACGGCATGGGCGGCTCGATCCTCCCCGGAGCCGAAGACGAATCGAAACTGATGGAGCGGCTTTATCAGGAGATTTCGTCCCTTTTGGAACGTAATGAAAAGATCGTTGCCAAATTCGAATCGATCCTCGAAGAGTACGAGCAGATATCCAAAGCTCTCGCCAAGGCGACGATGAATGAGATTCTTTAGCGGATTCTCCCTCTGCGACGATCGCCGTTTTTTCGAATCCTACGACAGGGGCGGCGATTACACCCTCGGAGGGTTCAGCTACGGTGCGATAAAAGCGGCCCGTTACGCCGCACAGGCGGACGAACGGATCGACACCCTCCAGCTCTTTTCCCCCGCTTTCTTTCAGACCCGCAAGGAGTCGTTCAAACGTCTTCAGCTGGCGGGGTATCTCAAAGATCCCCAAGGCTACCTCGAAAAATTCCGCGCAAGCTGTTTTGAACCCTGTCCCATCCAAAGCGTCGGGGAGGGGGATCACAGCGGCGAGGCGCTCGAAGAGCTGCTCTATTTCGTATGGGATGCCGAACTGATGGAGAAGATCCGCGCCAAAGGGACCCGCATCGAGGTCTATCTTGGGCTTGAGGATCGGATCATCGACGTGGCCGGAGCACGGGACTTTTTCCTCCCCTACGCGACGGTGACATCGATCCGGGGAGCCAACCATTTTTTGCAGGAGTGTTTATGAATACGATTAAAATCGGCGTTATTACCGCATCCGACCGTGCGAGCGCGGGGATTTACGAGGATATTTCAGGGATTGCGATCCAGGAGACGATGAGGGATTATCTCAAAAGTCCCCACGAGATCGTCTACCGTTGCATTCCCGACGATCAGAATACGATCGAGGAGACGATGATCGAATTGTGCGATCAGGAAAAGTGCTGCCTCGTGGTGACTACGGGCGGGACGGGTCCCGCGAGGCGCGACGTCACCCCCGAAGCGACCGAAAACGTCTGTGAAAAGATGATGCCAGGCTTTGGAGAGCTGATGCGCCAGGTGAGCCTCAAATACGTCCCGACGGCGATTTTGTCCCGTCAGACCGCGGGAATCCGCGGGAAAAGCCTCATCATCAATCTTCCCGGAAAGCCAAAATCGATCCGCGAATGCCTCGACGCCGTTTTCCCCGCCGTTCCGTACTGCATCGACCTGATCGAGGGGCCGTACATGGAGTGCAACGAGGACGTGATCAAGGCGTTCCGCCCTAAATCCTAGGGAATGACGGTTATGAAGGCGCTGATCGCATTCGCTTCGCTCCTTTTTCTCTTTCATCTCTCCCTTTACGGCGCATCGAGCGTATGGAAAGCGACGAAAGGGGATCGAATCCTCTATCTCGGAGGGACCATCCACATTCTCCGCTCCGGCGATTTTCCCCTTCCGAGGGAATTCGACCGTGCTTTCGCATACAGTGATGCGGTCGTTTTCGAAACCGACCTGCAATCGACCATCAGTGCACCGTTTGCCGCCGAGATGGCGCGCCATATGTTCCTGCCGCCCACAAGCAGCCTTTCGGAAGTGCTTAAGCCTGCCACCTACAGGGCCATGAAGGAATACCTCTCATCGCAGGGGGAATCGATTTTACCTTATGAGCGCCTTCGCCCGTGGGCTGCGGCAACGATGATGGCCCAAAAACGGCTGGCACGCGAGGGGATCGACGAAAGCGGTGTAGATGCCTACTACGCGCGTCGCGCTCTGGACGAACGAAAAGAGCCCCGTTTTCTCGAAACCCCCGCCGAGCAGCTTGCCGTGATCGTCCGGATGGGAGAGGGGGAAGAGGATGAACTGATTCTTCAGACGATACGCGAGATGCAGACCCTTTCGCAGAGTGTGGAGTGGCTGATTCGCGAATGGCGCGAAGGAAAAACCGTTCGGATCGAGAGGGAACTGGTCGATACGATGAAATCGCAATCGCCCAATATGTATCGCGAGATACTCCAAAAACGGAATCGCACATGGCTTCCGAAGCTTATGGAATGGTCTGACGAAGGAAAAACGCTGTTTGTACTTGTCGGGACGATGCACCTTCTGGGCGATGAGGGATTGCTGTCGGCATTGGAAAAAGAGGGGTATTCGCTCACTCCGTTATCGGAGTAGGAGGGCCGGAAGAGTCCGGCCGGAAGATTTAGACGAAATCGACTTTCGTAACGTGGTGGTTAAGGCCCAGTTCCGCCGGCGTACATCCGAGCGCGAGTCCCACCATTTGCTGCATGTGCAAGACCGGGAGGGAAACGTCGCGACCGATTGCAACGGAGGCGTGGTGCGTCTGGGTATCGAGTTTGAGATGACAAAGAGGACACGGCGTTACCATCCAGTCCGCATTCGCATCCATCGCACCGGCTACGGCATTACCGGTTAAAACAGCAGCCGTACGGGGTGATTGAAGCTCGGCATGGAAGCCGCAGCATTTGTTTTTCTCTTCGTAGTCGACGTTTACACCGCCGCACGCGACGATCAGATCATCGAGTGAAGTAGGTTTGTAAGCGTTTTCAGGGCTTTTGTGCGTCTCGTTCTGAAGCTCGGACGGACGGATATTGTGACAGCCGTAAAACGGTGCGATGTTGAATTGGCTGAGAGGTGTGACCACCATCTCTTTGATTTTGTCGAGGCCGAAATCATCGATAATGGCGTACAAAAAGTGGGTTATCTGGGAAGTCCCTTTGTACTCCAGTCCCACTTCGGCGAGTTTTGCGTTCACTTTCGCTTTGAGTTCCGCATTGTGATCGAGACGGTGTTTGGTCATCGCCGTATTGAGCTGGCACGTGTTGCAGATCGTCACCATCGTCAGGCCGTGTTTTTCGGCATAAGCGATATTGCGTGCGTTCAGGACGAGGGAGAGGAAATCATCGTAGTCCTGGAGATGCGAAGCACCGCAGCAGGAAGCTTCGGTGAGTTCTACCAACTCAATCCCCAGCTTGTTCGCCACAGCCAGCGTCGACATCATTTGTTCGGGCGTACTCTCTTTGGCAGTACAACCGGTAAAAAGTGCGTATTTTAATTTTTCCATTGTGTACTCCCTAGAATTTTACGGTTGATGAAGATTTGACCAGTTTTTTGATCTCATCGAGTTTGTCGGATTTGGGCATATTCCACGGCAATACGATTTTGCCTTTGGCAAACATTTTGAGGGCTACCGGAACGTGTTTGAGTACGCCGATGTTCCCTTCGGAATAACGGACGAGCTCGCCTTCGTCGAGCAGACCGTGTTTTTCGATCGAGTGGGCGAATCCGACGGCGTGACGGGTAGCGACGTTGTTTTTCGCGATTCCCGCCTCAAACACCATGTTATGCAGTTTAGTGATTTTTTCGATCGGATTGACCTCTTTGGGACAAACTTCGGCACACTCCATACATTTGACACAGTCCCAGACTCCCTGGGCTTCTTCGTTGACGATGTGCAGACGCTCTACCGAAGCATCGTCGCGGACATCGGCACTGAAACGGTATGCGGCGGCAAATGCCGCAGGCCCGATGTATTGTTCGTTGATCTCGAGCGATGGGCACGAATAGTGGCACGCGCCGCACTGGATGCAGTAATCGGCTTCGAGAAGCTTTTCGGCATCGTGGGGGCTGACAAGGTTTTCGGTGACCGGATGCTCGTCGATTTCAGCTTCGAGATAAGGTTTGATCTGGGCGTGTTTGTCCCAGAAATCTTTTTTGTCGACGACGAGGTCTTTGAATGCCCGTTTCGTACTGAGCGGCTCGATGACGAGTTCGTTTCCGAAAACGTCGATCATGTCGAACAGACGGGTTTTACAGGCCAGGACCGCTTTGCCGCTCACTTTGATCGCGCACACGCCGCAGATACCGTGGCGGCAGCTTCGGCGGTAGGAGAGACTACCGTCGTGTTCCCATTTGATACGGTTGAGGATGTCGAGCACGACCTCTTCGTGGGTTACGTCGAGGGTGTAGGTGTTGTAATAGGGGAGGTAATCGGTCTCTTCGTTGAAACGGAAAACCTTGAACGTCACCTGTTGCGTTTTAAGTGTATCCATAATGTCGCTCTCCTTAGTACGATCGTGCTTTGACTTCATGGCGGCCGAGAGTGACATCCATATAATCAAGGGTGATATTGCCTTCCGCATCCATGATCGCCATGGTGTGTTTCAGGAATTTTTCGTCGTCACGGGCCGGGAAATCTTCACGGTAGTGAGCACCGCGGCTCTCCTGGCGGGCCAGGGCGCTTTCGACGATGAATGCAGAATAATCGAGCATGTGCCCAAGCTCGATAGCTTCTTGCAGGTCGGTGTTGAAGATTTTCGATTTGTCGGCGATCCGGATGTTTTTATAGCGTTTGCGCAGGTCTTTGAGAATTTCGACCTGGCGGCTGAGAGTTTCCGCGGTACGGAAGACTCCGGCGTTGTCGGTCATCGACTGCTGCAATTCCTCGCGCAGCGCGGCCACCGACTCCTGACCGTTGTTGGTCAGGGCCCAGTTCATTTCATCGATCATCCGCTGCGCGTCGGCTTCGGTTGCGGGGAGAAGTTCGAGAGAATCAACTTCCTGTACCATCGTTTTACCGACGAAGCGACCGAACAGAAGCGCTTCGAGAACCGAGTTGGCTCCCAGGCGGTTCGCGCCGTGGACGCTTGAACACGAACATTCTCCCGCCGCGTAGAACCCTTCGACGAATTCGGCATTGTTTTTGCGGACGTGCCCGTCTTTATCGACGGGGATACCACCCATCGAGTAGTGGGCGGTGGCGGAGATCAGAATCGGTTCTTTGATCATGTCAAGACCCAGGAAGGTGATCGCAAGATCGCGCAACTCTGGGAGGCGCTCCATGATTTTTTCTTTTCCAAGATGGGTCAGGTCGATGTACACTGCGTCTTTACGCGGTCCCACACCGCGCCCTTCGCGAATTTCCTGGATGATGGCGCGCGCGACGACGTCGCGAGAAGCGAGTTCCATCGCGTTGGGGGCGTATTTCTCCATAAAACGTTCACCCAGCGAGTTGAGGAGTTTTCCCCCTTCGCCGCGGGCCGCTTCGGAAATCAGGACGCCGTTACCCGAAAGCCCTGAGGGGTGGAACTGTACGAACTCCATGTCTTCAAGGGGAAGACCGTGGCGGGCGACGAGCGAGAGGCCATCACCGGTATTGGCGTGGGCGTTTGAGTTGATTTTGAAAGCGCGCGCGTAACCGCCGGTCGCGAACATGACCGCTTTGGCGTTGAAAATCGCTTTTTCGCTGTTGCGGATGTTGTAAGCGGCGACGCCGTACGCTTTGCCGTCACGGTAGAGAAGATCAGCGACGTACCACTCGTCCCAGAACTCGACACCTTCGCGGTAGGCCTGCTCGTAAATCGTCTGTAGCAGGGTAAGGCCGGTGCGGTCTTTGGCGAAGCAGGCGCGGGGCGAGGATTGTCCTCCGAACGGGCGTTGTGCGATCGTACCGTCTTCGTTACGGCTGAACGCCGCACCCATGCGCTCCGCCCAACGGATCGTTTCGGGGGCTTTTTCACACATAAACTGGACGACGTCCTGGTCGGCGAGGTAGTCAGAACCTTTGACGGTGTCGAATTCGTGGAGTTCGACGCTGTCCTGGTCGCTGAATGCTGCATTGATCCCCCCCTGAGCGGCACCCGAGTGGCTCCGCAGAGGATGGAGTTTGGTGATGACGGCTACTTTTTTGCCGTTCTTTTGCAACTCGCGTGCCGCGGCACATCCGGCCAGACCGGCTCCGACGACTACCGCATCATAAGTATAAATGGGAATACTCATACGCCTTCCTTCGTTCATAAAATCTGTGGAGATTATAGCGCGCCGCTCCTTGGGCAAGATTAAAAAAGGGGGGGAAGCCCTCCGGAGGCGGAAAGAGGCGAAAAATGTTTAATTTGGTAACATAGTTACAAATGAAGAAGGTATGTATGGGTGAAAAGGTTACATTTTTTAAAACGATCCGGACGATTCACGCAGTTGAGCGACGCGGTTCCCCCCGTTTTCTTTGGCTTTCGCGATTAATTTTACGGCATCGTTGATCGACTCGTCGAGCGGTTTAATCGGCGTTTTGAGCATAAAACCGGCACTCACCGTGATGCGGATGGAGCCTTTGGAAGTAAGGAAACTCGAATCCTGCACCGCTTTGACAATGTGTTCGCATTCGTCCAGAGCCGCTTTTTTCGTCGGACGGGACATGACGAAGACGAGGCGGTCGTCTTCGGTATGGGCGATGACGTCGAGAGGCTGTTCGTAGAGTGAAATCATTTCGCCGAGTTTGCGATAGATCGATTTAAGATCTTCTTTCGTGTACTCAGATACCAGTACTCCGTATTGGTCGATTTCGAAAACGCTCAGGAAAATCGAGTTCCCCGCTTTGCCCGCCCGTTTCGCGTTGAAGGCGTTGAAAAGGCCGCGGTCGTTGTGCAGGCCGCTGCTTGGGTGGGTCAGGCAGGGGGCCGGCGCGGCGGAGGGTTGCTGAACATTTCGGCGCGCAAGCTGTTTGACGATAAAATCAAGTTCATGGGTTTTGGGCTCGTGACGGCTTCCGTCGACGTCGACCGCGCAGGCGTGGTGGATGTCATCGTAGACGAGGTTGAGGCGTTTGCGATAGACCAAAAACGCTGCCAGCCCAAGCAATACCACAAGGGCGGCACTGATGTTGGCCGCCGCGATCGCTTTATGGGTCACCCCGATCTGGTAATCAAGCATCCGGCTGATATCGGCCAGATACGCGGTGCGGGCTTCCATCATGGCGGCACGGTGCGCTTCACGGACGCTTTCCTTGGCGTTTGACCATGCCAGGACGTTTTCTTGAAATTCTTTCGACGTGGCTTGGAGCGAACCGAGGATGGCGTCGTGTTCCTCCTGTGAAGCGAAAAGGGCGTCGAGCAGGGTCGCTTCGCCAGAGAGTTTAACCGAAAGGGCGAGCTCGGCGACTGCGGTATTGAGGAGAATCGCCGCCATGCTCGGATCGCTCAGATCGGCAGAGACCGACTTTTCGATCAGTAAATGCTGGTTTCGCAGGGCATCGAGGCGTCCGCCGTATTGCGAAATATGAAAAAGCTGTACGGCGAGGATGCTGACCCCGATCCCAAGAACCAGCAGCGTGTTCTGGAGCCCGGAAAAAACCTTGCGTATCGATATCAACATAATCGGTTCCTTTTTGTTTTATAATAATAATAAATAATTAGAACAAAAACTTAAGGGTTATTCTAGCATAATCCGCGGCGCTTTTACCGCTTAACGGTTCCGTAAACTCTTTTCGACTATAATCGCTTTCAAAAATCGTAACAGCGTGACAAAGGCGGCGACGAGCGGTGAACGCGGAATATTATTTTATCGACACCTTCCGGTCCCCGAGAAGCCCGATCGGCGACGACGGCGCGCTGATCGGGAAACAAGTCTACAGTAAAGACCTGTTTTTCGAAAACGTCCATTTTCGCCGTCGCTGGCTCACACCGTATCAAATCGGCTATAAAGCGATGATCGTGAACATTTCGGACGCGATTGCAATGAATGCCGTTCCCCGGTATGCGCTGTTGGGGGTAGCGATGCCCAAGTCGATGAGCCTGCACGCGATGGACGAACTCTCCGCCGGCCTGCGGGATGCGGCACGCACGTACGATGTCGATATAATCGGCGGCGATACGATCGGCAACGTCAAACTTGACCTTTCCGTGACGATCGTTTCCGAAGCCGCAGGAAAACCGCTGATGCGCACCGGCCTCAAAACGGGGGATCTGATCGCCCATACGGGACGGCTGGGAGACTCGGCCAAACATCTGCGCTACCTGATGGCGGGGGGTAAGGTGCACCGTGCGTCCCGTTTCGTCGCACCGAAACTTCGCTGGAACTTCGTGCGCGAAGCAAGCCGCCACCTGCGGTGCGGGATGGATATTTCCGACGGACTTTTCAGCGATTTGGGCAAACTTTCCAAAGCCAACGCAAAGGGGATCGCCTTTAGCCGAAAAATAGGCAAACGGACAGGATGCAGCGGCGAAGAATACGAAATGCTCGTCGCTTTTTCGCCCCGCAAAGCCGAAACGATCCGCCGCATCGCGGCCCGGACGCGTACCCCGATCACCATCATCGGGCGTGCAAAGAGGGGCGTGTTCGTCAACCGCTGCAAAGCGCACCATTTCTAGGAGTTTCATGGAACGTCAGTATTACCTCCCCCACAGCGCGATCGAATTTCATTTTCGCCAGTCGCCGCGCGATTTTGTCGTCGACGAAATCCCTTTGTACCCCTTTAGCGGCGAAGGGGAACATCTTGTGCTCCACGTCCGCAAAAAAAATCTCTCGACCTGGCAGATGGTCGATGTTTTCAGCAACCGTCTGGGGATCAAGGGACGTGACATCGGTTACGCCGGGCTCAAGGACAAAAATGCCCAGACCAAACAGTACATTTCGGTTCCGCGAAAATACGAACCGTTGCTTGAGAATTTTGAGCACGAGGGGATCAAAATCCTCTCCAAAACCTATCACAACAATAAAATCCGTGTCGGCCATCTCAAGGGAAACCGCTTCTTTATCCGGCTCAAGAAAGTAACCCCCGTCGCCGCGGCAAAAATCGGCGAAGCGCTGAAAATGATCAAACTCTACGGGATGCCAAACTATTTCGGCTTTCAGCGTTTCGGGCTCGACGGTGAAAACTACAAAAAAGGGAAGGCGATTCTGGAAGGGAGCCTCAAGGAACGGAACAAAAAGCTCGCCCAGTTTTACGTCAACGCCTACCAGAGCTATCTCTTCAACGGCTGGTTGAGCCGTCGGATCGAAATTTCAAAGCTCGTCGAGGGATTCGGGGCCGATGAACTCCCCTCCATCCTCTCACTGCCCAAAGAGGAGTGTGCGGCGATGAAAGCGCAAAAACACCCTTTTAAACTGATCCGCGGCGATGTGATGATGCACTACCCCTACGGACGGATTTTCCATTACGTCGACGATGCCGAGCCCGAGCGGTTCAATGCCCGCGATATATCGGTAAGCGGGCTGCTTAGCGGTAAGCGGGCGACCCGTGCCGAAAGCTTTGCCGGCGATATCGAAAAAGAGTACGACCGGATTGAAAGCGGCATCGACGGCGCCCGGCGTTACGGATGGATTTTCCCCGAAGAGATCGAAGGGGAATACAAAGAACAAGAAGCGTGGTATGAGCTCCATTTCACCCTGCCTAAAGGGTGTTACGCCACCGTACTGATCGAAGAGATCGCCAAGAGAACAATCCAAACCGACGAATACCAGGAGTAAACGTGAAACGACACTACACATCGGCATTGTCTCAGGCTTTCGGAAAGCTTGCGTCCAAAGCCCATTCCCCCAAAGTCCAGAATATCATCAACGCCGCCTATGTCCGGATGATGGGGCTGGATATGAGCGAATTCGACGCCCCCCAGAGTTATCCGACCCTCAATGCCCTCTTTACCCGCCGGTTCAAGCGGATGCGTCCTTTTTCGGCCGATTCGGCGGACATGATCAGCCCGTGTGACTCGTTGATTACCGAATGCGGGACGATTCACAACGACCTCGCGCTTCAGATCAAGGGGATGAGCTATTCGGTCGACGACGTACTGGGCGGCTTTATTTCCGACGAAGCGAAAGAAGCGGTGCATGATGGGTTATTTCTCAATTTTTACCTCTCTCCGCGCGATTATCACCGTTATCACGCCCCTCTGGACATGCAGGTGCTCAGTGCCGTCCATATCCCCGGGAAACTCTATCCCGTGAACATCCCTTCGCTCAAAAAACAGGTCGATCTCTTCGTCGAAAACGAACGGGTCGTGCTGGAATGTCTGAGTTCGGCAGGGAAACGGTTTTTCCTGATTCTTGTCGGGGCACTCAACGTCGGCAAGATGGAAGTGTCGTTTGAACCGCGTATCCAGACCAATACCGTCTTAGAGCCGAGCCGCTACGGGTATGAGAACCTTTACCTGAAAAAAGGGGAGGATTTCGGATGTTTCCAGATGGGTTCCACTATCGTCATGTTGTGTGAAAAAGAGATGCTCGAGCTGAAAGTCAGTGCGTCCGAAAACGTCCGTTTCGCGCAGACGATCGCCCGCGTCATTTCCTGAAGAGGATATTGAGGCGGATCTGCAGGTGGCCGTCTTCCTGGAAAATATCGATGGAACTGTCGATAGGGGGGTGAAGCTTGCCGAGCACCCCCTGTAATGAATGAAAAACGTGCATGAACTTGGGGTACATCGGCGAAGAGATATGGTCGATGTGGCCGTTTTTGACAATCTGTGCGATCGACGTGATGCCGCTGTAGTAGACCGTTTTGTTGAGCGATCGCGAGATGCGGTAGCTTCGGAGCATCTCGATGTTTTTGAGCAGCACGTCGCGTTCTTCCTCGCACAACAGCTTGTTTGAACGGGCCCGCTCGAGCTCTTCGTCGATTTCGTCGTTGACGATCTGCCGGCGCCGGAGTACCTCTTCTTCGAGCAAAGGGTTTTTGGCCTGTATGATGGAGAGGATCAGATCGTTATCCAAAGGGCGCCCCGAGGTCATGTAGACGTAGCGCTTGTCTTCTTCGTATTCGTGGTCAAGGGCGCGTATGAGCTCGGCGACGATGCTGAGATAGACGAATTTGTCTTCTTTATTGAGATCGAAATTGATCCCGTGGGAGGAGATTAGGGGCTTTGGCCCCGTATACTGAAGGCGCATGAAGCGGTTCCTGTCTATGATTTTTTGTACAATAATGCGATTATTGTACCTTATCCATGCTTGAAACGGAAGAATCCGCTAGCGATAGGTTGACGGAACGGTTTCCTTCCGCAACCATTGCTTCGAGGAGCCGGAACAATTCAGTACTGTTTTTTTCCATTTCGCTCATTTGCTGCAAAATGTGTGCTTTGTTCGTTGTTTCCACGCATGTTTTTGACGGTATGCATTCGGCTACTTTCAAAATCAGCTCGTGCAGCGCGATATGGTATTTTTCGATCGATTTGAAAGCTTCGGTATTGCTGAGATTGGTGTGATCGGAGAGGCCGTAATACCATTTTCCGAGGCGGCAGTCGCGGTGGGAAACCAGATCGTGTGTTATCTCTTCGCGCTCGTGAATGATCGCACTGTAAGCGGTGTGTTTGAAAATGATATGATCCACTTTGATCAATGACGTGTAGAGCGAATCACTGATGAAGTTGGCCATCTCGGCCGATTGGTTGGTTTTGGCGATAAAATCGCCCAGCAGCATCTCGAACTGATGGACGTCGGATTGGGATTCGTTGGCGATATCGGCTATCGTTTCGGAGTCGGTTTCGATAATTTCGGTCTCCTGCTGGAGTGCGGAAAGCATCACCGAAATTTCCTGGGTCGCTTTTTGCGTCCGCTCGGCAAGTTTGCGCACTTCGTCGGCGACGACGGCGAATCCCCGTCCGTGTTCGCCGGCACGTGCCGCTTCGATGGCTGCGTTCAGCGCCAGGAGGTTGGTCTGGTCGGCAATGTCTTTGATGAGGTTGGCGATGGAATTGATCTCTTTCATCCGGGTACCCAGCGACACGATGGCATCGTTGGAATGGGTAATCAGCTCGATCAGCCGTTGTAGACTATCGACGATATTATGGATTGTGGATTGACTCTCTACGACTTCCGTAGCGGTTGCGGAGATGCTCTCTTTAATGTTGATGGCATAGCGGCTGTTTTTTTGAATATCGTTTTGGATGGTTGAGAGAACCTGCGCGATTCCGCCGCTGATGCGGTCGAATTCATCCGCCAGTTCGGAACGTTTCCCGCCGATGTAGGTGGCGGCGTTGGTCTTGATCGCGTCATTGAGCGCGCCGCTGAGGGATTCGAAATCCCCTTTATATCCCGAACTGAACACGATACGGTCGGAAATCCCCACAGAAGCGCTGTCTAATGAGGAACGGATGTCCCGCATCAGCTGTTCGATCTGATCGAGCAGATCGTTGGTCCCCCACGCTATTTTTGCCAAAGGGCTGTTTTGCGGAATGTTCGTGATCCGTTCGGAAAGGATCCCTCGGCCCGCTTTTTCGAGCACATCGTTCAGGCGATTCAAAATCCCTTCCTGATCAACGGAGGATGAACGGCGGTTACCCGCAAGTGCCCCCGCAATCAGGGCCAGAATGCTTAGCGAAGCGGTTACATAGTCCGACACCGCCAGCAGATACATCGACAGCAGGAACAATGCGGTGCTAAAGAGGGCCGATTGCTTAGTGTTGAAGAGAGAGGATAAAGCGGTCATAGTCCATTCCTTGGTCGTTCAATAGGGTAATAAGAAGTTTCTTGGATGCTTCCAACCCGCCGTTTCGTTCGGCGTGCAGGAGTTTATGGTAGAGATCGGGGATGACGTCCATCGCTTTTTGGCTCGGTTTGCGGCGAACCGAATGGTAATCTCTCACCTCTCCGCGCGCATCGGTCGTGGCGGTGACGTTGGCAAACACCCAGTAATAAGAGCCGTCTTTACAGAGGTTTTTGACGTAGGCGAAAATTTCCTGACGGTTTTTGATCCGTTCCCACAGAAGCTGAAAAACGACGGCGGGCATATCGGGATGGCGGAGAATCGAATGGGGGGCGCCGATCAGTTCGTGTTCGGCGTGGCCGGACATCTCGATGAAAATTTGGTTGCCGTAGATGATATTGCCCCGCTTATCGGTTTTCGAGACGATGAAATCGGTCGGTTTGAGGTGCTTTTGCACGGATGAAGGCATGATGGTTGACAAAAAACTCTCCCTGTTTTTGCGTATGATTGCAAAAATATTATTGATTGTGTATTACGATTATATTACGATGAAGAATAGCGTCATTTTCCTTAGAAATGAGATAAAAATATGATAATTGAACGCGAATATAACGAAAAATGTTGTTGTATGCTACAAATTTGTTGGGATTATACACGGATCGGCAACGATATTCAAGGCGCTTGAACGGAATGTGAGAGGAAAGAGGGGGGGAAGAGCCGGGGAGGAATCCGGCAGAGGCGTTTAGACGTTGAAACGGAAGTGCATGATATCGCCGTCCTGGACGATGTACTCTTTTCCTTCCAGGCGCATTTTTCCCGCTTCTTTGGCTTTTGCCTCGCCGCCGCAGGCGACGAAATCGTCATAACCGATCACTTCGGCGCGGATAAACCCTTTTTCGAAGTCGTTGTGGATGACGGCGGCCGCTTTGGGGGCGGTGGTGTTTTTGCGGATCGTCCAGGCACGCACCTCTTTAACCCCGGCGGTGAAGTAACTCATCAGACCCAGTTTGTCGAAGCCTTTGCGGATGATCTGCTCGAGACCCGATTCCTCGACACCCATGTCGCGGAGGAATTCGTTGCGTTCGTCGTCTTCCATTCCGACGAGTTCTTCTTCGATCTTGGCGCAGAGTTTAATCACTTCGCATCCGTTTTTAGCAGCGTGTTCGCGGAGCCGTACGACGTAGTCGTTGTCTTCTGTGAGGCCGTCTTCATCGACGTTGGCGCCGTACATGATCTCTTTGGCGCTGAGCATGCGCACTTCGGAATTCAGCTTTTCAAACAGTTCGCTGTCGGCTTTGGGGAAATTGCGGGCGAGATTCCCTTCGGCGAGGAATTCGGCGAGTTCTTCGGCAAACTCCACCATGGCGGCGGCGTCTTTATCGTTTTTCGCCTGTTTTTTGAGCCGCTCGATCCGGTTGGTGAGCACTTCGATATCGGCGAAGATCAGTTCGTTCTCGATGATCTCGACGTCAGAGAGGGGATCGATCCGCCCTTCGGTATGGACGATGTTTTCATCGTCGAAACAACGAACGATCTGCAAGATCACTTCGGTTTCGCGGATGTTGGAGAGGAACTTGTTTCCCAGTCCCTCGCCTTTGCTCGCCCCTTTGACGAGCCCGGCGATATCGACGAAATCGAGGGTAGAGTGCTGAATCCGCTCGGGGTTGACGATGGCGGCCAGTGCGTCGAGGCGCGCATCGGGAACGGGGACGGTCGCTTTGTTCGGTTCGATCGTACAGAACGGATAGTTCGCCGCTTCGGCGTTCTGCGCTTTGGTCAGCGCGTTGAAGGTGGTCGATTTTCCGACGTTGGGGAGTCCTACGAGTCCGATGCTAAGTCCCATGGATAGTTTCCTTGATTGGTATTAAAGTGAGTCTGTTTTCGTTGCGCGATTATAAACTATTGTTGTTGAGTGGGGACTGAGAAGAAAGAAGTTTCCCGCCGCAGCGGGAGCGAAAAGGTAATTAAGCGAGGTTGTTAAGTACCCACTGCAGCGTCATGCGTACCCCGGCACCCGTTCCGCCGTAGGTATGGACGTCCCATGCGCTTTCGGTGTAGGCCGAGCCGGCGATGTCGAAGTGGACCCATTTGTCTTTCATGTTTTCATCGATGAAATGATCGAGAAACAGCGCCGCGGTGATCGCTCCGCCGTAGGGTTTTGAGGAGACGTTGCACACGTCGGCGATGTCGCTCTTGATCAGTTTTTTGAGATGGCGGTTGAAGGGGAGAATGCCGCAGTATTCGCCCGCGGCGCTTCCCGCGTCGATGAAAGAGCGTTTGAGCTCTTCGTTGTGCCCCATAACCCCTGTCGTGTAGGGTCCCAGCGCCACCATACACGCCCCCGTGAGGGTCGCGTAGTCGAAGAGATAGTCGGCGTTGACGTTGGCCTGTGCGTATCCCAGCACGTCGGCGAGGACGAGACGCCCTTCGGCGTCGGTGTTACGCACTTCGATCGTCTTGCCGTTTTTGGCGCGCAGTACGTCATCGGGCTTGTAAGCGTTTCCGCCGATCATGTTTTCGACCGCGCCGATGAAACCGTGCACCTCGATCTCAAGACCCAGTTCGCTGATCGCTTTGATCATTCCCATCACGGCGCAGGCACCCGCTTTATCCATTTTCATCGTCACCATCGACGTCGCCGCTTTGAGGCTGAGGCCCCCGCTGTCGTAGGTGAGCCCTTTGCCCACGAGGGTGATCGTTTTTTTCGGGTTTTTGGGTTTGTAGGCGAGATGGATCAGGCGGGGAGGGTTGACCGAGGCGCGTCCGACACTGAGCATCGCGAACATTTTTTCGTCTTCGAGGCCGTTCGGATCGAGAATCGTGCACTCAAGACCGTTGTTTTTTGCCAGTGTTTCGGCCGCGATGGCCATCCCCTGCGGGGTCATGTCGTAGGGGGTCTGGTTGACGAGGTCGCGGACGAAGTTCGTCGCCTCGGTGATGATGAGGGTGTCGCGCAGCGTTTTTTCGAGTGCGTCGGCATCGAGGGCCGAACCGTCGCTGTTGACGTTCGAGAAGACCACTTCGGCCAGCGCTGAGGGTTTTGGATCGGACTTGTATGCATCAAAGCGGTAGCTTCCAAGTACGGTCCCCTCGATCAGGGCTGAAAACGCCTCTTCGCCGTATTGGGCGAGTTTGAGCGAAGCGTAGTTGTATCCCATGGCTGTTTTGACCGCCGAGGCCATCGCCGAGCGGAGCGTTTCGGAGGAGGTGTCGGCAATGCCGCACACCATCACACGGCGTTCGTGCAGGGTGCAGAGCTGTTCGGCTTCGGCCTTGAATCCCGCCTGCTCAAGTAAGGCGCGGTGCGGATGGTTTTCGAGTTGCGGCTGCGTCAGGAATTCCAGACGCAGATCCGCCTCGATCAGGTCGAGGGGTTGATTAGCGAGTCTGACGGTCATGGCGTTTCTCCAGAAGTTTTTTTTCGAGCCGGTTGAGGTAATAGAGAATACCTCCGGCGATACTCAGCAGCATCGGCAGGGCAATATACCAGTGCGCCTTCATCCAGTGGATCAGGTTGAGCAGTTCTTCGCCGTAATAGTAGGCGGGGATAATCGTCAGTGCCGCCCACATCCATGCGCTGATAAGGTTGATAAAGGCGAATTTGCGCGAGGAATATTTCGTCAGCCCGATCGACATCGGGATGACGGTGCGCAACCCGTACAGATAGCGCTGGACGAAAATGATCGGCCAGCCGTATTTTTTGAGCAGAAGGTGGGCAATCGCGAATTTGCGGCGCTGCGAGCGAAGCTTTTCGTGAATGTAGCTTTTGTTGAAGCGGCCGATGTAGAAATAAATCTGGTCTCCGACGAAGCCGCCGATCCCGGCGACGAAAATGGCCATGGGGAGCCACATATCCCCCGTGTGGGACATGATACCGCCCATGATGAGTCCCATTTCCCCTTCCAGGATACTCCATAAAAAGAGGATGACGTATCCGTATTCTTTGAGAAGATCGAGTAACAGTGCTTCCATCAATCCTCTTTACGCATCGAAATTCAGCAGGGATTTGGCCTGAATCATGTCTTTATCGCCGCGGCCGGAGAGGTTGACGATGACCAGTTTGTTTTTGATGTCGGGCATCTTTTTGAGATAGGCGACGGCGTGGGCCGTTTCAAACGCGGGGATGATTCCTTCGGCGCGGCTGAGCCATACGAACGCTTCGAGCGCTTCGGCATCGGTGACGTGGTCGTAGACGACGGTGCCGTTATCTTTGTGAAACGCGTGTTCGGGACCGATACCGGGGTAATCGAGTCCCGCCGAGATCGAGTGGGCTTCGAGAATCTGGCCGTCTTCGTCTTGGAGCAGGTAGCTCATCTGGCCGTGCAGGACGCCGGGGCGCCCTTTTTCGAGCGAACAACCGTGTTTGTCGGTCTCGATGCCCAGGCCTCCGGCTTCGATGCCGATGCACTGTACCTCTTTGTCTTCGAGGAAATGCTGGAATGTGCCGATCGCGTTTGACCCGCCGCCGATACAGGCGATGACGTGATCGGGAAGGCGACCCTCTTTTTCAAGAATCTGTGCGCGCGCTTCCCAGCCGATGATCGCCTGGAAGTCGCGTACCATCATCGGGTAGGGGTGCGGACCCGCGACCGTCCCGATGATATAGAAGGTGTCGCGCGCGTGGGTAACCCAGTGGCGGATCGCGTCGTTCATGGCGTCCTTGAGGGTTTTGCTGCCGCTTTCGACCGCGTGGACTTTGGCCCCGAGCAGTTTCATCCGGAAGACGTTAAGCTCCTGGCGCGCGACGTCTTTGGCTCCCATGAAGATTTCGCATTCAAGTCCCAGGAGTGCGGCGATGGTCGCCGTGGCGACCCCGTGCTGTCCCGCTCCCGTTTCGGCGATAACTTTCTTTTTGCCCAGGCGTTTGGCCATCAGCCCCTGCGCGATGACATTGTTGACCTTATGGGCACCCGTGTGGTTGAGGTCTTCGCGCTTGAGATAGATTTTGGCTCCAAGCTCTTCGGAGAGGTTGGCGGCGTAGTACAGCGGGCTTGGACGCCCGACGTAGTCTTTGAGATAACCGTCCACTTCGCTCCAGAACGTTTGATCGAAGCGGATCTGCCGGTACGCCTCTTCGAGCTCCAGCAAAACCGGCATAAGGGTTTCGGGGACATAGCGCCCGCCGAAGATACCGAAATGGCCTTCTACGGGATCGAATTTGGAAGGTGAGGGAATATACATCAATCGACTCCGATAACGGTATAAACTTCGACGAGCTCACCCAGGCGGTTCTGACCGCCGAGGAAATCAAGACCCATGATGAAACACGCTTCGACGCATTCGGCACCCACTTTGTTGATCAGGCTGGCGGCCGCGTAGGCCGTCCCGCCGGTTGCGATCAGGTCGTCGATGAGAAGAACTTTCGGGGCTTCGACGCCCGAAAACGCGTCGATGTGGATCTCCACTTCGTCCACGCCGTATTCGAGGGAGTATTTTTCCGAAACGGTCGTGTAGGGAAGCTTCCCTTTTTTACGGATGGGGACGAAACCGACCCCCAGCATTTGCGCCAGCGCGGCACCGAAAATGAATCCGCGCGCATCGATCCCCGCGACGTGGCTGAGATTGTAGGCGCTGTAGCGCTCGCTCAGGTGGCGCATCAGCAGGGCAAAAGCATCTTTGTTCGCCAGCAGGGTGGTGATGTCTTTGAAAACGATCCCGGGCTTCGGAAAATCGGGGATATCGCGGATCGATGCCATCAAAAAAGCTCTTTCCTGTGTCGTCAGTGTCATAGCGGTTCCTTCTTGGTGAAATGGTTCGGTCGTTTGCGCGTGCTTAGATCAGCGCGTCGATACGCCCTTCGAGTTCTTTGATCTTGTTCTGGAGACGGTCGGTCTCGGCCCGGTGCTTGGAGTTGCGCGATTTGAGCGTTTTGAGCTCGTTGCGCAGGTTGCTGAGCTCTTCGCTGAGGATATCGACGTTCCCCAGCGCGCGCTGAAGCTGGATCTGGTACTTGCGGATGAGCAGTTCGGCTTCTTTGAGGGTAAGTTTCATCATTTCGCTGCTGCGCTGCTCTTTGACGGTGATACTGCGGAAATAAAACATTTTTACGAGGAAAAACAGCGCTCCCAGCGTAACGATCGTCAGTAGTGACCATTCCCAAAACATCGGTTATCCTTTGATGGCCTCGATTTTTTCAACCCGGCCGCAATGGCGGCCCCCTTCGAATTTTCCGGCACACCATGCATCGAGGATAGATTCGGCGACCCCCTGGCCCACGATCCGCTCGCCGAAGCACAGGACGTTGGCGTCGTTGTGACCGCGGGCAACGGTAGCGGTATAGGCGTCATGGCACAAAGCGGCGCGGATGCCGTGGAAGCGGTTGGCGGCCATGCTCATCCCGATTCCCGAACCGCAGATCAAAATCCCCTGAGACGCGGCGTCGGCAAGGACGCTTTCGCATACTTTGACGGCGTAGTCGGGATAGTCGACCCGTTCTTTGTCGAATGGCCCCAGATCGACCACCTCGTGTCCTTTGGAACGGAGATTCTCGACGGTAAAATTTTTCAGATCGATTCCGGCATGGTCGGTAGCGACGTAGAATTTCATGATACTCCCTATTTTAGCAACAGATTTAAAACGATTTCGATCGGCCAGATGACCAACGGAATTTTCAGCGGCGTAACCAATATGATGATGATAGCAATGATTCCATAAGGTTCGGCTTTGGCGAAAAATTCGGCAACGGCTCGGATCTTGTGTTTGAGGGTCAGGTAGCTGACGAAGTGGGCACCGTCGAATCCCGGTATGGGAAGGAGGTTGAAAACCGCCAGCACGACGTTGATGAGCAGCAGCTTGATTACAAAGAGATAGCCGAACGCGTAGAGGATCGTGTCGCCCTCGGAAGGCTGGGGCAACGAGACCAGAAGAACCGAAGCCATCGTCGCCATGAAAAAGTTGTAGACGATCCCCGCCAGGCTTACCTGCATTGCGGCATTGTAGCCGCCGTTGCGGATGACGGTATGGGTATTGACCGGAACCGGCTTGGCCCATCCGAATAAAAATCCGCTCGAAGCCCCCAGCAGCATCGGGAGAAAATAGGTCATGAGCGGTACGAGGATCGAACCGAAGGGATCGATGTGGATAAGGGGGTTGATGCTGAGGCGGCCGCTATCTTTGGCCGTACGGTCGCCGTATTTGTAGGCGACCCATCCGTGCATGATTTCATGCCCGATGATCGCGATCAGGAGAGCGAGTACGGCGGCGGGGATTTCCAGCAGATCAATAGAGTTCATAATCGTCGGCGTCCTGGCGGATCCGTTCGTCTACGGCACGTTTGAGCGTATCGGGCTGTTCCAGGTCGCTTGGGGTTTTACCGATGCGGTCCCAGCGCACTTCGTAATTGTCGTCCATGCTGAAATAGACGAACCACGGCGTCCCCTCGATCAGTCCGTAGGGGACGGCGCCCCAGAAACGGCTGTCGTTGGAATGGTCGCGGTTGTCCCCCATCATGAAAAATTCCCCTTCGGGGACCTGTACGGGGCCGAAGTTGAAAATTTCGGCGGGGTAGAGGCCGTTATCGACGATTTTGGCATCGTGGTGGATGCCTGGGTGGTGTTTTTCGTAGGGGTTTTTGACCCAGAGTTTTCCCTGGATTTCGACAAGTTCGTATCCTTTGAACGTTTGGCGGGCGTATTCGTCCCCTTCGCGGGGGTGGAGGTAGAGGTTTTTGTCCATCACGAACAGTTCGTCGCCGGGAAGCGCGACGCAGCGTTTGACGTAGTGCAGCTGGGTGTTGTTCGGGTAGCGGAAGATGACGATATCGCCGCGGCGGGGCTCGTCGCCGTCAACGATGTGCCCGTCGGTTCCGGGGATGAGGGGGATTTCGAGAAACGGGATATGGGGGGTTGAGATCCCGTAGGCGAATTTTTTCGCGAAGAGGTGGTCGCCGACGAGAAGGGAGTCTTTCATAGAGCCGCTGGGGATACGAAACGCCTGGGCAACGAAAAAGATGATAAACAGGACGATGATGACCGTCCCGGTCCACGTATTGGAAAACCGGTAGGCGCCGTGCGCCGCGTCGAGGATTTTTTTCTTCAAGGGTTATTTCTCTTCTTCCGCGTGGATTTGGGCCGCTTTGAGGGTATTGGCCAGAAGCATCGCGATGGTCATCGGCCCGACTCCGCCGGGAACGGGGGTGATGTAGGAGGTTTTTGGCGCGACGGCTTCGTAGTCCGCGTCCCCGACGAGGCGGCCGTCAGAGGCACGGTTGATCCCGATATCGATCACGACGGCGCCTTCCTTGACCATGTCCGCCTTGATCAGGTTAATGACTCCCGCACCGACGAGGACGATGTCCGCGGCAAGGGTGTGTTTTTTGAGATCGTCGGTGAAGATGTGGCAGATCTCGACCGTGGCGCTTGCGTTGAGCAGCAGTGCGGCCATCGGTTTGCCGACGATATTGGAAGCTCCCACGACGCAGCAGTTTTTCCCTTTGACGTCGATGTTGTATTCGGCGAGAAGCTCCATGACTCCCAGCGGGGTGCAGGGGACGAAACCCTCAAGCCCGGTAGCGAGACGGCCGACGTTGTAGGGATGGAAACCGTCAACGTCTTTGGTGGGAGAGACCACCTCGAGGATTTTCGTCGTATCGATGTGTTTGGGGAGCGGTAGCTGGATCAGAATCCCGTCGATATTGGGATTGGCGTTCATCATTTCGATCGTTTTGATGATCGCCTCCTGCGAAATGTCTTCGGGCATTTCGTGGGTGACCGAATAGAACCCGGCACGGTCGCACGCTTTTTTCTTCATCCCGACGTAGGCCTGGCTGGCGGGATCGTGGCCCACCAAAATAACCGCCAGACCCGGAACTCTGCCCGTCCGGGCTTTCAGTTCTTTGGCCCCTTCGGAGACCTTTTGTTCGATTTTGAGTGCAAGCGCTTTACCGTCGAGAATCTGCATTTAACCACCGTCAGCATTGTTTTTGGGTATGATACCGCTAAAAGTCTAAACATTGGTTAAAGGTTGAGCGTGCGCTGGATTTTTGTTCTCCTTTTGGCATCGGCAGGTGCGAACGCCGAGTCGTTCATCACGAAAGAGGAGTATGCCGCCGGGCTTTATCACAACCCGCGCGGGGTGGGGTGCCACCTCTGTCACGGCGAAAACGGCGAAGGGAAGCTTATTGCCCGCTACAAAGACGAAGGGGTCTCGAAGGTGTTTGCCGGAAAGCCCATCAATAAACTCCCTTTCAGGGAATTTTACCTCAAACTCAACAGCCGGATCATCGGAATGCCGCGGTATTATCTGACCGATACCGAGATCCAGACCCTCTATTATTACCTGCATCGAGAGGAGTTCAAACGTGCCGCTAACCGACCTGCAAAAACTCGATAGCCTGATCGCCCGAGACGATCTTTCCTCCCTTCAAAACCTCGCTTCCGCCACTCCCCGCATCCAGAACCGTTCCCTTTCGTTCCGGTCGGCGATGATGCTCTCGGCCCACAACACCAGGCACCTTTCGAAAATCCCCTCGGTTCCCGCCGAATGCCTGATGCTCAACCTCGAAGACGGCGTCGCTCCCGAACAAAAGCCCTACGCCCTCGCGCTGTGTGCGATCGCCCTCGCGGCCAATCCCAAAAGCGACAAGAAACTGGTCGTCCGGGTCAACCCGCTGGACGAAGGGGGAGAAGAGGAGATCGCGTATCTCAACCCCTTTATGCCCGATGGGATCCGCGTCCCGAAAATCCGCACCGCGGAGGAGGTGCGCCGTGCGTCGTCGCTGATTGCGCAGGGGATCGAACTGCATCTCTCCATCGAGACCAAAGAGGCGTGGCTCGCACTCGAGGAGATCGCATCGGTTCCGGGGATCGCCGCGTATTATCTGGGGGTGCTTGATCTGTTCGCCGATCTGGGGCTCTCCCAGAGCCTGCTGCACCCGGACAACCCGACCGTCCACTACATGCTGGCCCGTTTTCTGACGACCGCGCGCGCCTGCGGCATCAAGCCGGTATCGTTCGTGTACCAGAATCACAAGAACCTCGATTGCCTTCGCAACTGGCTGGAACTCGAAAAAATGATGGGATTCGACGCCAAAGGGTGCATATCTCCCGCCCAGGCCGAGCTGATACACGAAATATTCGGCCACAGCGAGGCGGAACTCAAACGGGCCAAAGAGATCGTCGAACTCTTTCGCGAACACGCTGCCCGCGGCGTAACGGGGTTTGCGCACGACGTGTACGGTTTTATCGACGAACCGATTTACAAAGGGGCATTGGCGGTGCTGGACAAGCGCTGATTATTTCACGATGATGTAGACCCGGATCCGAATTTTCGTCGGCTGGTCGGGTTTGGGATACCTGGGATGGGCGAGATTGATCGTCTGAAGCGTCAATTCGTCCAGTGGCGTTCCGATACGGTTTTTTTCCAGGTGCAGGTCGCTGATCGTCCCGTCTGGATGAAGGGTAAATTCGACGACGTTGTTGTCGAGCGGATCGACGTCGTCGGGCCGTTCGCGCAGTAGACGGGTGCCGACAATTTCGTTAATTTTGCGAATTCGCTGCAGATTGTCGATGATGTAGTGCTGTTCCCCCGCGGAGAGGGTAAAAAATTCTTCGCCGTAATGGTGCAGCACCGAAAAGGGGAGGCTTTCGCGGTCGGCTTCGCTAAAGGCTTTGTGTTCGGATTCGGCAACGGCGGAGAGGGGACGCTCGGGCAATGCCGACGGAGGACTTGGGTTCGTTTGCCCGTTTTGACGCTCCGCGATCGCCGAAGGGGCGGGGGAAGCGGAAGAGGGGTCTGGCGATTCCTCTTCGTTATCACTCTCTCCGAAACGGATGCTGAACGTCGGCTTCGGAGGAGACGGTTCGTCCGGCTGCGGAGCGAGTGCAAGCCAGACAAGAGCCGCAATCGCCAGGTGGATGGAGAGTGCCGCGACAAAAGCGCCGATCGATCGGGACCGTTTCATGGGAATCGATTATACCCGTTTCGGATCAATACCCGGTGAGGTTGTACCAGACGCGGTAGCGGATCAGCGTTTTTTGTTGCGGACGGGGATATTTGGCGTAGGCGAGTTCGATCACTTCGCGGGTGGTGTCATCGAGAATCGAGAGACGGCTGTTTTTGAGAAAGCGAAGATCGGAGATGCTGCCGTCGGGGTGGAGGTAGAACTCGATCATGTTGGTGTCGTTGACGCGGATGCTGTCGGGGATCCGGCTGCGACCGTAGCGGTCCAGAACCCCCTGCGTGATCCGGCGCATGATCTCCTGGTTGTCGAGGATGTAGCGCTGTTCCCCTTCGGAGAGCTCGTTGAATTTGTCCCCGTAGAGCCGTTCGATGCTGTCTGAGAGTTTTGTCGAGCTTTTGACCGGCTGGTTTGCCGAAGCGTCGGGGCGGGAAAGGATGTCGTAGAGCCCCGGTTCTTTTTTCGGCTGGCGTTCGATCGTTGCGACCGTTTTGGCGGTGTGGGGGACGAACGCTTTTCGCGGTTCGGGCTTCTCGGTTTCGGGAGGTGTCCGGGGCGAGGAAGGCGGAGGCGTGACCGGGCTTGGGGCTGCTTTGGATGCCGGTGCCGGCGATGAGGGTCTGATCATCTGCTCGCCGCGCGGGATGGGCCGGGCGGGGGTGATTTTAGGGATCTCGTTGGGGACGATCGCTTCGGGGCGCGAGGTGGGGTACTCTTTGAGCGAAAGGCGGAACCGTTCTTCGGCGGGTTTGGTTTCGGGAGGGACGGGCGGTTCGAGCTGATTGAGAAGAATCAGCAGCAACGCGATGATGAGGTGAACCAGTACCGCGATAATAAAGGCGTAGAGAGAAAAAGATTCGGTTCGCTTCATAAGGGCGCATTCTACCCTGATTTTCCTAACGAAACCACAAGCGCCCCTTTGGCGCCCGGCGCAGGGGTCACCCCCGGAGTGCCGCGTCGATCTGGGCGAGGGCGAGGGATTTGGCGTTTTCGATCTCCTTGTTGTCCCACCAGTAGTCGATGATCGCGTGTTCGATCCGCTCGATCTGCTCCATCCGAAGGTTGGCAAAGACTTCGTACGAACTGATGTTCTCCGGGGCAGTTCCCTTGCGCGATGCGATGAGGGAGAGCGTTTCGATGATGCTTTGGTCCAGGGCTTTGGGATCGCTCTGGGTACGGACCTGATTGATCCATGCGACGATCTCCCCTTCGAGATAGTCGTGCCCCCACACTTCGTAGCACAAAATACGGCCGTTTCCGTACACCAGGCTTTCGGTTTCGTCCAGAACATCCGAAGTGATCGCTTTGCCTTCGTGCAGGTAGACTTCGAGCCGTTCGTTTTCGCGCAGGGTAGAGGCCCGTTCGAACGCCGCGCGCGCTTGGCGCAGGATTTCGCTTCGTAGGGTTTCGTTCATGGTCTGGTTCTCCTATAGTGTATTGATATTTTTGGATATAAAAGCCGATCAGCGCGTCGCCCGCGATCCGTTATGGTAGTCCCACAGCCGTTTGTAATGGCTGTCAAGTTCACTGAGTGTCGAATCGACGGTGATGAGGTCGCTGCTGAATTCGAACCGGCTCCCCTTGTTGCGATCGTACCACGCTTCCATTTCCCGTTTGAGGATATCGCGTTTGGCGACCGTCTGGGCTATGAGGCGGCGCAGCTCCTCCATTTCGGCGGTTATGATCTCAGTCATGGCTGCATCCGCAGGTACATGCGCCCGCGTCGGTCCCGGGATCGAGATAGAGGCTTGCGTTGTCGGGGGTTACCTCTACCAGCTGCCCTTTGAGCGCGCATCGGATCGCCTCTTGCAGCCGCATCGTCTTGCGCCCCAGCCAGAACACCTTCATCCCCCCGCGTATCATCGTATGAAAAGGTCCGTCTCCCAAAAAACCGTACAGGGCCGACGTGGCCCCACGTTCGAGCAAAAAAGCGGCGGTTTTGATGCCGTTGCCGCACCCTTCGTTCGAGACGAGGGTGTGACGGTCGGTTGCAGGGTCGTACAGCGCGAAATATTTGGCGTTTCCGAAAAGTTTGCTGCTCATCGGTGCGCCCTCGGGCGATTCGATCGGAATGGCGATCATCAGCTCCTCCTAGGATTGGTATCGGGGATGAAATGCATATTTCGTTCGTCACCGTAGAACGGCAAATGCAACCGTGTCGTTAAGAGTAATACGGATAAAGGAGAATGCTATGGAAAGCCTATCGCTAATGGAAGAAGCCCTTGGGGCATACGAACGCGCTGATTATGCCGCTGCCCGTTCGATCTGGGAAAGCCTTATTCATACCGATACCGACGCGATGGTCAATCTGGGGACGATGTACGTCAAGGGCTACGGTGTCGGGAAAGACCTCGCCGCGGCGCGTGAACTCTTCGAACGGGCAGCCAAAGCGGGCCATGAAGTCGCTTCGTTCTATCTTGGGGGGATGTACGAAAACGGAATCGGGGTGGATGCCGATAAAGAGCGGTCGGTGTTTCATTACACTCACGCCGCCGAGGGGGGAATCGGCGCCGCACAGCTCAAACTGGGGATACTGCTGCGTAACGACGATCCTGAAAACGCGATGCGTTGGATGATTCGCGCCGCCCATGCCGGGGAAAAACAGGCCCATTCTCTGCTCACCTACGTCAGCAACCAGACTCAGGCGACCGACATAAATGTCGCGTTTCGAAGGCTCGACGAGCAGACACAGCGCGATAAAGTCGAAGCGGTCATAGCGGCTCATCTGACTCCGGTTCTGGCCGGTGACGGGGGCGGGGTGGAACTGATCCGCTATGTGCCCGGCGATACCCCCGAAATATGGCTGCGCTATCTCGGGGCCTGTTCGGGATGCCATCTGGGACCCACCTCGACGGCGGGGATGATCCTCGAGGCGTTCGAACGCGAAATCGACAAACGAATCGTCATCTATCTGTGGTGAGGAGGTGTGGCGTGAATACCTTCACCGCGACCGTCGAAGCGATCAGCAGCGACGAATTTTTCAGCTGTATTACGGTGCGGGCGGCCGATATGCCCCTCAAACTCCTGAAAACGCAGACCCCGAACTGGCTCAGCGTGGGGGATGAGGTGGAATGCCGCGTGCAGGAAGCGGCCATCGCGATCTGCCGCGGGGCCAAGGAGGGGAACGTATCGATCGAAAACCGCCTCCGCGGTGAGCTGCAGCATTACCGTAAGGGGACGGTCCTGAGCGAAGTGAGCGTTCAGACCCCCTGCGGAGCGCTCAATTCGCTCATTACGACCGATGCGTTCGAGCGGATGGAACTGTGCGAAGGGTGTGAGGTGACGCTGCTGCTCAAAGCGGTGGACATCAAGCTCACCCCCATGGCCGATACCTCCTCGTACGAAAAATGCAAAGAGAAGCTGTATCCGATTCACAACGGATAAATCGCGACAGAAGCGTATTGACATTTACTATTGGACAAGGAGTTTACCATGGCGGTAATGATTAACGATTTGTGCATCAACTGCGATGCCTGTATCGAGGTGTGCCCGGTGGGCGCGATCGTAAGCGAAGGGGATTCGCCGCGCGCAGACTGGGAATACACCTACGTCAAACCCGAAAAATGCATCGAATGCGTCGGCCATGCCGAAACGCCCGCCTGTGCGGCCGAGTGCCCGACGGAGGGATGTATCGTCTGGGATATGCCTTATACGGCCGAGTATAACGATTATTTCGTCAACAGTACAGACTACGTCATCGGCGAGTCGAAAAAACGGGGGGTACTGACTCCCGAGGTTTCGCCCCAGCCGTTCAAGGAAGAGATCTCCGTCGCCGCGCGCGAGTCGCACGAAGCGGTCGCGGTCTAGAGGGGGGAATCGTGCTCGTCGCGTTTGCTTCGTCTGACGGCGTTTTCGTCAATCAGCATTTCGGATGGTCGAAAAGTTTTGAACTCTATCGGATCACTCCCCAGAGTGCCGAATACGTCAGGACGATCGACAGTTCCCAAGACGCTATCGCCGACGAACACGAGAAACTCGCCTACAAAATCGGCACGGTCAAGGAAGCGGATATCCTCTATTGCTCGCAAATCGGGCCCACGGCGTCAAAAATGGTGCTGGCCGAGAAAATCCATCCCCTCCGCTGCGGCGAAAACGACCGTATCGACGAGTCGATCGCCAAGCTTCAGGAACTGCTGCTGGGGAACCCGCCCCCATGGCTGTTGCGTATTCTACACACTTCAAAAGACAAGGAGTAACCCTATGTCCGTCATCATCAACGATACCTGCATCACCTGCGATGCCTGTTTGCAGCAATGTCCCGTGGGTGCGATTCTCGACGATGCGCACAACCCGGTCGGTGAAAAACGTTATTACGTCCAGCCCGAGAAGTGTGTCGAATGCGTCGGGATATACGACGATCCGCAATGCGCGGCGATCTGTCCGAGCATCGGGTGCATCACGTGGGACATGCCCTTTAGTGCGGCGTTCGACGAGCATTTTCGCAACGAAACGATCTATCGGCTCGGGGTGAACAAAGAGGGAACGCTCAAATCCCCGCTTTTCAAAGAAAAACCCTACCGGGAGGATATTCCCCTCGAAGACCGCGGAGTGGGGTGTCTGGTTCAGGAAGAACCGGACAACCTCGAAGAAGCGGGGTGAGGATAGGGCTCAGGCTCAGAACGTGGTCGTTTTCGTCAGTTTCGAAAAATTGATCCCTTTGAGGCCGCTGATTTTGCCGGCCAGCTCTTCCACCTGTCGCGCGGTTCCTTTTATCATCACGGTCTCAAGGCAGTTGTGATGGTCGATGTGCACATGCGTGTTGCACAGTACCTGTGCATCGGTATCGTGCTGAATATCGGTCATTTTTTGAAGAAGATCGCGCTGATGATGGTCGTAAATCAGCGTCAAAACACCGATGATCACACCCTCTTCGCTGTTCCAGCGGTCTTCGACGATCTGTTCGCGGATCAGGTCGCGTATAAATTCCGAGCGCGAAACGTATCCCTGATTGATTATCTGGTTGTCCAGCGAGATCAGCAGCTCTTCGGGGAGCGAAACGCTGAACCGTATGATCGCGTCGTTGGCCATCTCCGCTCCTGTGTATTTATTCCCGTAATTATAGCAAACGTCGTGACGCGGTAAGTAGATGAATAATAATTCAGTTTGTTTTAATGAGGGGAGGACAATAATACTAAAATAAAAAAAATATTACTGATTCGAGGTGGGTCATGGATTATCGGGTTGTCAGCCGCATCGTTGCCGTTTTGGGGGCCGTTTCTCCGCTGTACGGAGGGGGAGAACAAACCATCTCCGAGGTCATCGTTCCGGGTATTTCCGTAGAAGCGGATGCGGACGCCGTGCCGAACCGCACTTCCGCGGGCGAAGGGACGGTGAGCGCCCGGCAGTTGGAGGAACGTCCGCTGCTTCGTCCTGCGGAGGTGCTCGAAACGGTTCCGGGGCTGATTGTGACCCAGCACAGCGGCGACGGTAAGGCGAACCAGTATTTTCTGAGGGGATTCAGTCTCGATCACGGCACCGATTTTTACACTACGATCGAAGGGATGCCGACGAATCTCCCCACCCATGCCCACGGACAGGGATACAATGATCTCAATTTCCTGATCCCGGAGCTGATTTCGCAGATCACGTATAAAAAAGGGCCCTATTATGCGGGCGAAGGCGATTTCGCCTCCACCGGAAGCGCCCGCATCCGCTACGCCGACCGTGTTGACGAAGGGTTGCTGAGCCTCACGGGCGGGAGTTTCGGCCACAGAAGGGCGCTAAATATCGATTCATTCGAACTGGAGGGAGGGACGCTGCTGTACGCACTGGAATATTTCTTCAACGACGGCCCGTGGGACCATCCCGAAGGGTACGAACGGTTCAACGGCGTCGTCAGCTATACGAAGGAATCAGCAAATCGCCGGTACAAAATTTCGGCGATGGGATACCGTGGAGACTGGGATGCGACGAACCATGTTCCCGTCCGCGCGATCGACAGCGGCCTGATAGGGCGTTACGGTTCACTCGATCCTTCGGACGGTGGAACCACCCACCGTTACAGTCTTTCGGGAGAATACGAAAGCCGAGACAGCCGCGGCGTGACGAGCCTCAACGCCTACGTCATCGATTACGGGCTCGATTTGTATTCGAACTTCACGTATTATCTGAATGACCCGGTCCATGGAGACCAGTTCCGGCAGAAAGACTCGCGGACGATTCTCGGCGGTGAAGCGAAACGGACGGAGACGGCGGCCTTTTTCGGCGCCGACTCGATCCGTTCGTACGGTGTGCAGTTCCGCCATGACGCGATCCGAAACGTTGCCCTCTCCAACACCCAAAACCGCACGTTTGTCAGCCACGTGACATCGGATCGTGTCAATGAGAGCGCCGTGGGAGCATACTGGCAGGAGGAGATCGAAGCCGCAGATAAAGTGCGGGTTACCCTTGGGCTGAGGGGAGACACCTACCGTTTCGACGTCGAAAGCGATGTTAATACCGCCGATTCGGGGACGGTCAGCGATTCGATACTCAGCCCGAAACTTGGATTCGTCTTCGGTCCGTGGGGCCAAACGGAAATTTTCCTCAACGGCGGGTACGGATTTCACAGCAACGACGCCAGGGGGGTGACCAAAGCATCCGATCCGGCCACTCCGCTGGTGCGGACTAAAGGGGCGGAGATCGGAGTGCAGAACCGCTCGGTACCGGGTTTGCAGACGGCATTGTCATTGTGGATGATGCAAAGCGATTCGGAGCTGGTTTTTGCCGGAGATACCGGAGGGACCGAAGCGACCGGTCCATCGCGGCGGATGGGAATCGAATGGGCCAACTACTGGACACCCGCACCGTGGTTTATCCTTGATGCCGATGCCGCCCTCTCCCGCGCCCGTTACCGGGATCCAGCTTCGGCGGGGGGAAAATACGTTCCCGAAGCGATCGAACAGGTGGTGTCGGTCGGAGCCGCCGTAACCGATTATAACGGCTGGTTCGGCGGGTTACGGCTCCGGTATTTCGGAAGCCGTGCGCTGAACGAGGAGAATACGGAGCGTTCGAAACCTTCAACGCTCGTGAATCTAAAAGCCGGACGACGTCTTGCGAAAAACGTCGATCTCGCGTTGGACGTTTACAACCTGTTCAACCGTAAAACTTACGACATCGAATATTTTTACGAATCACGGCTTGCGTCCGAAGCCGCAGGTGTTACCGATCATATGGTCCATCCGGGCGAACCCCGTTCGGTCCGGATTAGTCTGAATGTGCGTTATTGAGAGAGGGGCGTTTACCAAATCCTGCGATCCGTTGACAATTGTCTGCTAACATAACGCCATAATATGTCGGATTTATAAAGGAGACGCGATGCGTTTAGTGCTGTATGCCCTCGCCGCCATTATCGCTTTTTTGGTATTCAAGGCGTTTTATCTCGATGCCTATCTCGCCGAGCGCAAAGCCGCAGAAGCGAACGTGAGTTCGGAGACGAACGTTTCGGTCCTTCCTGAGGCGCAGACGCCTCCGAGCGTTCCGGCGCCTGAGCCCGCCGAAACCAATGCGACCCCTCCGAAAGCCCCTTACAGCGATATGCCGCTCGAACGCGCGGGTGAGAAAATCGCCGAAACGATCGGTTCGAAATTCTGATTC
Organism: Sulfuricurvum sp. IAE1; assembly: GCF_004347735.1. Lineage (NCBI taxonomy): Bacteria > Pseudomonadati > Campylobacterota > Epsilonproteobacteria > Campylobacterales > Sulfurimonadaceae > Sulfuricurvum > Sulfuricurvum sp. IAE1. The sequence goes on along the minus strand of NZ_SLTI01000007.1, from coordinate 27,509 downwards.
ATCGGCTGCGAATCAGCAGCATACCGCTCAAAACGACCAGCGCTCCCCCGGCGATCACGGCAGGGGTGGGCAGCGCATCCCCCAAAACGATCCCGAACGCCGTCGCAAACAAAACGACCGAATAGCTTGTCGCGCTGACGATTCCCGCTTTCGCGTAAAAGTAGGCGCGGGTCATGAAAATCTGCCCGTACGCGGCCGCACTCCCCATCAGAACGATCCACAGCCAGTCGCTCCCCTGCGGCATGACGAACGGGCTGAGGGCAAACGCAAACACCTCCGAAGTGTAGTGTCGTGCCGCAGCCATCAGTGCGGCGGGGATCAGAACCCCGAAAATCATGAAGGAGAGGACCACCGTCCGCTCGTCGTAATGGGATTTGAGGCTGCGGACGCTGGTATAGGCGAGTGCCGAGAGAAATCCGGTCAGCAGCCCCATCGCGTGGAGGTAGCTAAATTCCGCCCCGCTGAGCAGCAAAACCCCCGCAAAACCCACGATAATCGCCAGAACCGCCCGTTTGGAGAGATGCTCTCCCATCAGGAAGAAGGCGAGGATTGCCGTGAAAATGGGTTCCGTTTTGGAGTAGACGATGGCGTTGGAGAGGGTGGTTTCGCCCACGGTGTAGAAAAAGGTGAGCAACGCCACGGTTCCCACGACACCGCGAAAAACGAGGGTAAAGGGGCGTCCTCCGACATTGCGGATCGGTTTGCGAAACGCGAGGGCGAGGATCAGCACCAGCCCGACGGCATTGCGCCAGAAGGTCACCTCCACCGAACCCATCGACGAGGTGAGGAGCTTGGCGAACGCGACGGTGAGGGCGAACAAAAACGAAGCGGCGAGCATGTACAGGATGCCCAGCCGGGTATCGGGGTGGAAAATCATGGGCGCGATTGTAGCACGAATAGCGCGTTTGGAGGCAAACTAATCGCGTTTTGGATACAATGGAAAGAAAAAGCGAAGAAGTTTTTCGAATGACGAACAAGACAGGATGGATGGGCGATTTCTGGGGAGGGACGGCGGCGATGCTCGTCGCGCTCCCCTCGGCGATTGCGTTCGGCGTAATCGTGTATGCCTCGATCGGGGGCGATTACGGCGCGTACGGTGCGGTAGCCGGGATTTTGGGAGTCGTCGCGGTCGGCGGCGTCGCCGCGCTGATGGGAGGGACGAACCGTCTCATCTCGGCTCCAAGCGCTCCGGCGGCGGCGGTGCTTTCGGCGTTTTGTCTGGAGTTTATCGCCCGAGGTTACGGCGCTCCGAGCGTGTTTACGATGGTGATGCTCGTCGCGCTGATGGCGGGTGTGATCCAGATCGCTTTCGGTGCGGCGGGGTTGGGTCGGCTCATCAAGTACATGCCTTTTCCCGTCGTCAGCGGTTATCTCAGCGGGGTAGGGCTCTACATCATTGCTTCGCAGGCCCCTAAATTTCTGGGGCTTCCCGAAGGGGTGGGCTTTTGGAAAGGGGCGCTTAACCTTTTTATGTGGGAGTGGCAGAGTATCGCCGTGGGGACGGCGACGGTTCTGGCAATGCTCTATGCCGAGCGGATCGTCCGCCGTGTCCCCTCGGTGATCGCGGCGATGGTACTGGGGACGGCGGTCTATTTTCTCCTCGCCCTGGCCGATCCGTCGCTATATCGCCCCAATAACCCCTTTGTCATCGGCGCCCTTGGGGGAAGCGGCGGGATCGATCTCTTCGGCGCCCTGGAGGGGCGTTTTATCCTGCTGGGCGACCTCTCGTGGAGTGATGTGGCGCTTTTGCTCCTTCCCGCACTGACCCTTGCGGCGCTGCTGTCGATCGATACCCTCAAAACGTGCGTGATCGTCGATTCGATGACCCACTCCTACCACGATTCGAACCGAGAATTGTTCGCCCAGGGGTCGGCCAATACCCTCTCCGCGCTGATCGGCGGGATGCCCGGATCGGGTACGATGGGGCCGACGATGGTTAATATCGCATCAGGAGCCGAGAGCTCGCGCTCTGGGTTGATTGCGGGGTTTATGGCCGTCATCGCGTTTTGGATGCTGGGCGACTATATCGCCTGGATCCCCGTCGCCGTCCTCTCGGGGATCCTGATCGTCATCGGGTGGCGGATGATCGACCGACGCAGCATCCGGCTGCTGCGCAGCCCCAAAACGGCACTCGATTTCATCATCATCGCGACCGTTGCGGTCATCGCCGTTTCGGTCAGCCTGATCGTCGCGGCGGGGGTGGGGCTCGCTTTGGCGGTGGTGCTCTACATTATACGACAGATCGGGATGTCGGTCGTTTACCGGCGCATCGAGGGGAGCGATGCCCGCAGCAAAATCGTCCGTAAACGGGACGAAGAAGCGATCTTGCGCCAAAGCGGCGATACGTTCGCGCTCTACGAACTGCACGGTACGTTGTTTTTCGGGACGGCCAACCAGCTGTATTCGGTATTGCGCAGCGACCTTTCGGACAAAAAATACATCATCATCGACATGAAGCGGGTCCAGACGGTGGACATCACCGCGGCCCACATCCTGTTGCAGATCAAGGATATCCTGCACGAGAAAGAGGGGTACCTGATCCTCTGCCGTCTGCCGCACAAGCTCCCTACCGGAGACGACCTGGAACTTCTGTTTAACCACGTCGGGCTGCTCAAGCACATGAGTCCCGTCAAGGTTTTCGGCGACCTCGACGATGCCCTCGAATGGGTCGAGGAGAGGATTATCAGCGAAAATCGGGAAGTGGAGTCGAGCGAAACACCGCTTTCCCTGGCCCATTTCGATTTTTTTCGGGGGCGTCGTTCCGATACCCTCGAAGAGATCGAAAACCTCGTCGAAACCCGTTCGTTTCGACAGGGGGAGGTTATTTTTCAAGCCGGCGACCTGGGATGCGAACTGTTTTTTATCCGGCGCGGGCTGGTGCGGGTGATGCTGCCGATGGGGGAGAACAAAAATATCCATCTCCATACGCTGGGGCAGGGGAATTTTTTCGGCGAATTCTCGTTTCTCGAAGGGAGCCCCCAGTACACATGGGCCGTCGCGGCGGCTGATGCCGATGTGTACGTGATCTCCCGCGATGCCTTCGAACGTTTTTCGCAGCGCCACAAAAAAGCGTCGTTCGAGTTTATGCGCAGCGTGGCGGCCGTTCTGGCCGAGCGGCTCAGATCCACGAGCACCGAGCTGGGGGAAGAATATGAGGTTTAAGAACGGTTTTTGCTTGTAAGGTCGCATAATCCTTACAAGGAGTTTACGATGAACGTCGCGTCATTAACCGGAGGGTCCACAACACCTTATCCGATGGCGAACCTATCCGAAACGCAGGGGGATGTTTCGGCGTACGCGCAGATGATCGCGCAGCTTTACCCGGCCCAGGAGTATCGCAGCCGCGATGAAATCAATGCGCAGGACGCCGCGCTGGCGAAGTTCAAAGAGGACCTCAAAATCAAGGGGGCCGCTTTGTTCCTGCAGGAGCTTAACGAAGAGAAGATCGAAGCCCTGGTCGAAGAGTACCGCCAGAAACTGATGAAACTCAAAGAAGAGAACCCCGAGCAGCCCATCGACGTAAACCAGATGGTGAGCGATTTTCGCAAACAGCTTCTCAAGGAACTGACCGAAGCTCAGAAAGCCGAACAGTCCCAAAAAAGCTCCGCTGCCGCCGATCCGATGATGAGCGCCGATCTGCTCGAAAACATCAAAACTACGAAAGCCAAAGAGAAAACCGCCTTGCAAGGGGAAGAAGGGTTTTTGGAGAAGATGCTGAGCCCGCATTCCCGCGAAAAAGAGAAGCAGGCCGTTATCTAAGCCGAAGGCCTAGATAAGGGTGATGAGTTCTGATAGCTCTGATCGGTGGCGCGGTTGCTGTTCTTTGATGCGATACCCGAACGGAAGAAGGAGAGGCACACCGTAGAGCGACGTGTCGATCCCCATGATTTTTTCGACCGCATCGCGTTCAAATCCTTCGATCGGGCATGAATCGATCCCGATGGAAGCAGCAGCCGTCATCATGTTTCCCGCCGCGATGTAGGTTTGGCGGGATGACCAGCACTCAAGCGTTTCGTCAGTATGCGGGTCGATCCAGCGGGCATAAAGCTCGCGAAGCCAGTCGGGATAGTGAAATTTGTCGAATTCTTGCTGGATGTAGGCGTCGTGGGAGCGGACGGTTTTGCGGTAGGCGATCGCGACCAGTTCGGACGCGGTCGTAATCTGCGGCTGATTCCATGCCACTTCCCGAATTGCAGAGCGTTTTTCGGGGTCTTTGATGAGAAAAAAATGCCATTGCTCCATTCCGAACGAGCTTGGGCTCAGGCGGCCGGCTTCGAGGATAAAATCGAGGTCTTCGGGAGAAATGGATCGTGTTTCGTCGAAGATCTTGCAGGCATGGCGAAAATGGATCGCTTTTTCAAAATCGTTGCGCATGGTATCCCTTTAGGAAAATGTCAGCCGCGATTCTATAGGATGGGGGTAAAGATGTCAAGCCGTTTCGCAAAGGAGACGCCGTGAATCCCGCCAAAGTAGTCCGCGAAAAAGTCGAACGTCTTACCGACCTCCCCAACATCGGCAAAACGATGGCGCACGATCTGATGCGCATCGGCATCAGTCGTCCGGAGCAGCTGATCGGCGAAGACCCCTACGATCTTTACGTCCGTTTCTGCCGCGCGTTCGGGGAACGGCAGGACCCATGTGCCCTGGATGTACTGATGTCGATCACCGATTTTATGGAGGGCGGCGAGCCCAAAGCGTGGTGGGAATATACGGCGGAGCGCAAACGCCGTTACGGCGGCCGAATCGCGATCGGTTAGTCTTCGGGATCGTCTTTGAAGCGTTCCTGGATGTCGAGGAAGCGATCGAGGTTTTCGAACATCAGATCGACGAGTGTGGGGTCGAAGTGTTTTCCCCGCTCCTGGCGGAAATAATCGAGGATGCTCTCCATCGTCCATTCGCTCTTGTAGATCCGTTTGCATCCCAAGGCATCAAAAACGTCGGCAATCGCGGTAATTCTTCCGAAAATATGGATTTCCTCCCCGCGGCTTCCTTTTGGATAACCCGTCCCGTCCCACCGTTCATGGTGCTCGTTCGCCACGATCGCCGCCGCCTGCAGCAACGGGTGGGGGGAGTTGCGGAAAAACGAGGAGCCGATTTCGGCGTGGCGTTTCATGATTTCGAACTCTTCTTCGGTCAGTTTTCCCGGTTTGTTCAAGATGGCGTCGGGGATCCCGATTTTCCCGATGTCGTGCATCGGGGCGATCAGCCAGAGCCGTTCGGCTTCCTCCGCGCACAGGCCGTGGGCTTCGGCCAGGATCTTCGAATACTCGGCGACGCGACGGACATGCAGGGCCGTCTCTTTCGATCGGCTCTCCCCGACGTACCCCAGCGTGATAAAGAGTTCTTTCTGGGTCGCCTCGACTTCTTCTTTGAGTTCGAATATTTCGGTGATGTCGTTGCGGACGCTGATGTATTCGACGATCTCCCCTTTACTGTCGAGGATGGGGCTGACATAGGAGTCGACGATGTAGTGCCCGCCGTCTTTTTTGCGGTTTTTGACGATCCCGTGCCATGAACGCTTTGATCGGATGACGTCCCACATCTCCTTGTAGACTTCACGGGGGACATCGGGATGGCGGACGATGCGGTGGTGCTGTCCGATGAGTTCTTCGCGGGTAAACCCGCTGATGTCGCAGAAGATGTCGTTGACGTAGGTGATGACTCCTGCGAGGTTGGTTTTGCTGACGATGGAGCTTTGGTCGACGATTTGTTTGTACTGTTTGAGGAGTTCTTTGTTCTCGGAGAGCTCGTCGGCGAGTTTCTTTTGGGCGATGCGGAGTTTTAGCTGGGTGTTGACCCGTGCGATCAGTTCACGGCGGAGGAACGGTTTGGTGACGTAATCGACCGCTCCGGCTTCGAATGCCGCGATGAGGCTCTCTTCGTCGTTTTTGGCGGTCAGAAAAATAACCGGAATGTCCGAGTGCAAAGGCGAGGCCTGAAGCCGTCTGCAGGTTTCGAGCCCGTCCATCACCGGCATCATCATGTCCAGCAAGATCAGGTCGATATCGTTTTTGTCGATCCGCTCCAGCGCCTGTTCGCCGTTCGTGGCATAGAGGATCCGGCATCCCTGAACCTCTTTGAGGATGTTTGATACTACCTGGATGTTACGCGGTTCATCGTCGACCACCAAAACGGTACACGATTCCATCACTCGGCTCTCCATTGTTTAAGATAGTTCGCATAGGCGTGCAACAGCTGCTCGACCGCATTGACGTCAAAGCTTTCGGCCCCTTCGCGCAGGCGGCTGCCGTATTCCCTGAGCTCCTCGATCCCTTCCGCTTCCCCGAGCCGGTCGAAATCGTCTCCCAAGGAACGTGCCGTCTCCATGTCTCCCGAGGCCAGAGCGTTCGAGACGCTCCCGCGCAGTTCGAGCAGTTTGCGGCGAAGCCCCTCTTGCCCGGCGTCCGAGAGATCCAGACCTTTGATCGCCGCGAGCGGAGCATGGGTATGGACGGAATGGGGGACGAACTGGCGGATCGTGGATAGCAGCGCGTTTTTACTGACCGGTTTTTCGAGGAAGCCGTCGAACGACTGGATGATACGGTCGTAGTCGTGTTTCATGACCGATGCGGTGACGGCGACGACTGGAATCGGATTTTCGGGGTTCTCCTCTTCCCGCCACGTACGGATCGCTTCCCAGCCGTCCATGTTCGGCATCCGGATATCCATCATCACGAGGGTGTAATGGCGGTTTCGCATCCGTTCGAGGGCGATAAGCCCGTCTTCGGCCTCATCGATCTCGAAACCGTATTCGTTCAAAAACTCTTTGAGGAGGAGGCGGTTTTCTGCGATGTCGTCGACGATCAGGATCGGGCAGCGTTCGAAGACGTATTCTTGCGTATGGTCGATCGGTTCATCAAGGAAAAGGGGTTCGGAGATTTCGAGCCCGTAGAGTTTGAGGGTAAAGGTACTTCCCGCACCCACTTCGCTCTCCAGGCTCATCTCCCCGTCCATCAATCGCGCGAGCTTGTCGCAGATCGAGAGGCCCAGTCCCGTTCCGCCGTACTGGCGGCTGTCCTGACCGTCGTTTTGGACGAATGCTTCGAAAATCTTTTTGCGGTTATGCGGGGGGATGCCGATCCCGCTGTCCTGCACCGAAAAGGACAGATCCACGCTCCCCTCGTCGGGCTGGGAGAGATTCGCGACGCGGATCGTGACGCTCCCTTCGTGGGTGAATTTGAGCGCATTGGAGAGGAGGTTGAGGAGAATCTGGCGCAGGTGGATCTCGTCGGCGATGATCCAGTCAGGGACTTTGGGCTCGATCCGGTAATCGAGAAGGAGCCCCTTTTTCTCCGCGTTTTCCTGGAACAGCATCACGATGTCTTTGATGAAAGAGCGGAGGTTGACGGGGTGGTACTCGATCTTCATGTGCCCCGCCTCGATCTTGGAGAGGTCGAGAATGTCGTTGATGAGCGAGAGGAGCGTACGGCCGCCGTTTTTGATGGCGGTGAGGTATCCCTTCTCTTTGACCCCTTCGATTTTTTGTTCGAGCAGTTCGGCGAACCCGATGACGGCGTTAAGGGGGGTGCGGATCTCGTGGCTCATGTTGGCCAGAAACTCCGATTTGAGGCGGTTGGCCGAATCGGCTTCTTCTTTGGCGTGTTTGAGGTCTTCGGAGAGTTCGATCTGTTTTTGGAGCGCCAGCTGGAGGTCATGGGTCCGTTCTTTGATCTCTTCTTCGAGGTGGAGGTTGAAACGGTTGAGCTTTTCGTTGGAGAGGTCCAGCGCCGCTTTGGCTTCGCGGATACTCAGGAATTGCTGGATGGAAGAGCGGATGATGTACCCCAGCACGATCGCTTCGGCGACGACCATGACGCCGTGAAGGTAGACGTACTCGATCCCGCACCCGTAGCTGAAAATCATGATCGGATTGCCGTCAACGGTGAACTGGCGCGACTGGAACCAGTTGAAGAGGAAATGGTGGGCGATAATTGTGATGCTGCCCACCAGCATGGGGAGGGTGTCTTTATAGATCGTCAGGATCGCAAGCCCGATAAAGACGTGGAAATGCATCTCGATGCGCCCAAGATGCTGCTGGATGTAGAGCGCCGAGAACATCATGACCGCCACAGCGGCGATGAGGCGGAACCATACCGTACCGCGCACGGTGGCGTATGCCGCGCCGCTGAGCCCCAGGATGAACGCGCTGCCGAGGATGCCGATCCAGTAGGTCGAATAGTAGCTCGACGTGACGAATACGGCGATGAACGCGTGGGCGAGGAGGATCAGCATCATGTTCCGGTCGGCTTCGCGGTAATGGGCCGAGAGCTCTTCGCGGTCGTGTCTGCGAAGGACGGTAAACGGTGAAATCATCGGGTGTACCTTTGGATATCATCAAGTACCGAAGCCTCGTGATAAGGGTGGGTGGTATAGATGCGTTTGAGCTCGTACACCGAACCGTTGCGAACCATCAGGTAGAGGTTCGAAGAATGAGACATCTCCTCCTCCCCGGTGATGGCGAGGTTAAAATCCTTTTCGAGGCGGCTCACCTGGGCGAGATCGGCATAAACCCCTTTGAAATCGGGGTGGAAACTGCGGGCGAAGGGCTCGACCCACTCCCGATCCTGCGTGGGGTTGAGGTTGACGAAATAAAACGGGACGCCGTGCGCCTGACGCTGTATTTTTCGATAGAGGGGGGCGATTTCGTTGAGGGCGGGGATGCAGATCGAGGTACACCCGACGTAGCCGAAATAGACGAGGACGGCAGGCGCGGTTTCTCCCTTTAAAAACCACGGATCGAGGCGGTTGGCGGGAGCATCGAGGGCATGGGCTTTTTCTCCCAGCAACCCCGCCGAGAGCGGGAAAACGGCCAGAAGTGCAAGCATGCTCAGCAAAATTGTGCTTCCGATGATGGTCTGTTTCATCGCCGCCTCGAGTATTGAGTATCTTCACCGATTATACCACCGAATAACGCCTTAATAAACAGTTAGTTCATCAGTACTTTGATAAATCGGTGATGCGTTACGATCCGAATCACTCCGGAAAATGTTATCAGTTGGTGGGGGATTGCTTGAGAAGATAGAGTTGCCCGAAACAGTCGCAGAACCGTTTGCAGCCGCAGGGTACGAACATGTTTTTGCCCGTCGCGAGGGCGTAGCTGCCGAAATCGGTCCTGATCACTTCACAGCGGACTTCAAAAACGGTGAGGGTTCGGATGAGGCGCGCATCGAGAGGATCGAGCGTCGCGTGTTTTTCGCGCAACGTATGAACCCACAGCACGGGGGCGGGAAGATCGAGCGCCGAAAACGCCGAGGGGTCCCACTCCCGCAGGGCTCCCAGCGCCCCCAGCTCGGCGTCGGAAATATTGCGATAAGGGCGCATCAGCCCACTTCGTTCGTGTAGGCGTAGGTCGAGGAGATCGCGCGGAGCCGCTCCACCGCGCGGGTGAAGACGTCGATGGTGTAGTCGATCTCATCGCTCGTGGTGAAACGCGACAAACTCAGGCGGATCGCCGTGTGGGCGAGTTCGGGGTCTTCGCCGATGGCGCTCATGACGGGGTTGGCCTCGAGCGATTCGGAAGCGCACGCACTCCCCGTCGATGCGGCGATCCCGGCGCGGTTGAGATCCCACAGCATCGCCTCCCCCTCGATGCCGCGCACCGAGATGAGGATCGTGTTGGGGGTACGGCGTGCGCGGTCTCCGACGATGATCGTCTCGGGGATCAGGGCTAGAGCGTCTTCGAGACGGTCACGCAGGGCGCGCACGTCGCTGTTCATCTTCTCGATATGTCCTACCGATTGCTTCATCGCCAGACCCATTCCGATGATGTAAGCGACGTTGAGGGTTCCCGCACGCTTGCCCCCCATCTGCTCACCGCCGTGGAGGAGGTTGGGGAGTTCGCATCCTTTGCGCACGTACAGCCCGCCGATCCCTTTGGGACCATGGAATTTGTGCGCCGAAAACGTCAGATAATCGACGGGCGTTCTGGTGAGATCGACCGGGACTTTTCCGATCGCCTGCACCGCGTCGGTGTGGAACAAAATCCCTTTTTCTCTTGCGATAGCGGCGACCTCTTCGACCGGGAAGATCATCCCCGTTTCGTTGTTCGCCCACATCATACTTATGAGTACCGTTTTGTCGGTGATCGCCGCTGCCATCCGCTCGGCGCTGACGTAGCCGTTTTCATCCACATCGACGAACGTGATCTCCGCACCGTTATCTTCGAGGAAATGGAGCGTCTCTAAAACGGAAGGGTGCTCGACGGCGGTGGTGATGATATGGTTTTTGGACGGATCACGGAGGATATGTTTGAAATAGACCCCTTTGAGGACGGTGTTGTTGCTCTCGGTCGCACACGAGGTGATGAGGATGTCATCGGGATCGGGGGCGTTCAGCGCATCGTACATGTACCCCATCGCTTCGTTCAGGTAGGGGCGTACTTCCATCCCGTATTGGTGCAGGGAGTTCGGGTTGCCGTATAGCTCTTCGAAAAAGGGCTGCATTTTCATCTTGACGAGCGGGTCGAGTTTGGTGGTGGCGTTGTTGTCGAGGTAAACGCGTTTCATGGGTAGTCCTCATTTGTCGGAGATTATGAGGAGCGGATGCAAGATTTGTTCGAGAATTTAGATTTAAATTTTTTAAGTTGGAATAAAATAGAATACTAATTATTATGATCAAAGGTTTTGATATGTCAAAATTTGTTTCACCTGCATTTGAATTAAAAAGTTTTAATTGTCCACATTGCCATGCATACGCACATCAAAATTGGACAAGTGTCATTAATGGTTTTCATAATGTAGTCAGTAATTTACGAATTGTATATTGTGCACATTGTGGAAATTATTCCCTTTGGTTGAATAAAAAAATGATTTTTCCAGAATCTACTGGAATACAATCCCCAAATGCTGATTTAAATTCAGAAATTATTGAGGACTATTTAGAGGCTGCGAATATAGTTAATAAATCTCCAAGAGGTTCTGTTGCGTTATTGAGATTAGCTATTCAAAAACTTTGTAAACAGCTTGGAGAAGATGGAAAAAATATTAATGACAATATCGCGAGTTTAGTGAAAAAGGGTTTGCCTGTTACGATACAAAAAGCTTTAGATATAGTTCGAGTAGTAGGTAATGACGCAGTTCATCCTGGTCAAATTGACTTAAAGGACGACTCAGTAATAGCCAGCAAACTTTTTGAGCTTATTAATATAATCGCATATACTATGATTACACAGCCTAAAGAAATAGCTGCCTTATATGAAACTTTACCTGAAGATAAACGAGCTGGTATTGAAAGAAGAGACAATGTAACTTGAGAAAAAGGCGACAGTCTACTTATTGTCGTTAAGTATCTGCTCAATAGTCTCTTTTAACGTTTGAATATCGTTTTTGCATACATCAAAAACCGCTTCAGCGTTGAGATCGAAATAGTGATGGCTGATAATGTCGCGCATCCCTTTGACCGATTTCCAATCGACCGCAGGATAATTGGGCAGCAGTTTTTTATCGGTGATTTTATCGATATTTTTGAGACTCTCGCCGATAGCGATCAACTGCATACAGATCGCATCAAGTTTTTCATGACCCGCTTCATCTTCTAAAAAATCATCAGGAGATCGGATAGGCTCGAAGCGTTTGAGGATGCGTTCGGTTGCGCCCTGAATCTGGGAGAGAGTTTCGATCAGCAGAGCCTTTTCAGGCATAGATCGCTTCTTTTTGGATACGTTCTTTTAAGAACGTGTTCATGCTCTCACGGTAGCTGATGAGGTCGACATGGGTGTGCATCAGCTCTTCGAGATCGAGACGGATGCGGGAAAGTTTAAAAAGATTGGGCTGTTTCGTTTCGATCACGACATCGACGTCACTTTGTTCCGTCGCTTCATCGCGTGCAACCGAGCCGAATACGCCGATACGGACGATTCCAAACTCGTCGGCATGTTCTTGTTTGTACGATTCCAATACTTTGAGTACGTCTTGTCGTTTCATGTACTGATTATAACCTATCTGTAGGACATATTTCAATTTGATGAGTTTTTGACCATTACAGTATGGGATTCTGTCTCTGAATATCGTTATAATTGGACTTATTCGATAAAATACGACTTTTAAAGTACAGCATTACCATTGAGAAGGTTTTAGAGCAATGAATGAGAGCAAAGATTTTTTACGTGTCATCGTCGAAGAAGATTTAAAAGCACACAAATATAACGAAGTCGTGACACGCTTCCCCCCTGAGCCTAACGGCTTCCCCCACATCGGACACGCCAAATCGATCGCGATCAACTTCGGGATCGCGCGGGACTACAACGGTCATTGTAACCTGCGAATGGACGATACCAACCCCACGACCGAAGATACCCGCTACGTCGAAGCGCTCAAAGACGCCGTCGAATGGCTGGGATTCAAATGGGAGGGGAACGTCCGCTACACCTCCGATTATTTCCCGCAGATTTATGCGTACGCCGTCGAACTCGTCAAAATGGGCAAAGCCTACGTCGACAGCCTGAGCGAAGAGGAGATCCGAGAGTATCGCGGAACGGTCACCGAACCGGGTCGCCGCAGCGTCTATGCCGAGCGGAGCGTCGAAGAGAACCTCGACCTGCTGGAGCGGATGAAAAACGGCGAGTTCAAAGACGGTGAACACGTTTTGCGTGCCAAAATCGACATGAGCGCGGCGAACATGAAGATGCGCGATCCGCTCCTCTACCGCATCCGTCACGCCCACCACTACCGCACGGGCGATGCATGGCATATCTACCCGATGTACGATTTCGGTCACTGTCTCTCCGACTATATCGAGGGGGTTTCCCACTCGATCTGTACGCTGGAGTTTGAAAACAACCGTGACATCTATGACTGGGTGCTCGATACGCTGGGGCTGACATCACCGCGCCCGTATCAGCACGAGTTCGCGCGTCTGGGGATTAACTACACCGTCATGAGCAAACGAAAGCTCCTCGAACTCGTCAACGAAGGCTACGTGAACGGCTGGGACGATCCTAGGATGCCGACGATCGCAGGGTTGCGCCGACGTGGATATACCCCTGAGTCGATCCTCAATTTCTGTCATCAGATCGGTATCGCCAAAGCCAACTCGATGGTCGATGTCGCACAGCTTGAATTCTGCATCCGTGACGATCTCAATACCAAAGTACCGCGCGTCATGTGTGTCCTCGACCCGCTTAAAATCACCATCGAGAACTATGAGGGCACCGAAGAGCTCGACGCCTCGTATTACCCCGAGGACGTCCCCAAAGAGGGGTCACGCAAACTGCCGTTTTCCCGTGAGATCTACATCGAGCGCGACGATTTTAGCGAGAACCCTCCCGCGGGATTTTACCGCCTGACACCCGAACAGCCGGTGCGCCTCAAACACGCCTATATTATTTCGTGCAAAGAGGTGATCAAAGACGCTGATGGCAACATCACCGAGATTATCGCAACGTACCATCCCGACTCCAAAAGCGGTTCGGACACGAGCGGTATCAAGGTAAAAAGTGCGATCCAATGGGTCGATGCACATAGTGCGAAAACGGTCGAGGTACGACTCTATGACCGTCTCTACGCCTGCGAAGCGCCCGAGGGGGTCGAAGACCTCAATCCTGACTCGCTGAAAATCATCAAAAACGCCCTCATCGAACCGGCCGTCATCACCGAAAAACCCGACGTGCGCTTCCAGTTCGAGCGTCAGGGGTATTTTTACGCCGATCCGGTCGACTACACCGACGAAGCGCCGGTATTCAACAAAATCGTAGGCTTAAAAGACTCGTGGAACAAAAAGGCCAAAGCGGATGAAACCCCGGCCAAACCTGAGCGCAAAGCGCCGGAGAAAAAGGTGCAGGTCGAGGGGGAAGTGGCCCCGATGAGCGAAGCGGAGCAGGCCCGATATAAAACCTATACGGAGACCATGAAACTGGGGAACGAAGTGGCCAACACCCTCGCACGGGATGAGAAACTCTCTGCATTCTTCGAAGCCTCACTCTCCGCGTACAACAGCCCTGTCACATTGGCTAATATTGTCTCCAACGAAGTGGCCCGTGAGCTCAAAGAAAAAGAGGCGAGTGAGCTGAAATTTACCCCCGCGCAGATCGCCGAACTGGTCAAAATGATCGATGAGGAGATCATCTCCAACAAAATCGCCAAACAGGTATTCGAAGAGATGGTTACAAGCGGCGAGAATCCCGCCCAGATCGTCGAAGCGCAGGGACTGGTGCAGATCAGCGACCCCGCGCTCATTTCGCCGATCATCGATGACGTGATGGCGAAAAACCCCGACAATGTCGAAAAGTACAGAGCGGGTAATACCAAACTGTTCGGATTCTTTGTCGGGCAGGTGCTCAAAGCGACCGGAGGAAAAGCCAACCCTCAGGTCGTCAACGACCTCGTAGCGCAGAAGCTGCAATAAACACTAGGAAGATCACGCTTCGGCGTGATCTTCTTGCTTATAAACGAAAATAGGCTCTTTGGTCGGATCGTCGATGACCGCGTCGGTGATCGTGACGCTTTGCAGATTCTTCTTGGACGGGCAGCTGTATTGCAACGGCAGCATTGCCTCCTCGATAATTCCCCGTAATCCGCGGGCTCCCACCCCTCTATCGATCGCTTTTTGTGCCACCGCTTCGAGCGCTTTTTTATCAAAATTCAGCTCGATGCCGTCCATGTCGAAAAACGCCTGGAACTGTTTGATGAGGGCGTTGTCGGGCTCGGTGAGGATCTGGATCATCTGATCTTTGGTGAGTTCAGTGAGCTGTGCTACGACGGGGATACGCCCGATGAACTCGGGGATCATCCCGTAGTGGACGAGCGCTTTGGCATCGATTTTTTTGGGCTTGGCAGCTTTGTCGCCAGAGCTTTTGGCGAATCCGACTTTGTTGGACTTTTTGGTATGGGTGTCGGGGACGAGGCCGACGAAGGCACCGCCGCAGACGAAGAGGACGTGCGAGGTGTTGAAGAGCACCGTCTCGGTGGTGGAGTTTTTGCGGCTCCCCTTGATGGGGACGTAGACTTCGGCACCCTCGAGGATTTTGAGCAATCCCTGCTGAACCCCTTCACCCGATACGTCGCGCCCCATCGTGGAACTCTCCCCTTTACGGGCGATTTTGTCGATCTCGTCGATGTAGACGATACCGCGCTGTGCGAGGTCGATGTCGTAGTTCGCCGCGGCGAGGAGGCGGCTGAGGATGCTCTCGACGTCTTCGCCGACGTATCCCGCTTCGGTCAGTGCGGTCGCGTCGGCGACGGCGAAGGGGACCTGCATGATCTTGGAGAGCGATTTGGCCAGCAGCGTTTTACCGCTTCCCGTCGGGCCGACGAGCATGATGTTGCTTTTTTCGAGCTCCACGTTGTTGTAGATGGGGTTTTCGATCCGTTTGTAGTGGTTGTAGAGGGCGACGGCGAGGACTTTTTTCGCCTCTTCCTGCCCGATGATGTATTTGTCGAGGAATTCGACGATTTTCTCGGGGACGGGGAGCTGCTGCTGCATCGCCGAGCGCTGCTCGTAGCGCACCTCTTTTTGGAGCACCCCCGCGCAGGTGGAGACGCACTCGTTGCAGATGTGGGTCGTCTCCGAGGAGAACATTTTTTTCACTTCGCTCTGTTTACGACCGCAAAACGAGCAGGTTTTTTCCGTGGCACTCATCAGACATCCTTTGCGCTGAATTTGGTGATGATCTCGTCCGCAAGACCGAATTTAATCGCCTGTGAGGCTTCCATGTAATTGTCACGGTCGGACTCTTTTTCAATCACTTTGGTACTTTGCCCCGTCGCTTCGGAGAGGATGACATACAATCGGCGCTTGAGGTTCAGGATATGTTTCGTATGGATCTCGATGTCGCTCGCCTGACCCGAATAGCCCCCCAGCGGCTGATGGATCATCACTTCGGCATTGGGAAGCATGTAACGGTGACCTTTTTCTCCGCAGGTAAAGAGTACCGCCGCCATCGAGGCTACCAGCCCCATCGCGTAGGTGTGGACGGGGGCGTTGATAAGGTTCATCGTGTCCAAAATCGCCAGCCCCGCCATCACCGATCCGCCGGGGGAACTGATATACATGTGGATCGGCTCCTCCGAATCCATAGCCTCCAGATAAAGAAGCTGGGAGACGATGACCCCCATCATGTGGTCGTCGATCGCTTCGGTGATAACGATGACACGATCGCCGAGGAGTTTGGAGAAGAGGTCGAAATAGCGCTCACCGCGCGGGGAAACATCTTTGACGGTCGGAATGTACGGCATAATATTCTCCTTTTGCTATCTTGATTTTGAACGGATTGGGAGCAAAGCCCACCATCCTACGCTGGCCGCTATGGCACTGAAGCTACGTCCTGACGGACGAGAATTAGATAAACGCATGGATAAACTCCGGCAATGACATCGGGATCACTTCGAGGTTATGCTTGTCGATGAACTTCTGCTCTTTTTTCCCCAGTTCGCGGTCGGTGACGACGTAACCGCCTTCCAGATCGATCGTAAGCTCATTGGCGACCATCCGGTCGGTGTCACGGTCGAAATAGGTCCCCAAAAAAAGGTATTTTTTCGCTTTGCGGTAGGTTCTGAGCACTTTGGGGACGGCGTAGCCTCCCATCGCCTCTGTGAGCCAGTCGACGTAATCGGCATCGCTGATGACGAAGCTGGGGACGGGGAGGGGGGAACCCATCGGTTTGAAGAGGATCTTTTCGGCGCTCTCGAGCACCTCGTCGTCGACCTGAAAATATTTCTGGTTTTCGACGTCGTATTCGTAGATCTCATAGCGGTAATCGTTTCCCATAATGCGTGATTTGCCGATAATGAGACAGTGCGGCGTGTAGGCCAAAAGCTCCTGGAATTTCGTGTCGCGGTTGGTGTCGATGATGTAGCGCGGCGACATATCGGCAATCGCTTTGTGCAGCGGTGTCGGGTCGAAGGGCTTCGTGTAGATGTGGTTGATCAGCTGAACCATGTAGTCCACGCCGCGGCGTTGTTCGAGGTGCATCGCGGCGCGGGAATATTCGTACATGAGCCGGGGTGCCATCGCACGGCCCCCGTTCATCGCCAGAATCAGCGAATCGCTGTCATAGGGGAGGGCTTCGCCCTCTTTGGTTGTCGCCCCTTCAAAGACCCCAAGGCCGAAGTAGGGGATCGTGGTCTGGTTTCGGATCTCTTTTTTGATCGTCTCGATTTGGGTGTTCATCCGTGGCATCCTTTTCCGGTATAACAGTTTTGCGCGGCGGCGATTTTAATCAGCGCGTTTTCGACCGTGAAGGGGGCATTCAGGTCGCGGAGGATCTCGTCGTAAAAGAGCGCCCCGTCTTTTGAAATCACGAACAGCGCTTTGGCAAACTCTCCGCCCAGTTCCCCCGGCGAGAGACGGATCCCGTAGTAGTCCCCGAACGCTTCGTCCCTGTCGATCCCGAAACGCCATTCGGCGAGCTTCGGATCCACGTGACGGCTTGTGGCGACGACCAGCGTTTTGGTGATTCCCCCGAGTGCGTTGAGGGAGAGGAGGAGGTCGAGTTCGTGCAGCTGGGCGAGTAGCTCGTCGTCGATGAAAGGGGTCGTCACGATGAGCTGCGTAACCCCCTCCTGCCCGCCGATGCGAAACGTTTCGTCCGAACCGCCCGTGAGTTCGACCCTCTCTGAGGCGTAGCCGATGTCGAGCGGCATCTCTTCGAGCCGTACGCTGGACGTGTTATAGCGGATCTGCATGGGTGCCTCCGTGAATAGTGTTGTCAGAATCGATGCATTTTGCATTCTCGCGGCGTCAGACCTGATGGACGCAGCGCAGATAGCGGGTGATTTCGGTACCGATGATGAAATGTTCGATCGCTTCGGAAGCAGTTTTGAGAAACGGGGGGATTTTGTGGATCTTGATCCCGACGTGTTTCATCGCATAGAGGGTGTTGAAACAGTAGTGTCCCGCAATGAGGACGTTGCATTTCCCGAGGGCCTGCAGGAGGATGTAGTGTTCGCTGATGTGCGAAGGGTTTTGCATCATCGCGCATTCGCATTCGCACGCTTTCATCCTGGGGTCGCTGATCATGTTGCCACCGTACCGTGCCCACGGATTCGGGCGGATTTCGAGGAGGCTGTAGCGCACTTCGTCGTGTTCGGCGAGGACTTCGTAGAGGGCGAACTGCGGGCTCGTGCAGGGGTTGTCGTGGCAGAGAGATCGGTAAATGTCCATCGGTACGGCGACGATCATCGGCATGCTCCTCCTTTTTTCATTCGGAAAGAGCGATGCAATTCTTATTCTGCGTTCGGAGATGTCGCGAGGAATGTCGAGGTGGGGACAAAAATGTCGGGATTGTCGTCATTGGGAGGGGGAAGGATCAAGAACGCCGTTTGCATCACACCTCTCAAGAATGATTGCGCGCCGGATGAGGCAAAGGATCATTGGATTTACATCAAGGAGAAACCTATGAGCTGTTCGTCAAGCCACAACGAAGCTTTTATGCCCGATGATATCAAGGAAAAGATCCACAGCCATCCGTGCTATTCGGAAGGGGCGCACCACCATTATGCTCGTATCCACGTCGCGGTCGCGCCGGCGTGCAACATCCAGTGCAACTACTGCAACCGTAAATACGACTGTTCCAACGAATCGCGCCCGGGGGTGACCTCGGAACGCCTGAGCCCCGAGGAAGCGGCTAAAAAAGTGATGTTTGTCGGGGGGGAAGTGCAGCGCATGAGCGTTCTGGGGATCGCGGGTCCGGGAGACGCGCTGGCCAATCCGGGAAAAACGTTCGAGACGTTCGCTCTTGTACGCAAATTTGCCCCCGACCTGAAACTCTGCCTTTCGACCAACGGGCTGGAACTGGCCGGCTACATCGACGAACTGGTGGAGTACAACATAGACCACGTCACCGTCACGATCAACAGCGTCGATGAGAGCGGGGAGATCGGAAGCCTGATCTATCCGTGGATTTTCCATAACAACAAACGCTATTACGGAAAAGAGGCGGCGAAGATCCTCCTCGAACGGCAGCTGGAAGGGATGCGGCTGTGTGCCGAAAAAGGGATTCTGATCAAGGCCAATTCGGTGCTGATCCCGGGAATCAACGACAAACATCTCCCTGAAGTTTCCAAGAAACTCAAAGAGATCGGCGTGTTCCTTCACAACATCATGCCGATCCTCTCGGAGCCGGAATTTGGAACCAAATTTGCCCTTGACGGTATACCCAGTGCGACCGACCAGCAGCAGATGGAGGTGCAGGAGGCGTGCGGCATGGACATGAAGCTGATGCAGCACTGCCGCCAGTGCCGTGCCGACGCGGTCGGACTCATCGGTGAAGACCGGGGAGCCGAGTTTACCAAAGACACGTTTGCGGGGCTCAGTTTCGACGAACTCCAGATCAAATACGATCTTGAAGCGCGCCAGGCGGCTCAGGCGAAGATCGAAGAGTTCCGATTCTTCCTCGATCAGGCGAACGAACGGGTCCGCAAAGAAAAGGCGGAGCTCAGTTCGGACGGTCATACGATTCTTGTCGCGGTAACGACGGCCGGCGAGGGGATGATCAACCAGCACTTCGGAAGCGTACGGGAATTTTTGATCTACGAAGCGGGGGACCGGGGGATCCGGTTTATCCATCACCGCAAGGTCGAGGCCGAATACTGCGCCGGGCCCGACGGCACCAATCCGCTGCAGCCGATCCTTGACCGTCTCAAGGACGTCAAGCTCATCCTCACCGCCAAAATCGGCGGCTGTCCGCAAAATGACCTCGCAGCTGCGGGGATCGTCGCGGATCAGAGCTACGCGTACCAGCCGATCGAAGCCTCCGTGCTCAAAGCGGCGCGTAAATATTTCAACCTCCCCGAGGAAATGGAAGTAAATTAACCATGAAACAGAGGTTAATGGTGAGTTTTCAAGCGCGGTTTATCTGCGCGTGGGCTTTCTGCCGAAGAAAACACAGCGTTAGCGTAGTCCGATGGGCTTTGCCCATTGGACGTGTAAGGGAGCCAGAATGGCGATAATAAATGACACCACATTGCGCGACGGGGAGCAGGCTCCCTATGTCGCGTTCAATACGGAAGAAAAACTCCGTATCGCGACGCTGCTCGATGCGTGCGGTGCGGATGAACTCGAAATCGGTATTGCGGCGATGGGTGAGCGCGAGCGCGACGACATCAAAGAGCTTTTGGCCCTCGGTCTCGGGGCGCGGATGATGACGTGGAACCGGATGAAGATGGAAGATCTGGACGCTTCGCTCTCCTGCGGCGTCCGTGCCGTCGATCTCTCCGTTCCCATCTCCGATCTGCTGATCGGGGTGAAATTCGGCGGTGACAAAAACGCGATGTTTCGAGAGATGGAAAACGTGCTTACCGCCGCAAAGCGGGAGGGGCTTTTCGTCTGTATCGGCGGCGAAGACAGTTCGCGCGGTGATATCGGATTTATCCGCGAGGTGATGGAGTTGGGACGCGCGTGCGGGGCGGACCGTTTCCGTTACTGCGATACGGTCGGGATCATGACCCCCACGCAGACCTACGGCACGATCAAAACCCTCTGCGGCTACGATCTGCTGGCGATCGAAATGCATACCCACAACGACTTCGGCCTGGCCAACGCCAACGCCCTCAGCGGGATCGATGCGGGGGCGGTATCGATGAATACGACGGTGATCGGGCTGGGCGAGAGGGCGGGGAACGCGTCGTTCGAACAGGTGCTGATGGCGTTGCGGCATCTGTACGGCGAAGCACGCTCCATCGACCCCGTGAAGATCAAAGAGCTGGTCTCGACGGTTGCCTCGGCGGCGAATATGCCGCTTCTTCCGAACGCCCCGGTGGTGGGGGAACGGCTTTTTTCACACGAGAGCGGCATCCATGCGGACGGGATGATGAAAGATTCGCACGCGTACGAACCCTACGAAGCCGAAGAGGTGGGGTGCGTCCGCGAGTTCCCGATCGGCAAGCACTCGGGAAGCGCGACGATCCGCTATCATCTGGAGCGGATGGGAATCATTCCCGACACGACGATCCTCTCGGCGCTCCTGCCGAAAATCAGAGAGATCGTCACCGCGCGCAAGCGGGTGCTCGAATCGTACGAACTCAGATCCCTTTATCAGGAAGCGGTATGTTTATAGGATGGCTCAAATACGCCGACGTCGCGGAGCTGGCAAAAATCGCCGGAGAATCGGGGGTGCTGCTGGACGGATACCACATCAAGCTCATGATGATGCATGCGCCCCACCTGTGCTACGGTGCCTACGAAGAAGGATCACTCGTCGGTGCGGCGGTCGGCGTCGTGTACGAGAAGAGCGCCTCGGTGAAATATTTCATGGTCCGCCCTTCGCATCAGAATCTGGGGATCGGGCGGCGGCTTTTCGAGACGCTGCTGGGTGCGCTCCAAAACGAAGCGCCCTGCCTCTCGCTGCGTTCGACAGCGCAAATGCGCCCCTTTTTCGAAGGATACGGATTCGCTACGACTGCCGAAGTGGGGCGTTATCTCAACGTCGGTAAAGTTCCGCCGTTTAGTTTTACGAACGCGCAGGCCAAAGAACTTGACGGCGGCAATTTCGATGCCGTATTGCGGCGGCTCGATTACGAGACGTACGGCGAGGACCGCAGTGCGCTGCTCTTTGACGAGATGGAGCGGAACAGTTCGCTTAAATTCGCGCTTCCCAATTCGTTTCAGCACTCCAGCGTCATCAATGCGCGCGGCGTCTATCTTGGGCCGTGGGAATGCCGCGAAGGGTTTGAAGAGGAAGCGGAGAAAATGATGCGCGGGGTTTTGTATTTCCGCGGGCTGAAAAAAGTGATCGCCGACGTCCCACTGCAAAACCGTGCCGCGACCGACCTGTACGAACGCTACCACTTCCAGCGTAAAGAGACGTTCTATCACATGACCCGCGGTGCGGGTGAAACGGTCAAATTCGGCAATATCTACGCGTTTTCGCTCTGATTTGAACGGAAAATGCATTCAATCTCTCAAACAAGGAGTCATCATGTCTGAAGAAATCGATCCCAAAAAAGAGCTCGCCAAGCTCAAACGCCTCGCAACCGACGTCGCATCCCAGATACACGACATAGTCGAAGACACCCTCTGGAGCGATTACGTCAAAATGCCCGATCTTGCGGCACAGCTCTATGACGCGGTGAAAGCGGCCAACGACTATAAAAAGGCCCACTCCCTCTAAGGGGGTTTTTATGGCGACGAAAGAAGAAGTCCTCGCCCTGGAGATCTGCGAATGCGGCGGTAAAACCGTCGCCGAAGCGATCGTGATATTCCAGGAGACCGATCTGCCGTACAAAAAAGCGAAAAAACTCGTCACGGAGTGTGACAAGAGCTGCTGCCGAGCAGCCCTTCTCAGACTGTTTGATATGAGCTATTTCGGGACGTTCGATTACGACGAGATCGAGCGGTTGATTCAGCTGCGCCATGATAAACTCGCGGAAATTCTCGAGAGGATGAAAACGGGCCGATGATAATACGCCGCGCGAGCATGGACGATGTCGAAACGATGACGTCGCTTCTGTGCGAGCTCTTCGCTCTCGAAGACGATTTTACGATCGACGTCGCGGCGCACCGCGGTGGGCTTGAACTGCTCCTCGACACAGCCGAAACAACGGTGCTGGTCGCCGAGGTCGATGACGCGATCGTCGCAATGGCAACGATGCAGCCGCTCATTTCGACCGCCGTCGGCGGGAAGGTGGGGCTGATCGAAGACGTCATTGTCACCGGTTCCTGCCGTGGTCGCGGGATCGGCAGAGCGCTGATCGAAGAACTTATCGCCGAGTCAGAATGCAGAGGCTACCGCCGCATCGCGCTTGCGGCCGACCGCCGCAATAGCCGCGCAATCTCTTTTTACCGTCACTACGGTTTCGTCCCCGGCAACATGGGGATGCTGTACCGTCTCCCCTGAACCGTTTCCCTTCTTCTTTGATCGTTCAAGGCCCTTTATCCGTCGTCTTTCCGGCGAAAAACGGACTCCTGCAAAACCCGTTCCTACAAATTTGTCTTTAAAGCGGCATTTTGTCGCGTCATTTTAAAAAATGTCGCAAAAAACCGTAGAACACCCCTTGCAATAACTACAGCGAAGTTCAACACAAGGGGTTTAAGATGGCTGGAAGCGAAAGCTTGCGTCAAATCGCATTCTACGGAAAAGGCGGGATCGGTAAATCTACCACTTCCCAAAACACATTGGCCGCTATGGCACATTACTTCGGTAAAAACATTATGATCGTCGGTTGTGACCCGAAAGCGGACTCAACCCGTTTGATTCTCCATGAGAAAGCGCAGAACACCATTCTTCAGCTTGCTGCGGACAACGGAACCATCGAGGACGTCGAGATGGAAGAAGCGCGCCTTTGGGGTAAAGGTCTTTTCGCTCCGGAAACTCCGGGCGGTTGGATCAACTGCACCGAGTCGGGCGGACCTGAGCCGGGAGTAGGTTGTGCGGGTCGCGGGGTTATCACGGCGATCAACTTCCTCGAAGAAGAGGGTGCCTATGATGAAGACGGTCTTGATTTCGTCTCTTACGACGTTCTCGGGGACGTTGTTTGCGGCGGATTTGCAATGCCGATCCGTGAAGGTAAAGCTCAGGAAATCTACATCGTAATGTCGGGTGAAATGATGGCGATGTACGCGGCGAACAACATCTCTAAAGGGATCTTGAAATACGCGAACACCGGTGGAGTACGCCTTGCGGGTCTTATCTGTAACGCCCGTATGACGGACCGTGAGTACGATCTGGCTCTCGAGCTTGCAACCCGTATCGGAACGCAGCTGATCCACTTCGTACCGCGTAACAACATCGTTCAACACGCGGAACTGCGCCGTATGACGGTTGTCGAGTACAGCCCAAGTTCAGACCAGGCGAAAGAGTACAAAGAACTCGCCCGTAAAATCGTCTACAACGACATGAAAATCATCCCGACTCCGGTCAGCATGGATGAGCTCGAAGACCTTCTCCTCGAATTCGGTCTTGAAGAAGAAGTTGACGAATCGATCGTCGGTAAAGCGGCAGAGGCGTAATTAACGCTTCTCCCACAATCCAAGCGCAACACCTGATGGCTTGCCGAAGGTGTAACGCACGGCGTGCCGTGCTGAGCCTGCTGCTGAAGCAAACTCAGCGTTAGCGTAGTGGCGGGGGCTTCGCTCCCGCTACGTATAACATCTTAAATGAAAAGAAAACAACAGACAAAGGAGACAAGATGTTTATTTTAGGTTTTCACTTCCCAGCGGATATGGGAAACAAAATTCCGGACGAAAAAGTGGTTGAAAAACTGAAAGACGTCGACACCAGCAGTGTCAACGAGATCAAATTGCTGATGGGGACCAAAGAGAAAGACAAACAGTGGCTCAGCTACACGAACAAAAACACGTTCCTGTTCAAAGCCCTGGTTCACTACTTCAAAGAAGAGAACCCCAACAACGAGCAGAAGTACATGATCTACATGAACCGCTACCAGATGTCGGAAATCTCCAAACGCCTCGATGCGGGCGACGATGAGACGATGGCACTGTGCAAAAACCTCGATTCGATGGAACAATTCCGTATCGAAGTGGCCTGAGGAGGTGTACCATGGGTCCAGAAACATTAGAAGCCAGACAAAAAGCCGCCGTTGAGGAGATCCTCAAAGCGTATCCCGAAAAAGCGGCCAAAAACCGTGAAAAACACCTCGGTGTCGGCTCTCCCAACGACGAGAGCCAAAAAACGTGCGGCGACGTCCGCTCGAACAAAAAAACCGTTCCGGGCGTCATGAGCCAGCGCGGTTGTGCCTATGCGGGGTCCAAAGGGGTCGTATGGGGTCCGGTCAAAGACATGATCCACATCAGCCACGGTCCCATCGGATGCGGTCAGTACAGCCGTGCGGGTCGTCGTAACTACTACATCGGTGTAACCGGTGTCGACACGTTCGTTACGATGAACTTCAGCTCCGATTTCCAGGAAAACAGCATCGTTTTCGGCGGAGATAAAAAACTGGCCAAATGTATCGACGAGATCGAAGAGTTGTTTCCTCTCAACAACGGTATTACCGTCCAGTCGGAGTGTCCGATCGGTCTGATCGGGGACGATATCAACGCGGTGGCGAAAGTCAAAGCGGCCGAGCTTGGAAAAACGATCGTTCCGGTCAACTGTGAAGGTTTCCGCGGGGTGTCTCAATCACTCGGTCACCACATCGCCAACGACACGGTTCGTGACTACGTTTTCGATGCCGACGTCAACCTCGATACCACCGATGTGGAAGCGACTCCCTACGACGTCGCGATCATCGGAGACTACAACATCGGCGGTGACGCATGGTCGAGCCGTATCCTCCTCGAGGAGATGGGTCTTCGCGTCGTTGCGCAATGGTCGGGTGACGCCACGCTCAAAGAGATGGCCCTGACGCCGAAAGTGAAATTGAACCTGCTGCACTGCTACCGTTCAATGAACTACATCAGCCGTCACATGGAAAAAGAGTACGGGATCCCCTGGGTCGAGTACAACTTCTTCGGACCGACACAGACGATCAAATCGCTTCGCAAAATCGCTTCGTTCTTCGACGAGTCGATCCAGAAAAAATGCGAAGAAGTGATCGCAAAATACCAGCCGATGATCGATGCGGTCATCGCGAAGTATAAACCGCGTCTGGAAGGGAAACAGGTCATGCTGTTCGTCGGCGGTCTCCGTCCGCGCCACGTTATCGGTGCGTATGAGGATCTGGGTATGGAAGTCATCGGTACGGGGTACGAGTTTGCCCACGACGACGATTACAAACGTACCAAAGAAGAGATTTTCCGCTCGACGGTCATCTACGACGACGTCAACGAGTACGAGCTCGAGGCATTCGTCAAGAAACTTCAGCCTGACCTCGTCGCTTCGGGGATCAAAGAGAAGTACGTATTCCAGAAAATGGGTCTGCCGTATCGTCAGATGCACTCATGGGATTACAGCGGACCCTACCACGGTTACGACGGGTTCGCCATTTTCGCCCAGGATATGGATCTTGCGATCAACTCTCCGGTATGGGCACATTCCAAAGCACCATGGGAGCAAGAGGGTTGATCCCTCTTCGCCTGATATAAGGAGTTTATCATGCAAAACGTAGACAAAATCGTCAACGGGAAAGACCTGTTCCTAAAACCTGAATACCAGGAAGTCCTGGCGAACAAAAAACAGTTCGAGTCGTCTATGCTCGCGATCAATCCGGCCAAAGTGGACGAGATCGCCGAATGGACCAAAACGTGGGATTACCGCGAAAAAAACCTCGCCCGCGAAGCGATTACGATCAATCCCGCAAAGGCGTGTCAGCCTCTGGGTGCGGTTATGGTTGCGCTCGGGTTCGAGGGGACGATGCCTTACGTTCACGGAAGCCACGGATGTGTCGCCTATTTCCGTTCGTACTTTACCCGTCACTTCAAAGAGCCGACACCGTGCGTATCGGATTCGATGACGGAAGACGCGGCGGTATTCGGCGGTCTGGTCAACATGAAAGAGGGGCTCAAAAACTGTGCCGCCATCTATAAACCCAAAATGATCGCCGTTTCGACCACATGTATGGCCGAAGTCATCGGGGATGACCTGGGCGCGTTCATCACGGGTGCAAAAGAAGAGGACGGCGGCGAGTTTCTCCCTGCCGATTATCCGGTTCCTTTCGCCCACACGCCTTCATTCGTCGGAAGCCACATCACGGGTTACGACAACATGATGCACGGGATCATGAGCCAGCTGACCGAAGGTCAAAAAGGGGAGACAAAAGAGCGTATCAACATCATCCCCGGTTTTGAAACCTATATCGGAAGCCTCCGCTCGGTGAAAAGCATCGTCGAAGCGTTCGGCACCGATTACATCATGCTTGGCGACCACTCGGATCAGTGGGACATGCCTGCGGGCAAATATGAAATGTTCCAGGGCGGAACGAAGCTCGAGGACGCCAAAGACTGCATAAACTCGAAAGCGACGATCAGTCTCCAGAAATACGCTACCGCCAAAACCATGAAAATGGTTCAGAAACGGTGGAAACACGAGGGGGGATTCAGCAACCCGATCGGTCTTAAAGGTACTGACGAGTTCGTCATGAAACTCGCCGAACTGACCGGCACCGACGTTCCTGAAAAGCTCAAAATCGAGCGCGGACGCCTCGTCGATGCGATGCAGGATTCCTATCCGTACATGCACGGCAAAAAATTTGCGATCTGGGGCGATCCCGACTTCCTTCTGGGTGTCGTGTCGTTCCTCCTCGAGATGGGTGCGGAACCGACGCACGTGTTGTGTCACAACGCCCCCAACGGCTGGGAAGAAGAGATGAGAGCGCTGCTCGATACTTCTCCGGCCAAAGATTCGCTCCACGTATGGGCCGGAAAAGACCTCTGGCACATGCGCAGCTTCCTCTTCACCGAGCCGGTCGATTTCATGATCGGAAACAGCTACGGGAAAGAGCTGATGCGCGATACGGGTACACCGCTGATTTACGTCGGGTTCCCGATTTTCGACCGCCACCATCTCCACCGCTACAGCATCAGCGGTTACGACGGGGCGCTCAACCTTCTCACCTGGATCACGAACAAAGTTCTCGATCAGCTGGACGAAGAGACCAAAAACATCGCTTCGACCGACTACTTCTTCGATATCGTCCGCTAAGGACGTCCTGCCCTCCTGCGGGCAGACCCTTCATTGG